>NZ_JBNCLC010000005.1:0-355177 GCF_049844475.1 Micromonospora sp. DT47 | reverse complement strand
ACCAGTCCGGGGTATAAATCATATTGGCACTGGCTTATCAAGCACCCTGTTGAGTTCTCAAAGAACAACCACACACCGCCCAGAAACCCCACACCGTGGAGCCCCCGACCCGGGGTATTTCCGCTCTATCGTGACCGCCGCTCTCGCGCCAGGCACTTTTACTACGTTACCTCACCGTCTTCCGCGTGTCAACCGGTCTGTCCCGGTCTATCACGCTTCGTGCGGGTTGGCGCCGGTGATCGCGCGCAGCGGTAAACCGCCGTGCTTGATCATCGGATTTGGCAGACCGGCCGCTGCGGTGTCCCGCACGCTCGCCCGGTTTCCTGCCGGTCGACAACCTTACCCGGTCGGTGTCGCTCGTCCAAATCCGCCTCACGGCGATTCCGGCGAGCACCGCCCGGACCGTGTCGGCAGGGGGCGAACCCCCATCTGACCCGGTGCCAGTTCGAACGGCGGCTTCAGGACTTTCGTCCCGTTTGCCCCGTTCCGCGCTGGCAGAGAGAAAGTTACGCGTCTGCGGGTTTGATCGTCAAATCCGCAGGTAGCGTCCCGCGTCACATCATCACCGCTGATCTGTCTTCCCAGCTCACGGCCGTATCGGTGCCGATTCCCGGGGGCTGAGGGGCCGAACGGAGGCAGGCGCGCCGCGGGATGGCAGGCACCGCGCGGGTCAGGCGCCGCGCCGGCGGGACGCCCGCCAGCCGCGGACGCCGAGCACGCCGACGGTGGTGCCGATGGCCAGCGACGCGGTGATCAGCAGGGCGTGCACCCAGAGGAAGCCGGTCGGCGATCCCTCGCCGACCGTGCCGGTCGCCCAGGCACGCGGGTCGTTCCAGATGGCGACCGCGAACCTCGGCCAGATCACCCAGGTCCACACGCCGACACCGACGAGGAAGAGGGACCAGCCGCGCGACAGCACCATGGTTGGCGAGTATGCCAGCGCGCGGTCGGCGACCTTGGATCGTCCCGCCCGGGTCGGCCATGAAGCCACCCCAGATGGTGCAGCCGTACGCAGCTACTACGAGGACAGCTACCGGCAGTGCTGACCGGACCGGCCGGGCCCCACGATCCGCGCTCCGCGGTTACCGTGGACCCATGGTCCGGCCGGTCATCCTCACGCCGGAGGCCGTGGACGGTCTCCCGCGTGACCTCGTGCCGTCCTTCCCGACCAGCCCCGGCGACGGCCGGGAGCGGATCCTCGACGTCCTCCGTGCCGGTGGGTTGCGGTTCCGCGCCGGCGCGCGATGGCGGCTCGCACTCTGACGAGCTGCTTCCACCGACCCTGACGGGCGACCACGCCCGGGTCGATCGCGCGCGTGCGCGCCCCGCACCGTTCCCACGGCACGAAAGGCGTACCACCATGTCTGTTCCACGGATGCTCACCGGGGACCGCCCGACCGGGCGGCTCCACCTCGGCCACTACGTCGGCAGCATCGCCAACCGGGTGGCGCTGCACCGGCGCCACGACAGCTACTTCATCATCGCCGACCTGCACATGCTGACCACCCGCAACAGCCGGGAGGACATCGCGCGGGTGTCCGGCAACGCCCGGGAGATGCTCACCGACATCCTCGCCTGCGGGGTCGACCCGACCCGGGCGACCTTCTACCTCCAGTCCGCGATCCCGGAGGTCGGAGACCTGTACACGCTCCTCCAGAACCTGGTCACCGTGCCACGCCTCGAACGGGTGCCGTCGGTGCGGGAGATGGCCCGCGACGCCGGCCGGGAGGAGGTCCCGTACGGGCTGCTCGGCTATCCCGTCCTCCAGGCCGCCGACATCCTGTGCGTGAAGGGGCAGGTGGTACCCGTCGGGAAGGACAACGCGGCGCACGTCGAGGTGACCCGGGAGATCGCCCGCCGCTTCAACCACCTCTACGGGGAGGTCTTCCCGGTGCCGGAGATGATCGCCTCCGACACGCCCACCCTGGTCGGCACGGACGGCCAGGGCAAGATGAGCAAGAGCCGGGGCAACGCCATCGCGCTCTCCGACGACCCGGCCACCGTCCGCCGCAAGGTCATGGCGATGTACACCGACCCGAACCGGGTCCGCGCCGACGTGCCGGGGACGGTCGAGGGCAACCCGGTCTTCGCGTTCCACGACGTGTTCAACCCGGACCGGACCCAGGTGGCCGAGTTCAAGGAGCGCTACCGGGCCGGACGGATCGGTGACGTCGAGGTCAAGGAGGCGCTCGCCGGCGCGCTCAACCGGTTCCTGGACCCGATCCGGGAGCGACGGGCCCGGATCGAGGGCGACCCCGGACTGGTCGACCAGCTGATCGTCGAGGGCACCGAGCGGACCCGGGAACAGGTCCGCCGGACCCTGGTCGAGGTCCGCCGGGCGATGGGGCTGACCGCGGCGTACCAGCAGGTGCGGCGCCGGGCCGCACAGGCCCGCAAGGCCGCGGGCAGGCCGGCCTGATTCCGACGGTACGACCACCGGGCCGGCCGGGAAACGCGGTGTACGCGTACCCGACCGGCCCGCTAGGCTCCCGGCCATGACCAGCGCGTCCGCCTGCACCACCGCAACGTCGTACGACGTCCAGGTCGGTGCGGAGCGACGCCGGCGATCCGTCGCCCGCCCGCGCTGACCCTTCCCTGCGCGACCGGCGGATCGAGCCGCCGGTCATCGCCGATCGTCCTCGGTCCGCCCGCACTCTCCCCTTCCGGAGATCCGCGTGACGGCGCGGATCCGAGCGAGATCGGCGTACCCATGGATCTGGAAAAGCTGCTCACCGACCGGCTGGCGCCGGCGTTCGCGGCCGTGGCCGGCGGCCCGGTCGACCCGGTGGTCCGGCGCTCCCCGCGCGCGGACTTCCAGTCCGACGCGGCGCTGGCGCTGGCCCGGCGGCTCGGACGCCCGCCGCGGGACATCGCCGCGGCGGTGCTGGACCGCGCCGCGCTGGACGACCTCTGCACGACCGCGCAGGTCTCCGGACCGGGTTTCCTCAACCTCACCATCGCCGACCGGACGCTCGCCGCCCTGGTCGGCGAGCTGGCCGGGGACGAGCGGCTCGGTGTGCCGGTGACGCCCGCGCCGGAGACCGTGGTGGTGGACTACTCGGCGCCGAACGTGGCGAAGGAGATGCACGTCGGGCACCTGCGTTCCACCGTCATCGGCGACGCGACGGTACGGCTGCTGGACTGGCTCGGGCACCGGGTGGTCCGCGTCAACCACCTGGGGGACTGGGGGACGCCGTTCGGGATGCTGATCGCGCACCTGGTCGACCTGGGCGAGGCGGAAGCGGCCCGGGAGCTGTCGATGGGCGACCTGGACTCGTTCTACAGGGCGGCCCGGGAGAAGTTCGACGCCGACGAGGCGTTCCGCGAGCGGTCCCGGCAGGCCGTGGTCGCGCTGCAGGGCGGCGACCCGCGGACCCGGGAGCTGTGGCGGCTGCTGGTGGAGCAGTCCGAGCGGTACTTCCTGGCGGTCTACGCGCTGCTCGACGTGACCCTGACCAGCGCCGACTTCCACGGCGAGAGCGCGTACAACGACCAGCTCGCCCCCACCGTGGACGATCTGGACCGGCTCGGGCTGCTCCGCCCCAGCGACGGCGCGGCCTGCGTCTTCCCGCCCGGCTTCACCGGCCGGGACGGCGAACCGCTGCCGCTGATCGTGCGCAAGAGCGACGGCGGCTACGGCTATCCGGCCACCGACCTGGCGGCGCTGCGGCACCGGACCGCCGAACTCGGCGCGACCCGGCTGCTCTACGTCGTCGGCCTGCCCCAGCGGCAGCACTTCGCGATGGTGTACGCGGTCGCCGAGCTGGCCGGCTGGCTGCGCCCGCCGGCCCGGGCCGAGCACGTCGGGTTCGGCTCGATCCTCGGCCCGGACGGGCGGATGCTGCGCAGCCGGGCCGGCGGGTCGGTGAAGCTGGTCGCGCTGCTGGAGGAGGCGGTCGCCCGGGCCACCGAGGCGGCCCGGACCAGGAACCCGGCGCTGGACGAGGCGACCACCGCCGAGATCGGCCGGGCGGTCGGCATCGGCGCCGTCAAGTACGCCGACCTCGGCACCGAGCGCACCCGGGACTACGTCCTGGACTGGGAGCGGATGCTCTCCCTGGACGGCAACACCGCGCCCTACCTGCAGTACGCGTACTCCCGGATCCGGTCGATGTTCCGGCGGACCGGGACGGGCGCGCGGCCGGAAGCGAAGATCCTGCTCGCCGAACCGGCGGAGCGGGCGCTGGCGTTCGAACTGCTCGGCTTCGCCGCGGTCGTCGCCGGGGTGGAGCGGACCCTGGAGTTCCACCACCTCGCCGGCTACCTGCACCGGCTGGCCGCCACGTTCAGCGCGTTCTACGAGCGGTGCCCGGTGCTGCGGGCGGAGGGGGAGCTGCGGGAGAGCCGGCTGGCGCTGGCCGACCTGACCGCCCGGACCCTGCGGCAGGGGCTGCACCTGCTCGGCATCCGGACACCGGAGCGGATGTGAGCCGCCCCGACCTGGGCGCGGAGTGACGGCCGCGCCTGCCACCCGAGCAGACGCCCTCTTCGCTCCCCATGTCACAGACGGCCGGGGCTGTGTCGTCTCTGGGCTGAGAGTCAATTCTGGAATCAGGATGGTGATGGTTGTGCGGGTGTTCGTGGCAGGCGGGACCGGGGTCATGGGGCGGCGGCTGGTGCCGCAGCTCGTGGCCCGCGGCCACCAGGTGACGGCGACGACGACGAGCGCGGCCAAGCTGGACTTGCTGGCGCAGCTGGCGTCGTGATGGACGGGCTGGATGCGGTGTCGGTCGGTGAAGCGGTGGCGGCCGCCCGGCCGGACGCGATTGTGCACCAGATGACCGCAAAAGCAGCTCAACGACAAGCGGCCGGGACGGGAGTTGATGAGGCGGGAGTAGAGCGTGGTCAGGCGGCCTCCGCCGTCCCGGCGTCAGTGCGTGTCGAAGCACGGAAGGCATCGAACCGCCTCGGGTTCAGCCAGTCCTCGGCGGCACGTGTCACCGCGCGGTGTAATCGACCTGCGGTGGTTTCCTGGCAGACCGGCCGCCCGCGATTGACACCGCCACAGGATCCTCAGCCCTGAGAAGCGCGCACCTGACCCCATCGCTAAAACTCGATCCAGTAACGCCGGGCGGGGCCGAATTTGGTGTCCCGGATGCCCTCGAAGACGCCGCCGCACCGCTCGATCGTCTTCACCGAGGCGACATTGTCGACCGCACAGACGGCCAGCACCCGATCCAGGCCGAGCACCCGCGCCTCGTCGAGCGTCCGGCTCATCGCCCAGGCGGCCAACCCGCGCCGGCGCGCGGACGGCCGGATGCCGTAACCGATGTGGCCGGCCCACCGCACGTAGTCGCTGCTACCGTGCCGCAGCGCGATCCCACCGAGCACGCGATCGTTCTCGACGATCCAGCGATACGTGCAACGGTGTTTGCCGGCGTCGATCGGCTTCGCCGGGTCTGACTGGTCTGTCAGCCGCGCCACCCAGGCCGCGAATCCGGCCGGTGAGTCCACCTCGTCGGACGGGCCCAGCCCGAAACCGTCCTCGTGCGGACCGGGACCCCACTCCGCGTGCGCCTCGAGCCAGGCGGTGTGCAGGCGGGTGGTGGGCGCGATCAGTTCCCGCATGCGGCAACGATAACGCCAAGATCGTGTACTGACACCGGAGCCGGCCTTCGGCCTCCCCGTTCGAGGGCAGCCGCACTCATCTCGGCACGAGCGGATGTCAGGTGCCGGAGGCCATGTACGCGGCGAGGATGTAGCTGGGGTGGCGGTGTTGAGCCTGCGGGTCGCGGGCGTGCCGGTCCATGCGGGTGCCGCGCAGGTTGAGCAGGATCGGCCCGGCGGTGCGGTCGCCGATGGCGCGGTCGACGGCTCGACCGACGGCCGGTGGCAGCGGCACCAGGACGACCTGCCGCCCTTGCCGCACACGCGCAGCGACAAGCCCAGCGTCGGCGACTCCGGCGGGACCCGCGGCCGGCGGACGTACTCGGCCGGCGAGTGCTCCAGTACGGCATCGATCATGGGTCGACCACCCGCCATGGATCTCCGGAGCGCTGCGCGCCAAAGGCTGCTCGATCGCCATCCGCGCCAACCGCGGCGTGGCCGCGCGTCCCGCGCGCTCCACGGCGTGACCGGACGTTCGGGGTTGCGAGCTGTGGCGACCGGGACCAGCGACGAGGGCACGAGAGCTTGTTCCGGGTTGGCGTGATGGTCATGCTGTTGCGGTGTTTCGTCGTCTAGATCAGGAAGAACTGCTGGTCACGTCGGGTCCAGAGGCAGAGGTGTTCCGGGTGTCTCTGCAACCCTTCTCGTTCGTGTCCGCGATTCGGTGGTGCAACCATCGGCAGTAGCTGATCGTGACTGCTGCTCCAGCAGGTCGGGGTATGCCCGACCTGTGGGCCAATTTCCGGGGTGATTTGCGCCTGTTCCGGTGCGACCCGCGCGACGGAGTCTGGCAGCAGGTCTATCGGGGGTACGCGCACGATCCGGTGTGCCTGCCCGAGGGCGGATACGTGGTTCATCGGGGCGCCGGCCTGACCCTGCTCGACGGGCAGGGCGCGGTCGTGCGCGAGGTGAAGATCGGGCGCTTCAGCTGGGGTCCGCCGTCGCTGTCGGTCAGCCCGGCCGGGGACACGGTGGCGTGGGTGCGGTGGAGAGGTGATGACCAGAGGCTGTGCGTCGAGGGCGTGCAACCGGGGCGGTCGGCTCAGTTTCGCACGAGCGTGTCTCGGTACGCCTGGCTCGACTCGCAGACCCTGATCTACATCCACGGTGCCCACCCGCGCCTGCTCGATATCGCGTCCGGTACCACTCGGCGATTCGGTACGGGGTTGCGCAACCACGTGCGCAAGGGCGTGGCCGGGGCTACGGCCCAGTTGCAGGCGCTGGCCGAGCTACCAGCCGATCAACTGTGGGAGTTCTACGATGATCTTCAGGTGGTAGGCGACAACGTGTGGTTCTCCGCGACGTTGACCGAACAGCGGGGCTCGCGCCGAGTGGACGGGCTCTTCCGGGCGGATGTCCCAGGCAGCCACCTGAACCTGGTCGCGACCATGTCGCCCAACGACCGCGTCGAAGGGTTCTTCGCTCTTCCCGATCGAAGCGCGCTAATCCTTGTCGCCACGTACCACGGCACCACCATCGTCGACCGTAGTCAGATGGCCGTCGGACCGATGGTCGAGTTCTTGGCCTCGGGATGGTTCCCGCTGCTCAACAGCAACCAAGCAGAATTCGGCTTCCACCGCCTCCCCGGACCCTCCGCAGGCGACTGACCGCAACTGTCGCCACAGGTGGGTCAGGAGCGAAGTCGCCGCGCCAGTCGAGCATTGACGTCTGCGAAACGGGCGCTCGCCGGCACGACCGAACGTCGAGACGCCCTACCTGCGGCAGAAGAGTGCGGAACCGAACCGTGCCGCATCGCCGACGGAGGAGTCTGGGAGGCCACGGAGGAGAGCAGATTATCGAGGTTCTTGGCGTCCATAGGGCATGCTCAGTCATCAAGATCGAAAACTGTCAACCAGTCGGCTCCTCGGGCCCGATACCCATACCGCTTCCGCAGACCGTGGAGGACTGCGGGCATGTGACGCGCACCGTAGACCACCGCGACATCAATGGACTCCCCGCAGCGCGCCTCATGGATCTTCGCCAAGGCGTCGAGCAAGAGGGCGTCCCGATCATCGACGATGACTCCATCGATGTCATCCCACCGTTTGCCCAACGAGGGCTCGATGTACGGCGTGTCGTCGTCAAGGGCTAACTCGCCGGCGAGGAAACGCTGCGCACCGAAGAGCAGCACGTAGAGCGCCACCCAGGGCACCACCACCCGAATCGTCAGGCGCGCGAGCAAGTACGTCACCGTCGGCAGTCGGCGAAGCCGATGCCGGATTTCATCCAGACTCAGGTCCGGACGCACAACAGGCACGCCCAGCGTTTCTTCACGCAACCGCTGCACGACCAGTCTGGAACGCCGCTGTCGGCGCAGGAGCCGATACGCCAGCCCGGGCAGCGACACCCTCGGCCTCGTGTGGTCTCGTCCCTCCGCGACGACCAGCGCACAACAGCTAACCCGATCCCTGACCGCGTCATAGAACTCGGGCCTACCCAGGTGGATCATCGGAAAGAGGATGAACCGAAGAGGCGTCTCCCGGCGCTCCAAGCGGATAACAGCGGAGCGCACACCCATGCCGGTGACCTCGATGATCTGCACTGCGACCTCCGCGCGGCCGCTGGATGGCGCGCCGCCGCACCGCCCGTCCTGATCAGGGTAGCTACGCCCCACCCGCACACCCAACAACTGAAACGACAACGTGCTCGGGCGTCCGCCTTCGCCTCCGGCGAAACCGCCGAACGGTTCGGACTCGACGTGTTCGTGGAACGGGTCAGCGGACGCACCGAGGTGGCGGTGACAGAGGCGAAGGACCGCCCCCGATAGCGGTGCTTGCGCGATTGACGGTGGCTGGAGCCCCCGGGCTAGCGCCCGTTCGTGACCGTCTGCGGACCTCGCTACTGGCCCGCTGCTGGCCCGTCGCCTCGTACGCTGGCCGTCATGATCGGGAACAGTAGCGCCGAACAACTCGCGGTCCTCGCCGGCCACAAGCAGGTCCGGGTCCGTGTGTCGGTCGCCTCGGATCCGGCCGCCGCCCCGGAACTGCTGGCGAAGCTGGCGTCAGACCCATCCAGGTCGGTACGGCGTGTTGTCGCCTCCAGGCCAGACACGACCGCGGAGGCCCTGCGCGGGTTCGTGAGCGACCCTGACCGTCAGACCCGCGAGGCTCTAGCGGCGAATCCCGGCTGCCCCAAGGACACTCTCGTTTCGCTGCTGGTTGACCCGCACTGGTCGGTCCGATGGGCGGTGGTGGACAACCCTGGCGCCGACGTGGACGTGCGCCGAGCCATCTGCCAATCACGGGATAAGGACATGCGGTTCATCCTGGCGCAGATGCTCGGCCTTGAAGACGAAATCGTGGCCCTGCTACAGCACGACGCATCGGTGGAGGTTCGTACTGCTCTGGCCGAACAGACGGACAGTCGGACGGCCCTCGATACGTTGCTCGCCGACCCCGCGCCTCGGGTGCGAGCCCAGGCGGGGATGAATCCGCACACGACAGCCGACCAGCGCCGACGACTCGTGCGCGACCCCGCATGGGAGGTTCGAAACTCCGTCGTCTGGTCCAAGGCCACGCACGGATGGCAAGTCCCCGAGGAAGACCTGCTTGTCCTGGCGCGTGACCGCTCGGTCAACGTCCGTTATTGGCTGGCCAATCTGCCTGGAGCAACGCCGCGCGTCTACGGGATCCTGGCCGAGGACACGGACGAGATGGTGGCCAACGCGGCCCAGTTGTGGCTGCTGTCCCCGGACAGCGCGCAGCATCCGAACAATCACGTGGCTGGAATCGAGCTCGACTTGGCGCGGCTCCTCGGCAGTGGCCTCGTTCGACCTGGGCATGCCTGGGGGCCGGAGCACTTGGGTCAACCGATCCCTCATCTGTTGCCATCCCGGGCTGCGTCCATGGGGGTGGTGTACGACGGGCCTGCTGACGGGCGTGTCGTGAGGTAGGAGACGGCCTTACTGGCCCGTGGAAGGCCCGTCTGGGACTCCGTCCCACACTCGTCGGCTCGCGTGATCTCCTCGGTCGGGCAGGCTCGTCCATGCCCGAGGTTCCCCGGGCGGGACAAGACTCGCCGTAGGCGACCGCGAAGCGGCTTGGCCTTGGCGCGCCCGGGGGTTCTCGGGCAGCCGTCTCGGTGCACGGCGAGGAGATCACGCCCGTGACCACGCTTCATGCATCTCAGAGGGAGGGCGGGGTCTGGGGCGAAGCCCCAGGGTCTGCGATCATCGACGCGCTGTCACTCGGGGTCCTGGACGATGTCGCCAGACGACTCAACCAGGTCAATGAAACGGCCAGGGGACATCGCCGCTACCGGCCCTGAACATCACTTCGCTCGCCGGGCGCGGCGTGAACGGCCCATCGTCCGGCGTTCCGTCTGGGATCGTGACGGCGATGTACGGCCCGGCTCCCGGTGCTCCGGTCAGTCCGACCAGCTCGTACTGCCACGCGTCGTCGGGCAGGCTGTAATACGAGTTGACCTCGTAGAGCTTGCCGTCGTGATCCCAGACTTCCACGGCAGCAGGATCACACACCATCGTCAGACAACGCAGTGCGGTTTCTGGTGCGGCCGGCCGGCCCGGCCGATGCCGGCCGAAGGTCGCCAGCAGGCCGGGGCCGGGCCGGGCGCGGCCCGCTTGCGGGCCGCCTTGACCACGACCGGGTTGACGATCTTGATGTGTTGGTCGCTACGCTCGCGCGATGACTGCGAGGCTGAGTGACAACGCCCGGGAGCTCCTTGGCGGCCCGAACCCTGCGGTGCTCGCCACCGTCAACCCGGATGGCGGTCCGCAGACCTCGGTGGTCTGGGTCATTCGGGACGGCGACGACCTGCTGATCTCGACGGAGGCCGGTCGACGCAAGGAGAAGAACCTGCGGCGGGATCCCCGGGCGAGCCTGACTGTGATCGACCGGAACGATGCCGGGCGGTACATCGAGGTACGCGGCCGGGCGAGCGTGACCGAGGACATCGACCGGACGGTAGCGGCTCAGCTGGCAGACAAGTACGAGGGCCCCGGCGCGGGCGAGGAGTACCGGCAGTTGCCGGCGGACCTCGTACGGGTGGTGGTTCGGCTGACTCCCGACCGAGTGCTCGGTAGCGCAGCCCGCTGACCGCTGGTGGATCACGGGCCGGTGGAAGTCGAGAGCCTCGTGTGGGCGGACGTGGTTGAAGATCTGCCGGTACGGGTGCCAGGACGTGTCTCACCTGGTGCGGGGTCGCCAACAGCGTGAGACCAGCTTGCCTCGCGCGCGAGCACGGCATCTCGACCCAGGCGGTCCGCAACAACGAGCTACACCTCCGATGGCACCGCGGATGACCAGTGGAGCCCGGGCGGCAGGGGCCTTGGGATTAGAAGAAGATCCTGAACCGCTGGTCCGCCGGGTGCACGCCTGGTCAGCCCGTCGGTCGCCGTCGGGTGGCGTCGGCGCTTGGCGTCGGTCTTGGCTGTACGGATGGCTGTACCTCGCTGGCCCGCTCGGAGACAGTGACTTTCACGAGCACCTGAGGCGGTGCCGGCTCGGGTTGCTTGACCTCGACCTCCCGAAGGACGTCGGGGCCTCCGAACTCCTCGACGACGATCGCTTTCACGGGTTTTTTCCTCTCGTCGCGATGCCCGGGGCGTGCCCTGTGCACCTGTAGGGCAGCCACGGACGACAGGACGAGCAGGCCACCCGCTACCTGCGCGGGGGTGAGGATCTCGTCGAGCGTGAGCGCCGCCAGCGCCGTGGTGACGACCGGTTCGAACGTCGACAGGATGGCTGCAGTCGAAGGGCCCGTCCGCCGCAGGCCGGCGAAGAAGGTCAGCATCGCCAAGACGGTGGACACGACCGCGATGCACGCGAGCCAGAACCATCCCTGTAGCCCGAAGCTGAGGTCGACCCCGCCCCTCACGAGGGCGCGTGCGGCCAGTGTGAGGGCGGCCCCTGCCATCACCAGCGCGGACAGCATCACCGGTGGCAGCCGGCGCACGACGGTGTCAGCAACGAGGATGTAGACGGTGTAGGTGACAGCGGCACCGAACGCCAGGGTCGCCCCGAGCGGGGGGAAGTCCACACCGCCGGTACCGAGGAGGACGAGCAGCGTCCCGCAGGAGGCGGCCACCAGTGCGGCGCAGCGGCCGGGTGTCAGGCTGTCCCGGCCCAGCAGGACGGCCGTGAGGGTGACCAGCAGCGGGTAGGTGTAGAAGACCAGGGACAGCAGCGAGGCGTCCATCAGCTTCAAGGCCGCGAAATACAGGGATGCCTGGGTGGCGTATCCGACGGCGCCCAGGCCGAGGGCCGTCACCAGCAGACCCAGGGTCACCCGAGCGGGACTCGTCCTTCGGTCTGGGCTCGCCGGGTCGCGCCGCAGACCCGGTCGCAGGAGCAGCAGCATCGCCAGCAGGCCGGCGGCAAGGCCGAAGCGCACCAAGAGCAGCGCTTCAGGCGAGACGCCTGCGGCGTACGCGAGCTTCCCGAAGATCGCCATGGCGCCGAAGCACGCGGCTGACAGAAGGCACAGTGCGGGACCCATGTCCTAGAGCATCGGCACCCACACACTCCAGGTCCAGTGACGATATGTGGACCTTATTCGTTAGTCTTCCTGCATGGTCACGCTGGATCTTCGTCGGCTCCGTCTGCTCCGCGAGCTCGAAGAACGAGGGACCCTGGGCGCGGTGGCCTTGGCTCTCGGCTACAGCCCTTCCTCGGTGTCCCAGCAGTTGAGCGTTCTGGAGAAGGAGGTAAGCGCGCGCCTGCTCGAGAAGGCCGGCCGTGGTGTGCGGCTCACCGACGCCGGGCGTCTGCTCGCACAGCACGCCCGAGTCCTGCTGACAGCAGCCGAGGCGGCGTCAGCCGACCTGGCCGCACTGGCCGGTGAGGTGCGGGGCACCGTGCGCGCCGGCGGTCTGCAGTCAGCGGCTCGTCGCCTGCTGGTTCCCGCAGTGGCACGCATGATGGTCGAGCACCCGCAGGTACGCGCCGAGGTCTCCGAGCTCGAACTCGAACAGGCGCTGCCGGGACTGCGGCTCGGAGCGGTCGACCTGGTGATCAGCGACGAGTACGACGGCCACCCACGCCCCCGGCCGGCAGGGCTGCGGTTCACGCTACTGCACGAGGAGCCACTGAAACTGGTCCTGTCACCCGGGCATCGGCTGGCCAAGCGTGGAGGACCCATCGAATTGTCCATGCTGCGGAACGAGGTCTGGGTGGCCTCCGCCGTGGGGACCGGCCATCACGACATGGTCGTGGGAAGCTGCCGGTCCATCGGCGGCTACGAGCCCGACGTGCGGCACCGGTCCAGCGACGCGGACGTCCAGCTCGAACTCGTGCGCACCACCGGAGCCGTCGCGCTGCTGCCGGCGCTGACACTGCCCGCCGCAGACCCAGCCCTTGCGATTCATGACGTCGCCGAGGAGAAGCTCGGACGTCGACTGGTCGTTGTCCTCCGAGACGGCCCCCCAGCTCCCGCGCTCGCGGCCTTCCTAGCCGTCGTTACCGACGAGGCTCGCAATCTCAAGCAGAACCGAAAGACCACAAGGCGTGAAGGGGCTGGGTAGCTCGCAAAGCCGACGACGACGGTCGTCCCCAACCGACACCACTCACGAACGCATGCACATGCCGCGATCAGCGCGCTGAGGTGTCGCAGATCAGTTGGCAGAGGAATGTCGCGCATCAGTCGACGGAGGACAGGTCGCTCACGAGGCAGGGCGGCTGCATCTCTTCGGCTGGCTAAGCCACCTCGGCCGCAGGGGCGGCGGTGTCTCGGACGGAGTTGAGGATCGTGATCAGGCGGTCGACGTCGGCGGACGGGAAGATCGAGTCCGGGCCGGAAGGCGCACCACCTCCGGCCGCCTCAGCAGCACCCGCCCCGGTCATCGGCTTCCAACGACTGCAGTCATCACGCTGTTATGGCAGGTCATCGCAGTTTTCGATCGTTTCAACGGCTGCAGGGCCCGGGTGGTCGACGGTCGCCACCGTCGGACGGTCATAGTCGAAGTCCAACTCGGCGAAGTCTCGCTGGACTGAGTCGGGCAGTTGGTTGTCCGCGACGATCAGCTGCAGCTTGCCCGGCAGCGCGCTGGCGAGGTCTCGCAGCCGACGGTATAGGGCTGCAGAGATGTCAGTGGCGGAGTTCAATGCCATGCGAGGACTGTCGATAAGCAGGAACGACGGATAGTAAGTGTCGCCGCGTGTGACGACAACACACAGTATCGAAGTCCAGTATGCGATCTGCGTGGCGGTGATGATGCCGCCGCCTCTGCTCGCCTTGTGGAATGGCTTTCCATTTAACATCGGCAGATAATTCGTGGGGTGGATCTGAGTTGTTTCGATGCTGGGTACGCCGATGCTGCGGATGGCGCGACTGAACTCGGCGTTGAGTTCATCAAGAATTCCGCGGCGACGCGTTTCAATGGCGTTCTCCAGGCGTTCGAACTCGGCTCGAACACTGTCGCGTTCGGCGCGGAGCCGATCCTCGGCCGCTGCGAGATCGTCAACGCGGTCCCACTGCCTCAGGACAGTCTCGAGCTCACGCTGGCGAGCCTGTGCGTACGCCAGCCGGTTGGAGACATCCGTGAAGGCTTGCAGGCGCGGTGTCACGCGCTGCGACGTGCGGTGTTCGATGTCGACGGACAGGGCTCTTGACCAGCGCCTCACGGTCCACGACGGCGTCGTTGGCGCTGACGAGCTGGTCGGCGATGACTGCCAGTCGGTCATCCATCTCCCGCAGTTGATCGGTGAGCTGCCGTTGCTCGTACTGGTCGGCCTCGAGGTCCGCGGTGACGGGGTCGTGCTGCAGGCAGACCCGGCATGTGCCGCCTGGGACAGGTCTTGTGGTGAGTGATTGCATGCATCGGGGGCACGTGACGAACTCGATGTTGGCGAGTCGGTCGCCTGCGTCACGCATGCGCCGCAGCCGAGCGTGCGCGTCGTCGGCGACGGCATAGCCGGCACCCGGCGTCGCACCCGTCCGGTCAGCCCTCGCCGTCCGGCACGTCGAGTGAGTCGCGCTGGAGCACTCGATGTGCGTGCCGTCCGGGCCGCGTAAAGGGGCTCTTCGTCATTGGGCATGGTTGGGTCGTTGCCGGCAGGGCCTTGACCCGTCGGCGACGAGTACGCGAGCACCTGCTGACGCCAGGCGCGCAGGATCCAGCCGAGCCGGGCGACTTCGGAGATCGGGTAGCTCGGGAACGAGACGATGACCTGCTCGACGATCTCGTGGCCGGGGGTGCTCTTGGCGGCGCGGGGCCGAATGCAGCTGCTGGTAGCGCGACCAGGGCGACGGTGACCTCCCTGCCGGGGTCGCAGCCCGCAGGTAGGCGTTGAGCTTCGCGAGCTGTCGCTCGGTGACGCCTCCTGCGCCGTGGCCAGTAGCCCGCAGATCTTGTCGGGCGGGTCGTCGGTGAAGCTCCGGTCGCACAGGCACCTTGTGGGGTGACGCGACGACGAATATCGTCCCGATGTATCGGCGTGATATATCGGGACGGCGCTTGCGGTCGCCCGGCTAACTCGGGAGGTGCGATGAGGTCGATCGACTACGACACGGAGCAGTACCAGGACTACGCGCGCGGCCGCGCGCTCACCCAGCAGCAACTGCATGTATGGATCGGCGCCTTTGAAGCGGTACTGCCCGAGCGGCGTCCGCTGGCGGGGCTGGACGTCGGCTCAGGGACCGGCAGGTTCACCCCCGCGCTGGCAGGAGCGTTCGGGCCAGTCACCGGCGTCGAGCCGTCGTTCCGCATGCGCGAGGTTGCGCAGACGCAGTCCCAGCATCCCGGTGTGCGGTATCTGGCAGGCACCGCCGAGGACATGCCAGTGCCGTCCGGCAGCGCCGACTACGCTCTCATGTTCTTGTCCTGGCACCACGTCCAGGACAAGCCCCGGGCAGCCCGGGAGCTGGCCAGGGTGCTCCGGCCCGGCGGGCGGCTGCTACTGCGCGCGAATTTCAGCGACCACCATCCCCGGCCGTGGTGGCTGGAGTACTTCCCCCGCGGTTACGAGGTGGACGCCTCGCTGTTTCAGCCGCTGCACGAGGTCATCGCGACGTTCACGTCGGTCGGCTGGCGCGTTGCCAGCTTCGGCACGGTCACCGAGCCGTCCTTGGGCACCTGCGGCGACATGCTCGAACGGCTGCGCCTGCGCACCCTCTCGTTCTTCGCCCAGCTCAGTCCCGACGAACTGGAGGCCGGCTTCCGCCGACTGGAGCAGGCTGTTGCCGCAGACCCCGGCGCACCAGCGCCTGTGTTTGCTGAGCCGCTGCTCACGCTGGAACTGCGCTAATGCGTACAGGCCGATGTCCACCAGCAGGCCGGCCTCGGCCACCGGCGGCAGCACGGCGAGAACAAACAGCGTCGCCAACCGGCTCCGCGTCGATTCCACGACCGCTCCTCGCGCCTTCGGCCCAGGGTCTTGCTGCAGGATCCTGCGGATCCGGCCCGTCAGGGCACTCCGGCACGGCGCGAGTAGATGTGCGCTGCCGCTGAGCGGGGGGTGCCCACGAGATCCGGAGACAAGGGGCTCTGTTGCGCGGCAGCCATCGCCCCAGGGCCTAGCCGCCGGGTAGGTCGACCATCGCAAGAGGCTGCCCTCGGCGACTCTCCGTTGCGATCAAGCAGCCCCAGCGGCGGGGCGTGCATCCATGGATGCATGAAAACGCCCCTCTGGTCGCTCATTCTCGATGACCAGAAGGACGTTTTCCCTGCTCAACCGCTGTGCGCTCGAAGGGACTCGAACCCCTAACCTTCTGATCCGTAGCCTGGGCGAGAATGTCCGGCTCGGTGCAGCATGGTCGGCAACTGCTGTTGGCAGCCCCTCACTTGTCCACTTCTGCCTCGTCCCGTCCATCTCCGTTGCTGTCATCCGTTGCTGTCACTACGCCTCCAATCGTCGACGTCAGCTCCGCAAGCAGCTTGTCCGAAGGCCGCAGCGGCGCGAGCAGATCTTGCACGTACGCCGCGCGCTGTTCGCGATCGGCGTTCTGCCACCACTCGTCCGGACGGGTGAGGTGGTGGCGGATCAACTCCACGCGCCCCGCGTGAGCCTCAGCTCGACGCCACCCCTGCCAACCCCGCCTAGCGACACGCGGCCGTCCCGCCAGGGCGCACAGCACGGCGGTAACGACAAAGAAAAATAGCCAGGCGATCCATGTGGCCTCGGCGTCGACCTCCTCGGGCAGGCGCGGATCGACCAAGCCCTTGGGATCTCGGATTACCGTGACAGATTGGCCCACTCTCCCTTCTGGATTATCCGAGGCGCCAACGGTGCTTCCGGGCCATGTTCCCAACTCTCCCGAGATACGCCGACCGTCCGGATCCGCGAGGGTGTAGTAGATGTGGCGACCCTTTTCCGTGCCGTCCCGCAGGGAAATGACAGTGGCTTCGACCTGTTCACCGCGCTGCGCGAGCACTGTTGACGACAGTCCCATGGCGGACATGAACATGAGAAGAGCGCCGACCACCCAAGCCGCGACCAGCAGGACCATGCGGGGAGGCCATGCGGGCGCGGTCACCAGCGAGGCCACCACGAGGGCAGCGGACCACAGCAGGGTGCCGGGAAGCGCCACAACGTCGCCTCGGAACCAGGTTGTTCCCCCAACGCCCCGATTGCCGCCGCGACGGTGAACACGACCAGGTACGTCGTTCCCAGCCGGTTCACGAGCTGGAGATCACGGATGCGTCGCATGAGCGCAGAATAGGCTCGGCGCGCAAAGGCGCGCGTACTTCGCCCGGTGTAGTGCCGTGATCGGCGCATTACGAGATCAAGTTGCCCACGTCGGTCTACCTGCCCGAGCCCCGCCTGGCCTGCGAAAATCCCTCTCGGCATCTCTCAGTGTCGGTGGTCGCGATCCAGCCTCTTGAGGACTAGATTAGGACTGATGCAGGGCGGCGCCGCCATTTGATCAGTAGATTCCCAAGACCACGTCAAGGCCATCTGGTGCGGTTCACCTCGCCCTGGTCCTCGGCGGCTCGGCAACTCCATCGGTTCGGTCCCGTCCGGTCCCGTCCGCCCCGGTGGCTCCCATCTGTGGCTCCCATCTGCCGGCTTGATCGGGCACAACCCCATCGCCAGTACGATCGCGGCCATGAGCGGCGGAGGGCAGCCAGACCTAGACGAGATCGAGGAGCGTTTTGCTGCTGTTGCGGAAGGTCATATTAGTCGAGATGACGCTGACCGGTGGGCTGCGCGGTGGGTCACCGATGACGAGCTCCGTTGGGATGACCTGCGCTGGTGGGCACTGAACAGACTCTTCGGCATCGACCTACCTGCAGCACCGAACAACGGCTACCTTCACAACGACGAGCAGGTACGCGAGTGGCTCCTGGAGCTGCGGCGACGGCGCGCGACGCAGTCGCCGCTGACCTGACCCCTGCTTTGCAAAGATCAAGACGCTGTCGGCCGGCGTCGGCCGGTCCCGCTGACCTGCGCGAGTCGTCGGCCGGTGTAGCTCTCCCCCGGCCCGTGTCGGCCGGCTTGGCTGTACTGATGGCTGTACAGCCAGGCGGCGTCCTACTCGTCGAGCGGTTCGTCACTCCACCGGAACGACGCCTCACCGCCACGAATGTGAAGGATGAAGTCGGCGACCTCCTGGCCGTCCGGCTTGACCAAAGCGACCGTCTGGCAGATCTGAGCCTGGACCGCCTCCCAGGCGTCAACGTCCAGGTCGCCGGCCGAGTCCACCAGCTCGACCTCGCGCTGGAAGAGCGGCGCTAGCTCGGCAAAGCCCGGTTCTGGTTCGAACTGCCCTGCAAACCACGGCTGATCGACGCCGTGCGCGCGAATCTGGGCGACGACCTCCCCACCTTGACGGAGCTGCCAGAGCTGGGCGTCCTTGTGGTCATCAGGCATGGCCGAACCTTAGAGCACCGTCAGTTTGGAAGAGTGCGTTCAGGTGGTCGTGATGCCCGAAACGCCTGCTGCCACCGTCAGGCGCGTCGACCTCTCATGCCCGCTCGTGACCGCTCGGCCTCACGACTACTGGCCCGTGGATGGCCCGCGCTGGTGCACGATGGGTGTGAGCAGATTCGCGGAAGCTGTCGTGCTCGGGCTCGCTTCGTAGTGGCGGAAAGACGCGGCTCCCCCGCCGCGGTCGGACGGGGGAGCCGGTCGGAAGCTGCCGACGAGGTCAGTAGACCTTGAAGCTCCGCCAGGGGCTCAAGCCCCCGGCGTGGTCGGTGTCGGCGGGCTTGTACACCCGGTAGTAGTACGTGCCCCTGCTGGCCGGCTTGAGGTAGAACGCGTACGTGCTCGACGACGTGAGCGTCTTGCTCGTGACGTTCTGCCACGAACCGCTGACCAGGCGCTGCAGGTAGACCGTCTGCCCGGCGTGGCTGGGCGAGACCGAACCGTAGAGGGCCACGGTGCCGCCGAGGGCGAACGAGGTCTTCGACAGCGTCGCGCTCACCGCCGTCGCCACGGTCACCGTCCGCACACTGCTGACGGTGCCGGTGTACGTGGAAGAACCGCGGTAGATCCACTCGTAGCTGATGCCCTTGGCCGGCTTGTGGCTGTATTTGAGCGCCCCGTAGGTGCCGCTGGTCACGGTGGCCATCAGCGTGAACGAGGAAGCGCCCTTGTACTTGCCGTACACCTGCACGGGCTGACCGGCGAGACCGGCGCCGTTGTCCTTGCGGGTCAGCGTGCCGGTCAGGGTCACCGTGCCGCCGTAGGTCAACGCGGTGACGTTGCTGCTGATGGTGGCGCCGGTGCCGAGCAGCGTGACCGTCGGACCCGAGCTGAGCAGGCCGGAGCGGTCGCGCACCCACACCCGGAAGGTGTAGGTGGTACCGGCGACCAGACCGGTGGCGGTGACCGAGGTGCCGGTGCCCGCGTACACCGCGGTGCCCGTGCTGGGCGAGGACGGCGCGGTGGTGCCGGCGGCGGACCGCACGATGACCTGGTCCAGGTCGGTGATGGCCGGCAGGGTCCACGCCAGCGTGGCGGCCTGGACCCAGCCCACGGCCCTCAGGTTGCCGACCGCGGGCGGCGCGACGTTCACCGTACGGAAGGTGCTGCTGAACTTCTCCGCCTGCGCGGCGCCCGAGCTGTCCTTGAGGCCGTTCACGGTGATCCGGTACGACGTGTTGTCCTGCAACGCCGCGGTCGGGCTCACGGTCACGGTGCTGCCGCTGACCGACAGGTCCGCAGCCACGGCCGCCCCGGTCTTGCCGTTGACCAGCCGCACGGTGGACGAGGTCACCGAGGCCGGGTCCACGTCCCGGGCGAAGGTCACGGTCGGCTTGGCCGCGACCGGCACGCCGGTGCCGAAGTCGGCCGGAGACACGCCCTGCACCCAGCGCTGCTCGCCCACCGGGCTCGGCTTGGCGCCGTTGTAGGCCAGGACCAGGCCGTAGTTGTAGTTGGCGGTGACGACGTCGATCTTGTTGTCGCCGTCGATGTCGCCGAGGGCCATGCCCTGCGGGCTGGTGTGCGTGGCGTACCCCATGTCGGAGAAGCCCGGCGCACCGAACGAACCGTCCGCCTGCTGCGGGAGGACGGCGACCGAGGTGCTCTGCAGCGTCACCACGTCGTTGCGGCCATCGCCGTTCACGTCGGCGGACTCGACCGGCTCGGGCAGGTCGCCGGACGGGAACAGCTGGGGCCCGGCCAGGGTGCCGTCCGCGTTCTGCCACAGGACGGCGACGTTGGCGGCCGGCGTGTTCAGGTACAGCGTGGTGACGATGTCGGCGCGACCGTCGTTGGAGACGTCGGCGACCTCGATCCCCTCGATGCCCCAGGTGCCGGAGTAGACCAGGTGGTCGGTGCGGTTCCAGCCGGCGTCGGTGCGGTGCCAGACCCGCACGGTCTTGTCCAGGAAGCCCACCACGTCCATGCGGCCGTCGCCGTCGGCGTCGCCGACCTCCAGCTCCGGGCTGGCCTCAGCCGCCACCGTCGAAACGGTGAAGGTGTGGTCCGCCTCCTGGGTCAGCAGCTTGATTCCGGCGCTGGTGACCACCAGGTCGGTGTCGCCGTCGCCGTCCATGTCGGCGGCGGTGATGGCGGAGCTGTCGGCGGTGCCATCGATCGTGCCGGTCGACTCCAGCGTGCCGCTGTCGGTTTGCCGGAAGAGCTCCACACCCGCGCTGCTGGTCAGGGCGACATCCTGCTTGCCGTCACCGTTCGCGTCGAGCACGGCGAGGGCGGCTGCGTCCCCGTACTTCAGGCCGGTGGCGTACTTAACCGGCACGTCGAGGGTGCCATCCGACTTCTGGGCGTAGACGAAGAGCTTGTAGTCGTTGACGGCGTCGAAGTAGAAACCGGTCGCCATCACCACGTCGTTGCGGCCGTCGCCGGTAAGATCGCCGATGGCCACGGTGCTCGGCCACGACCCGGTCGTCTTCGCCTGGTACGGCCCGAACATCGGCGCGGTGGCGCTGGCCAGCGACAGGGTGTAGGACCGGGTGTCGAGGGCGCCGTTGTAGTTGCGCACCGAGACGTAGTAGGTGCCAGCCTCGATCTTGCCGGAGACCTTCTCGGGACTGCCGGCCGCGTACGCGTCGGACTCGCCGACCAGGCGCAGGTTGCTGTCGTAGACGGCGAGGACCGGGTCGACGTTCTGCGACCGGGTCTCGTCGTACGCGGGCGGGGTCACCGTCACGTTGACGGCCTTGAGCCCGTCGACGGAGAACCTGTACCAGTCGACGTCGCCCTCGGCGCCGATGGTGCCGGTGGCCGAGGCTCCGAGCGCGGTCGCCCGGGCCGGCACGTCGTTGGGCTCGTTCGCACCGAGGGACGGGGCCGGGAACTCCGGCGCCCAGGTGCCGCCGACCGCGGCGTACGCGTCAAGGACGCCCCAGCCGTAGTACGGGTCGATGCCGCGCGGGCCGGCGTCGCGGGCGTTCTTCCGAATCTGGTCGAGCACCTGGGCCGGGGTCAGCGACGGGTAGAGCGTGCGGACCAGCGCCGCGGTGCCCGAGACGATCGGGGCGGAGAACGAGGTGCCGTCGCCGATGTAGTAGTCGGAGCCGAGGCCGGTGGAGACGATGCCGGCGCCGGGGGCGGCCACGTCGATCCAGTCGCCGTACGAGCTGAAGTCGGTGAGCTTGCCGGCGGCGTCGGTGGCGGCAACCGAGATGACCTCGGGGTACGCCGCCGGGTACTGGGCCCGCCCGTCGCCGTCGTTGCCGGCGGCCACCACGATCACGGCGCCCTTGCCGGACGCGTACACGATGGCGTCGTGCAGGGCGACGCTGTCGTACTCGCCGCCGAGCGACATGTTGATGATCCTGGCACCGTGGTCGGCGGCCCAGCTGACGCCCTCGGCGACGTCCGAGTCGTACCCGGAGCCGTCCGAGCCGAGGACCTTGACCGGCATGATCCGGGCGGTCCACGCGGCGCCCGCGACGCCGATGCCGTTGTTGGTGTTGGCTGCCGCGATGCCGGCCACCATCGTGCCGTGGCCGTTGTTGTCGGCCGGCGAAGTGCCCGGGGTGATGGCGTTGTAACCGGCCACCGTCCGCCCGGTCAGGTCCGGGTGGGCGGTGTTCACCCCGGTGTCGACCACCGCGATGATCTGGCTGGTGGAACCCTTGGTCCGGTCCCAGGCCTGCGGCAGCCGCACAGTGTTCAGGTAGGACTGGTCACCGTAGACGTACCCCGGATCGTTCGGTGCGACGGTGGCCTTGCGCTTGTAGTCGAGGCTGACGCTGGCGACCGCCGGGTCCGTGCGCAGGGTGCGCATCAGGTCGACGGCGGAGCCCTCGCCGCGCACCTTGACCCAGCGGGTCCCGGCGACCTCGGACGAGGCTCGGACGTCACGGCGGGACAGGACGCGGTCCTTCGCCGACCTGGTGGCGTCGGGCTTGAAGCGAACCAGGACGGCGTTCGGGTCGAAGTCGCGTTCCTTCACGTCACGCGAGCGTTCCGGGCGCGGCAGCTGCTTGGCACTGAACGTGTGGTCGGGTGACTGCGCGGCGTAGGCGAAGTAACCGCTGGGGACGATCGCCCCGGTGACGGCCAATGCGAGCGCAGCCACCGCCGAGCGGCGGAGTGGCAATGAAACCCCCGTTATAAGGGATGTAGAAGACCGCAGCCGATGGCACCGGCCTGCAGGCGCTCGCAGTCTTCCAGAGAAGGAGCCGCCGCACCAGCCACAAACGGTTGTCCTCGAGCTGGCCGAAACGCCGGGGCGTAGGCGTCGAGTTGCTATGGTCATCGCCGTGATCGAGGAGCTGACGCAGGACTATCTCCGGGCGGTCGACCAGGCACTGCCCGGCTACGTCATCCACGGTGATCCGGGTCCCTTCAACACGATCTTTCAGGGTGGCCTTCCGGTCGCCTTCATCGACTGGGATTCATGCCGCCCTGGCGATCGACTCGATGACCTCGGCTACATGGCGTGGACCTGGTGCATTCAATCGCAGGGCCACGTACCGATAGAGGGCCAGGCCCGCCACCTTCGTGAGCTACGCGACGGATACGGCGACATTGAGCCCGAGTCGCTGATTCGGGCCATCGTGCGCAGGCAGACCGAGGTCGCCGAGGCGGAGGAAGCGAACCTGCGCAACCCCCGACACACCCCAGAGCGGCGGCGCCACGCCGAGTGGGCGATCGCCTGGGCGGGGGCGGACCACGAACTGGTCGCGCGACACGAGAAGGACCTGCTCACCGCCTTGGACGAGCGGCGGCGGCCTGGGGATTAGAAGAAGATCAGCGCTGAATGGTCGCGCGGCGGTACCCCTGGTCAGCCCGTCCGTGATTGTCGGGCAACGTCGGCATGAGTGTGGGGCTTTGGCTGTACGGATGGCTGTATGCGTCGCTGGCATTGAAACCGCAGGCTGTAGGACCGGGTTCGGGGGGCGTGCGCTAAATGGCTTGAGCCGCTGCTGTCGATCCACGATGGTCACCGCATGGATGCAGCTCTCGTTCAGCGTTTCGTCGAGGATGGGTTCGTCAAGCTTGACCAGGCGGTGCCGCACGATGTGATCGACGCGTGTGTTGACCTGCTGTGGGCCGAGACGGGTGCAGAACCCGACGACCCGTCGACATGGACGCAGCCGGTCGTCTGGGTTGGGGGTATGAGCCAGGAGCCATTCGTTCAGGCCGTGAACGCCCCAGTCCTGCACGACGCGTTCGATGCGCTGGTGGGGCCGGGCCGGTGGGCCGCGCGGGACTCGATCGGGTCGTTTCCTTTGCGGTTCCCGCACCTGGTGGAGCCGCCGGACGCAGGTTGGCACATCGAGGGCAGCTATGAAGTTCCAGGAACCGCCGGCTACTGGACGAACATCCACTCCAGGGCGCGAGTGCTGCTCATGCTGTTCCTCTTCACCGAGGTGGACGAGGGTGATGCGCCGACGCGGATCAGGGTCGGGTCGCACTGGGACGTGCCGCCGGTGCTGCTGCCCTACGGCGAACGAGGGGAGCATGGGAATCGGCTGAGCCCGCAGGTCGACGCAGCCTCGGCGCATCGGCCGGTGTCCCTCGCCACTGGTGGTCCCGGAGACGTTTACGTTTGCCACCCGTTCCTGGTGCATGCGGCGCAGCCGAACCACGGCCGTAGACCTCGCTTCCTCGGGCAGCCGGCGCTGCCACCGCCGCCGGCCTTCGAACGCCGGCCCTTCGACCTCACCGTGGCTGACAACGAACCCTCGCCCGTCGGGCGAACCATCCGCGATGCGCTTCAGAACCGGCGCATCGAGCAGAAGAGAGCGTGACGGCAGCGCCTGTTCGGACGGAACACGCCTGAGGCACGCCCTCGTCGGGCATCGTCGTAGACCGTCCAGGCTCCCTCGCGGCAGGTGACCGCCAGACTGCCCCCGTCCCCCGGATAGGTGCCAAGGACTGCGGCGCGCGGTCGGGGTCAAGGGTGGCCGTAGGCCATCGGCGTGCCGACGCGCAGCGCCCTTGACGTCGGCCGGGTGGCGTAGAGGATCGGGCACCGGGGGGATGGGTCACGCCCTGGTCCTCGTCGTCATCGAACCGCGGACAGCGCCCACGCGACTCGGAGGCAAGCAGCTCTGCTGCGCGGCAGCGATCGCCCCGCCCTCGATGGAGAGCACCCCGACGGCGATCGTCCCGCCTCAGCCCTTCCTGTCCTTGGTGCTCCGCCAGCCTGGCCGGCCGGCCCGGCCGATGCCGGCCGGAGGTCGCCAGCAGGCCGGGGCCGGGCCGGCGCGGCCCGCTTGCGGGCCGCCTTGATCTGATAGAGCGGAATTCGGCAGTGCGGCGTGTCAGGCGTGTGTCCCGTCACGGGACATGCTTGACGCTCACGTCCCACCTGATGCCCGACATGATCCTCAAAGGGCGCCGCGGAAGCCTTCACGGTCCGCGACACGGGCGCGCATCGCGGCATGGCCGAACCGCCGGCGATGGGCTGCCACGCCCCGTAGCGATCGGATCGCGGCAGATCCGGACGTCTGGGCGTCCCCTTTGGCTGGAGCGAGCTTGTCCTATCCCTGTGCTCTGATCCCGTCATGCATGTCGTCGTCACAGGCGCACTCGTTGAAAACGGCGCGGTCCTGCTAGTACACCGCAGGCCGACCAAACGGGCATACCCAGATGTCTGGGATCTGCCCGGGGGGCAGGTCGAAGCGGGTGAGTCGGAACTACAAGCCCTCGCGCGTGAGATGCACGAGGAGCTCGGTGTTCACATTGTGGCGGAGTCCGCTTCACGGTTGGGCGTCTTGCATGCCGGCAGTGGTGAGGACGCCGTTCACGTGGGCGTCTGGCAAATTGGAGACTGGGTTGGCTCTCCGACCAACCGTGCACCTGACGAGCATGACGACATCGCATGGGTCGGGATCAGCGAGCTGGGCGGCCTTCCCCTCGTGCATGGCGTCTTGGCGGCAATGGTTCGTTCTCTGCCTGAGTTTGAGTGCGCCCGCAGGCACTCAGATGTCACCGACTGTAACCAGGACGACCGAGGAACCAAGGCCGACTGTCGTGCATGTGCTGGGACGGATTCGTCAAGCAGGTGGTGGGACTAGACACGCACATCAGCTGTCGGATCACAGCTCCTACCGCTTCTCGGCCGACCGCTTCCGGGTGAGGGTGACCCCGGCAAGGACCAGCGCGATGCCGGCCGCGATCGCGGCGGTGATGGCTTCGTGGAGGATGAGCCATCCGAGGATCACGGCGACGATGGGCAGGAGGTAGGTGACCACTGATGCGGCGGTCGGGCCTTCGTCATCAACGATGCGGTAGTTCAGGACGTAGGCGGCTCCGGTGCCGAGTGCGCCGAGGACGAGCAGGCTTGCGACGGCGTCGAGTCGCCATGTCGGTGATTCGAGCCCGGCGAATGGCAACGCTAGGGCTAGCAGGACTGTGGCTGCGCCGAGCTGGGCCGCCGACAGCATGAGCGGAGGGATTCCGCGGTGAGGCGCTGGCGCTGCGATGGGTCGACGTGGACCTGGTCGACAACGTGCTCCGCGTTCGGCAGTCGCTGCAACGCACCGGCGGTGAGCTCCGGTTCGGGCCGGTGAAGACGGACGGCTCAGAGCGGGCCGTGGCTCTGCCGCTCAGTCTGGTCGACGTGCTGCGCGGTCATCGGGCGCTGCAACGGACGGAGCGGGAGGCGGCCGGGGACCGCTGGCAAGAGCATGGATTGCTGTTCACCACGAAGATCGGCATTCCGATCGAGCCCCGCAACATCAATCGGCACTTCGACCAGTTGTGCGAGCGGGCGGGAGTCCGGCGCATTCGCGTGCATGACTTGCGTCATTCGTGCGCGACGCTGCTTTACGACCAGGGCGTGCCGCTCGAACGGATTCAGGACGTGCTCGGGCACAGCTCCCCTACGGTCACCAAGTCGATCTACGTGGAGGCGACACGCCGGGTGCAGCAGGACTCGGTCGACCGGCTCGGCTTCCTCTTCGACGCGTAGGCGTAGGGGTCAGCCGTGGGGGTCAGACGGATCAAGGGCCGGTCTCCCGTGATGGGAAACCGGCCCTTGACCTGCTGTGCGCCCGAAGGGACTCGAACCCCTAACCTTCTGATCCGTAGTCGGAAGGATAGGGTGGCCCTGACCTGCAGTTATGCGGGTGTGTCCGGATTCGGTATGTAGCAGTGTCGACGGAACGTGACGCTAGACAGCGGTTCCGTCCCCCAAGGTGCCACTTGAGTGGCACGGTTCGATGTAGATATATCGATCGGCCGGGCGCCTGTCGTGACCGCCGCCTGGCCGGGCTTCACCGATCAATCCGCTGGTCCAGGTCAGTCGCTCGCTTCTTGATCTGTTGGCGAGCTATCTGCCGCTCGACGCGCCTGACTCACCAGGGACTCGATCACCACCGACGGGTTGACGCCGCGGCGGTCGGCCTCCTTGGCCACCCACATGCCGTCGGCGGGGCCGAGCCGCGCCGGGAACACCATCACCACCGGGCGAGGCTCGTACTCCACCTCCACCTCGCCTTGGGCGATCAATTCGGTCCACGGCGCGTTCAACGCCCACTGCTCTTCAGGAGTCAGTTTCACGGTCGCCTCCGAGTATCCGTCCGGCCCACTTCCGTCTCATTCTTCAGCGGCCCGCCCGCAACTACCAGGACAAAGTCACTGTTTGCTGCCAGCGTGGCGGCGGGGCCGGCTGATGCCAGCCGAAGGTCGCCAGCAAGCCCGGGCCGCGCCGGCGCGGCGCGCTGCCGGGCCGCGTTGATCGAACTCAATCGAGGGAGGTGAGCGGCTGCTTGTCCTCGCCTGGCTTAAGCCACTTCGGCCGCAGGGGCGGCGGTGTCTCGGACTGAGTTGAGGATCGCCACCAACTGGTCCACATCGGCGGACGGGAAGATCGACTCCGGCCCGAGCGGGGCGATCTCATTGAACGGAGATTCGTAGAGCCGGTCGGGCTCCATGACGCCGTTTTGGGTCAAGTTGGCAATGATTAGGTTGACGAAGTTGATCTGGTTCGCGGTCAGGGTGCGGCCGGCGAGGAACTCGCCGAACGCCTCGGCGGCCGCTTCCCTGTCAAGCCCGACCAGCGAGCGGATGAACAGGCCGAGCCCATGGGCCGAGCGGCGGGCCTCGTCGATGTCCTCAGTGCCGCCGCCGCTGGCCGCCAGCATTCGTTCCAACTCGTCGAGGTCGGTCGGAGAGAGCTGCTTGTTGCGGCGTAGCTTCTGCAGCGCCAGGTGGTCCTCGTGGGCACGCAGGTACACCCGCGCCTTTGCGCGGAACCGCTCGAAGTCCGTGCCGATCTTGATGTCGTTCAGCGTGATGACGGTGGGCTGACCGAGCTCGTCGGTGAAGTCGGTGTAGACGATGGCCCGCTTGGACCTCTCGATCAGCTTGACCAGTCCGCGGAGGCGGCGGCGCATCAGCTCCAGCATCGGCAGGGTGACGTCCTGCCACCATTCGTCGCCGGCGACCTCGTCGAGGAGCTGCTGCTGCTCGCGGACCGCCGGGATGCTGGTCTGCTCCAGCAGCGTCGAGGCGATGTCCTGCACCTGCCGGCGCAGCCTGTCGTAGGCGGGTTCCACGTCGAGCTGGCCGAGCTGGAGGCGCAGCACCATCAGGTCGAACCGCTTGGCGGCCTCGTCCTCGTCCTTCACGGCGGTGGGCAGGCCGGCGAGGTTGCCGCCGATCTCGTCCACGGCCTCGGGGGTGAGCCGGTGCCAGTGCTCGAAGTCGACGTAGTACTGCACCAGGCGCCGCTTGGGGCGGACGACGAAGTTGTCGAGGTGGATGTTCTCCACCCGGCGGTGGAGGTTGCGGGCGAGGTCCCAGCGCAGCGCCGCCTCGCTCTGCGTCCCGTCGCCCTCCGCCTCCGCGCCGGCGTCGGAAGGGAGGCGCTGGTCGAGGCGCCAGATCAGTTCGAGCTGGGCTTTGAACAGCCGCTCGGTCAGCGACTCCCCCAGCTTGCCCTCCACCGCCTTCGGGTTGTGGTTGAAGAACTCGAAGTTCTGGCAGAAGTCGAAGATGAAGAAGTCTTGCTTGTCCCGCCCGGGGCCGTAGAGGTCCTTGCAGAGCCGGGTGCCACGGCCGATCATCTGCCAGAACTTCGACTTCGACCGCACGATCTTGAAGAAGACCAGGTTGACGACCTCGGGTACGTCGATGCCGGTGTCGAGCATGTCCACCGAGATCGCGATGTGCGGGTCCTTCTCCTTCTCCGAGAAGGCGTCGATGAGGCTCTGCGCGTACTCGGTCTTGTGGGTGATGACCCGGGCTAGGTGGCCGCGGTGCATCGGGTACGCGAGGTCGAACCGCTTCTGGATGAAGTCGGCGTGGGCGTTGTTCTTGGCGAAGATGATGGTCTTGCCGATCCGGTCACCGCCCGCGACGTGGTGGCCGTGGGTCATCAACGTCTCCAGCACCTTGTCGACGGTGTCGGCGTTGAACAGCCACTTGTTGACCGCGTCGGGGTCGATGCTGTCCGGCGGCCCGTCCTCACCCCAGTCGAGGGCGTCCCAGGCGTCCTTCTCCTCCTCGGTGAGGTCGTCGTATCGGATGCCGTCGCGCTGGAACTTCAGCGGTACGGAGACCGCCCGCGGCGGGACGAGGAAGGCCTCGTTGACCGCGTCGTCGAGGTCGTAGTGGTCGGTGGGTACGCCGTCTTCGAGGTTGAACAGGCTGTAGGTGTTGCGGTCGATTTCGTTGCGCGGGGTCGCGGTGAGCCCAACGAGGAGGCTGTCGAACCAGGAGAAGATCGCCCGGTACTTCTGGTAAACCGAGCGGTGCGCCTCGTCGATGATGACCAGGTCGAAGTAGCCGGGGCCGAAGCGCCGCTCGCCGCTCGCGGTCTCGTTGATCAGGCCCATCATGGTCGGGTACGTCGAGACGTACACCCGGCCCTCGGTGTTCTTCTCGGTGACCAGGTTGACCGTCGCCGCGTCGGGCAGGTGCGCCTTGAACGCGTTGACCGCCTGGTTGACCAGCGCGTTTCGGTCGGCGAGGAACAGCACCCGCTTGACCCAGTTGGCGCGCATCAGCATGTCGACCAGGGCGATCACGGTGCGGGTCTTGCCGGCGCCGGTGGCCATCACGACGAGCGCTTGGCGCTGCTGCTGCGTCTCGAACGCCTCGCCGATGGCCCGGATCGCCCGGTTCTGGTAGTACCGCTCGACGATCTCCTGGTTGATGGGCGCGTTGGCGAGTGGCTTGCGGGTGTCGCGGCGCCGGACTAGGAGCTGGAGTTCGTCCTTGGTGTAGAAGCCCTGCACCGGGCGCGGGGGGTAGGCGGTGTCGTCCCAGAGCCAGGTCTCGTAGCCATTGGTGTAGAAGATGACCGGGCGCTGGCCGTACCGCTGTTCCAGGCAGTCGGCGTACAGCTTGGCTTGCTGCTTGCCCACGGTGGCATCCCGGCGAGTGCGCTTGGCCTCGACCACCGCGAGCGGCTTGCCGTCATCACCCCACAGGACGTAGTCGACATACCCGGTGCCCGTGGCGTTGGGCATACCGGTGACCTCGAACTCGCGGTCCTCCGGGCGGTCGAGCCGCCAGCCGGCCTCCCGCAGCATGAGGTCGATGTAGAGGTCGCGAGTCTGCGCCTCGTCGTAGTCGTGGTCGTCGGGGCGCGCCTCGTTGGCGGCCTTCGCGGCGGCGACCTCGGCGCGCAGCTTCGCCAACTCGGCGTCGAGAGTGGCGGACTTCTCCCGCTCGGCGGCCAGCGCCGCGTCCTGAGCGGCGAGCTTGTCAGCAAGCGCCTTCAGCTCGACCTGCGTCTGCTGCCGAACCTGCGACGGGATCGGCCTGGGGATCAGGTCCGGGTTGAAGGCCAGGGCGCTCGCCGGGACCTTCGCCTGGTCGCGCGTGTAGTGCCGGGCGATCCAGTACATGACGTGGAACAACTCGCGGACGACCGGCACCGCCTCCTTCGGCGTCACCGGCGTGCCCTTGTGGACGGCCGTGTTGCCCTGCTTGCGGATGATGTTCATCTTCGCCTGGAGGCTGTTGCCCACCAGGTTGCGCAACGACGGCTCGTGGATCATCGCCGACAGGTCGTCCTTGTACGGCTTGCTGAGCGTGCCGTCGGCCTCGAAGAGCCAGGTAAGCGCGAGTTCGAGCGCCCGCCGGGCGTAGAAGCACGAAGCTCGCGGGTCAGCAACCGCCAGCCGCTCCGCCCGCAGGGCCTCGCCAAACAGAACGGGCCACTCAGCCCGCAGGAACGCAAAGTTGCTCATCCGAGCGCCAACCCCCCACAGTCGACAGCCCTCGATCTTCCCACGTCAGAGCAACCCCCGGAAGGCCCGGTCCTGCACCGACGCAAACAGCCCGTCCAGCTCTGCGAGGCTTCCTCGATGCGCCGCCTTCAGCACTTCGACGTTCGCAACTCGACGAGCGAACGTGTGTTGCAGATCGAGCGGTGGCGTAGCGATAGGCGTGGAACGAACGTCCGCGACGCTGATCGTGTTGAGTCCCGAAGTGGTCTTACCTGCCCTGAGCAAGTGTCGGCGGCCGCCTGGCGAGTTCACGTAGTACGAGGCGAAAACGGGCACGATGCTTGCGGGATTGAACCTCGCCCGAATCAGGTGGTTTTGATGAACGCACGGGCTGACGGAGCCATCCCACAGGGCTGCCCGCCCGATTTCCTCAGGATTCCCGTGACCTTCGACGATGAGCAGATCTTGGTCCCTGAGGGAAGTGCGGGAAACTTCAGCTTCTGAGGCCCGCAGCGTTTTGATTTCGGTTAGGTCAAGCCGGCCACGGTGGACATTCGCAACACGTAGATATGGCACCTCGATAGGGTGCCTCGATCGCGAGCCGCTCAGTTGAAGGCCACCTTGCACGTCTGCCACGTCTTCAATCCGCGCCATCGGCCACGCGCGAGGGTTCCTCACTGGATGGCCGAACATGTCGAGGAAGATGGACTGCGTGAGGTCGTCGAGGCGGGCGAGGGCTTCGCGTCGCTTGGCGCGTAGCTCGTCCGCCCGATCCAGCGCCTCCACAACCTTCTGCTGCTCCGCCTGCGAGGGTACTGGGATCGGCAACGACTTCAGGATTGTTGAGTTGATGTTTACCTGGGCGGCGCCCCTAGCCTTGCGTTCTAGAGTGCTGACAACGCTATCGAGATAGCGCCGGAGGTAAAGCGGCGAGAGTACCTCCGGGTCGCGTGGTGTGATTCCCGCGATAGCCTGATTGGTTGTGGCGTCGACCCCAAGGACGGCCGTTCGGCCGATCGTGGCGAAAATTGAGATCAGGACTGTTCCTGCCGGCAGCAGCTTCGCCGTACTGTTCTTCAGCGCCAGCTCTGTTATCGACTCTTCCGTCGACACGACTCGGCCTTGCAGCATGTCGCTGATCTTGACCCACGGGATATCGCCAGAGAAGTAGCCCGGATTCGAACGAGAAGGGGTGCCGCCAGCCGTGATAGTGCAGAGGTCGCCCAGTTGAGCGAATCGCCAATCCTTCACCGCAGCATCGCCTTCAGGTCGGACATGCGCTGCTGGATCTCGGATTCGAGGCGTTCGAGGTCGGACAGGATGTCCAGCGGCGAGCGGTGCTCGATCTCCTCGTGGACGGCCTCCTTGTAACGGTTGAGGCTGAGGTCGTAGCCCTGCTCGACGATGTCGGCCTTGGGTACGCAGAAGCTCTGCTCGGTCCGTGTCCGCTGCAACTCGTCGCCGTCACGCCGATACCACCGCGCCAAGGCATCCGGAAGGTTGTTCTTCGCGTGCTCGTCCTCGACCAACGCCACGTCCGGCACCGGCCCGAGCTTCTCGGCCGGCAGGAGCGGCGTCCGCTTGTCGTCGAGGCTCCAGCCGTCGGCGGTCACCTCGTAGAACCAGACGTTGTCGGTGCCGCCGCTGTTCGTCTTGGTAAACAGCAGGATCGCCGTCGAGACGCCGGAGTAGGGCTTGAAGGTGCCACTCGGTAGCTTGACCACACCGTCGAGCTTCTGGTCCTCGACGAGCATGCGGCGCAGTTCCTTGTGCGCCTTGCTGGATCCGAAGAGCACGCCCTCGGGCACGATGACCGCCGCCCGGCCGCCGGGCTTGAGCAGCCGGAGGAAGAGCGCGAGGAAGAGCAGCTCGGTCTTCTTGGTCTTGACGATCCGCTGGAGGTCCTTGGACGTGCTCTCGTAGTCGAGGCTGCCAGCGAACGGCGGGTTGGCCAGGATCAGCGAGTACTTCTCCGACTCATTGCTGACGTTCTCGGCGAGCGAGTCGCGGTAGCGGATGTCCGGGTTCTCCACGCCGTGCAGCAGCATGTTCATGCTGCCGATCCGCAGCATCGTGCTGTCGAAGTCGAAGCCGTGGAACATGCTCTCGTGGAAGTGCCTCCGCTGCACGGCATCGAACAGCGCGTTTGAATGCGTGCGACGAACGTACTCGCCGGCTTCGACGAGGAAGCCCGCGGTGCCGCAGGCTGGATCGCAGATCTCGTCGGTCGGTGTCGGCGCCATCATCTCGACCATCAGCTGGATGATGTGGCGTGACGTGCGGAACTGTCCGTTGTGCCCGGCCGTGGCGATCTTGCTGAGCATGTACTCGTAGAGGTCGCCCTTGGTGTCCCGGTCCTCCATCGGGATGTGGTCGAGCATGTCGACCACGCGGGCGAGCAGCGCCGGGTTGGGGATGGTGAACCGGGCGTCCTTCATGTGGTGCGAGTACGTCGACCCATCGCCGCCGAGCGTCCGCAGGAACGGGAAGACCCGCTGGCCGACGATCTCGAACATGTCGGCTGGCGCCGCGCTCTTGAAGTGCGACCAGCGCAGGTCGTCGTACTTGCGTCCTTGGTCGTCGCAGCCCTCCGGGAAGATTCGGCGCTCCATCGGCTTGCCCAGCCGGTTCGCCTTGTTCTCCTCAAGGGTGTGGAGGTCGTCCAACCGCTTGATGAAGAGCAGGTAGGTGATCTGCTCGATCACCTCCAGCGGGTTCGAGATGCCACCCGACCAGAAGGCATCCCAGACGCGGTCGATCTTGCTCTTCAATTCACCGGTGATCACGTAGCTTCGGTCCCCACCCCGTCGTACTGCCAAGTCGACCTAGGTTAGTCCGGCATCCCCGCCACACGGGATCGGGCATTGGGGCGAAGACTCCGCATGCCGGAGCAGCAGCGAGGCGATTCGCCCGGCGGCGAGGGTGGGGTACGGCAAGTTGGAGCAGCGACCCCCCGAGCATCTGACTCGTCGGCAGGCGCGCCACCGGTGTCCAACCACTCCCACGAACTGCACGCCGCCAGTGTCCGACCACCCCCACGCTGTAGGAACGGTCCACTTGGCGACTCTCCGTCACGAGCAACTGGCGCCAGCGGCGTCCGTGCCCCCCGGGGGGCACGCAAAAATGCCCCTCCATCAATGGATGGAGGGGCATTTTCCCTGCTCAACGTTGTGCGCCCGAAGGGACTCGAACCCCTAACCTTCTGATCCGTAGTCAGATGCTCTATCCATTGAGCTACGGGCGCAGGTGCTCAGCCAGTCTACACAACCAACTTTGCGCGGAGACTCCGGGATTCGAACCCGGGAGGGGCTTTAAGACCCCAACCGCATTAGCAGTGCGGCGCCATAGACCAGACTAGGCGAAGTCTCCCTGGTGACCCTACCCTGCGGACCACCGCGGACGAGGATACAGGTCCGGCCCCACCGGGAGCAAAGCGACTACCGACAGCGAAGAGAACCGGTCTCCGGCCCCTCGTGTTTCCACCGTGTGCGAGGTCACGTTCGCGACTACGCTCCATCGACATGCAGGAGCAGCCGCCGAGCGATCCGCCCCGCCGCGCGCCGCGCGAGCAGGCGCGCGGCCGCTCCCCGAAGGCCACCTTCACCCCGCCGCCAACCCCGGCGGAGGCGTCACCACCAGCCGACGTGGCCGCGGCCACGAGGAGGGCACGCCCCGCGACGGCAGCCCCCGCAGTGCTGTTCCGGCCACCCACCGCTGACGACGTGCTGCCTCGGCAGTCCGGGGCCGACCGCCCGGCAAGCCGCTCTTCGGCCCCCGTCGCGTCCGGGCCGGATCGGCCCGGCGCCGGCGCGCCGGACCGGGGCAGGGCCGACGCCAGCGCCGCTGAAACCAACGCCGCCACCGCTGAGACCAGCGCCGCCACCGCCGCATCCGAGGAGACCAGCGCCACGGGAGCGGCCGGGCCCGGGACCAAGCGGAGTACGCCGCGGGCGCGGCGAGCACGGGCGACGGAGGGTGAGACGGCCAGCGAGACCGCGCCGCCGGCCGGAACGGCGACTGCGACCGCGCGGCGCGACACCGCCGCTGACACCAGTCCGCCGGGCAGGCCGACGCCGGCCGCCTCGGGTGATCCGTCGCAGAGCTCGGTGGCGGGGCCCGTTCCGGCCACGGCAGGCGCTGCCGAGCCGACCGGTCCGGTGAGTTCGGGCGACCCGGCGACGGCCGCGACCGGGCAACCGGTGGAGGACATCGGCCCGGCCACACCGGCCACGCGGACGAGCACGGCGGCGAAGAAGGCCGCCCCGGCCGGGGAGACCAGCCGGAGCGCGGGCGCGAAGAAGGCCGCGACACCGAAGAAGGCGACGCCCCCGAAGAAGGCCACGCCGAGGAAGGCCGTCGCCCGCACCGAGGAAACGGCCACCAGGCCGAACGCCGTCGACGAGGCGGCCGCTCCGCCGAGCAGCGTCGCGGAAACGGCCGGCCTGCCGGTCGGCACCGCACCGAGCCGCGTCCAGCCGGTCGTCCCTTCCGACCGCCCGGCGGAGCCGCTGACCGCCCAGGCCGCCCCGACCACCAGGGCGCCGGAGTCGGGGCGTACCCGGGAACTGGGCCTGGTGGAGCTCCGGACCCGGCTGCTGGCCCACCCGGGCTTCGCGCCGGAGCTGCTCGCCCTGGCCGCCGTCGAGGGGGTCGGGCCGCAGGCCCGCGACTGGGCGCGGCGGCTGCGGGAGGCGTACCCGGATGCGGCTCCCGACGGCCTGGCCCGGCTCGCCACCCGGCGGTTCGTCCGGGCGGCCGGGGCCGGTGGCGCGGCCGCGGCGGTGGCCGGGCTCTTCGCGCCGGTGGCCGAGCTGGCGGCGGTGCTCTGGACCCAGGCCGCGCTGGTGCTGCACCTGGCGGCGGCGTACGGCCGGGACCCGCTGCACCCGGACCGGGCGGTGGAGCTGCTGGTGCTGACCCAGGTGCACCCGGACGCGGCGAGCGCCCGGACCGCCCTCGACGCGGCCCGGGCGGCGGACGGTCCGGGGGACCGGCCGTGGCCACGCGCGGCGGAGGCGGCCTGGCGGCTCGCGGTGCCGCTGGCCGTGCAGGCCGGTGGCTGGGCCGCGCTGCGGCTGGCGTCCCGGCTGCTGCCGGGGGCGGCGGTGCTCGCCACGGCGGCCGGGGACGCGGCCGCCGCCGAACGGCTCGCCGCCCGCGCGGTGGCCGCCTACCGCCCGATCAGAGCCAGCTGAACCACGCCTTCGGCAGCAGCGAGTAGCCGACGAAGGCGAACACGTCGAGCAGGGTGTGCGCCACGATCAGCGGCATCACCCGCTTCGTACGCAGGTAGAAGAGGCTGAACACGACACCCATCACGGCGTTGCCGAGGAACGCGCCGAAGCCCTGGTAGAGGTGGTAGGAGCCGCGCAGCAGCGCGCTCGCCGCGATCACCGCGCCGAACCGCCACTGGAGCTGGCGCAGCCGGGTCACCAGGTAGCCGACCACGATCACCTCCTCCAGCACGGCGTTCTGCACGGCGGCGAGGATCAGCACCGGCACCGCCCACCAGAGGTCGGGCAGTCCGGCGGGCACCAGCGTGGCGTTGACGCCCAACTGCGCGGCGGCCCAGAACAGCGCCAGGCCGGGCAGGCCGATCAGCGCCGCGAGGCCGGCGCCGCGGGCCAGGTCGGACCCGGGCCGGCGCAGGTCCACCCCGAGCGTCCGCGCCGGGTCGCCCGGGTCCCGCGCCAGCAGGTGTACGGCGAGCAGGACCGGCAGCAGCGCGAAGAAGATCCCGAGCAGCTGGCGCGTCAGGTCCAGCCACGGCCGGGCCGACTGGGAGGTGTTCAGCGCGGCGGTCTGCGCGGAGAGCGGCCCGGCGGCGCTCAGCGCGGCGATGATCGACACCAGCGCGTAGACGGCCGACTTGCCGAGCGACAGGCCGAGGACCAGCAGGGTCTCGGTGCCGAGGACCCGGCGGGACACCGGGCGGGTGAGCTCCTCAACGGTCACCGCACCACTCTGCCCGACGGAGGGGGCCGGCGGCACCGGCCGGGCGGGCCAGGTGAGGAAGTCGCACATTCTGTGCGACCGGTGCGCACGTTCCGTGGACATTCTAGACGGGCCCGATCCGCCATCTGGAGAAGGAGCGCCCCGTGGACAGCTTCGCGCGGCTGCTGAAGGAGAGCTGGACCCTGGTCGAGGAGGACCGGGACCGGCTGAGCGCTCACTTCTACGCCCGGCTCTTCCTCCTCGACCCGGGCCTGCGGCAGCTCTTCCCGGTGCAGATGACCGGTCAGGGCAACCGGATCCTGGACGCGATCGTCACCGCCACCCAGGTCGTCGACGACCCGGAGAGCTTCGAGGAGTACCTGCGCTCGCTGGGCCGGGACCACCGCAAGTACCACGTCGACGCGGCGCACTACGCGACGATGGGCGTGGCGCTGCTGGACGCGCTGCGCAGCACCGCCGGGGACGGCTGGAACCTGGAGTACGACCAGGCCTGGCGGGACGCGTACGCGGCGATCACCGAGAAGATGCTGGCCGGGGCGGAGGCGGACGAGAACCCGCCGTACTGGCACGCCGAGGTGCTCACCCACGAGCGGCACGGCCCGGACATCGCCGTGCTGACCGTGCGCGCCCTCCAGCACCCGCTGCCCTGGAAGGCCGGGCAGTACGTCAGCGTGGAGGTTCCCCGGCACCACCCACGGGTGTGGCGGACGTACTCGGTGGCGAACGCCCCGAACGACGACAACGTGCTGGAGTTCCACGTCCGTACGCCGGTCGGGGCGGGCTGGGTCTCCGGTGCGCTGGTCCGCCGGACGATGCCGGGCAACCTGCTCCGGGTGGCCGCCCCGATGGGCTCGATGACGCTGGACCACGATTCGACCCGGGACATCCTCTGCGTCGCCGGCGGGGTCGGCCTGGCGCCGATAAAGGCGCTGGTGGAGGACCTGACGACCTGGAACCGGACCCGCTGGGTGCACGTCTTCTACGGCGCCCGGCACCCCGACGACCTGTACGGCCTGGCCGGCCTGGAGGAGCTGGTCGCCGCGCACCCGTGGCTGTCGGTGACCCCGGCGTGCAGCGACGACCCGGACTTCGGCGGTGAGCAGGGGGACATCTCCGAGGTGGTCACCCGGTACGGCCCGTGGACGACGCACGACTGCTACGTCTCCGGCTCCGCGCCGATGGTCCGGGCCACCCTGCGGGCGCTCGCCGAGGACAAGGTCCCGCCGCAGAACATCCGGTACGACACCTTCGGCAACCTGTAGAGCATTCCTCCCCCCGAACCGGGTCGCGTGCCCCTCCCCACTGGGGCACGCGACCCGGTCCCCTTCCCCGGGAACGGGAGCGCCCCGGGCGCACCCTCATGGGGCCGGGTACTCCTCGACCGGCACCAGCGGCACGCCGGGCGCCATCCGGTCGGTCCAGAGCCGCCCCTCCAGGTGGTCGACCTCGTGCGCCACCAGCCGGGCCATCCCGTACGCGAACGAGGTGATGATCCGGCTGCCGTCCCAGCGGGCGTGTTCCACGTCGATCCGCAGCGGCCGGGGCACCAGGCCCCGGTGGTCGGCGAAGGAGAGGCAGCCCTCGTACTGCTCGTCGGTGTCGAGGCTGGCCTCGACCACCCGGGGGTTGAGCAGGACGACCGGCGGCGCGGCGCGCTCGGCGGGGCGGATCACGGCCGCGGCGGCGTCGATGCCGAGCTGGGGCGCGGCGAGACCCAGACCGGCGTGGAACGGGTGCAGCTCGTCGGCCCGGGCCAGCAGGTCGATCAGCCGGTCGACCACCTCCCGCGCGGCGGGCTCGTTCCGGGGCAGGTCGAACGGGCGCGCGGGTCGCCGGAGCGCCTCGGCGTCGCGGGGCAGCACGCCGAGGGCGCGCAGCCGGTCGGCGGGCCGCCCGGCGACCGCCGGGCGGACCGGCTCGGCCGGCTCCCGGCGGAACCGCCACTGGAGGCGGTAACGGGTGTTGAGCGGCGGGTCGTCGGTCGCCCAGTCGAAGATCGCGCGGTCGCCGCGGTCGTGCCGGCGTACCGGGGTGCGCAGTGGGCCCTCGTCGGCGGAGAGCGAGGTCTCCATCCCCCACACCCGGGGGTCGAGCGCCGCCGGCAGGTCCAGCCGCACCGCCAGGTGCCGGGTCGGCAGGCGTACGGCCCGCTGGAACCAGGGCCCCCACTTCTCCGGGCCGACCCGGTACGCGTACTCGACCTCGACCCGCTCGCCGGGGTGCAGCGGGAAGGGGCCGTCGGCGTTCTCGAAGAGCAGCCAGACCTCCTTGTACGCGTCCCGGTCGTGCCGGACCCGCCAGAGCATCGGTTCCCGGCTGTCGCCGTCGTCGCGGAACGCCCGGAACTGCAGCTCGGCGAAGGTGAGCGGGTGTTCCCGGTGGTGCCGGTTGGACCGGCCGGGGTCGTCGGGCCAACGGTCGACGGCGACCCGGACCAGGTAGCGGGTGACCGGGTCGGTGCCGGCGTTCCAGAGCTGCCGGCGCACCACGCAGCGGTAGGCGTCGTCGACCCGGGTCAGGGTGGCGACCTCGCGCTCGACCAGCAGGCCGGTGCCCGGGGGCAACCACTGCCCGGGTGCCGGGTCGCGGGGTGCCGGGGCGGCGGGGCCCTGGCGCAGCTGGTCGTACTCCCGGAAGCGCCGCCAGATCGCGCCGCTGGCGTCGAGGGCTGCCTCGGCGCGGCGGGCGAAGTCTTCGGTGGGTCGGTGTCGGCGCCCCTCGACGTGGCTGACGTACGACGGGTCGAAGCCCATGAGCGTGGCGAGCTGCTTCTTGGAGAGTCCTCGCCCCATCCGGTGCCGGGCGAGCTCCGCGGCGAAGGACTCGGCGGCCCGCTCCAAGGGGGAGGTCGTCATCAGCTTCCTCACGGCCGGGACGACAAGTCTTCACGGTCGTCCGGCCCGGTCGCAGTGAACTGGCACTTTGCCGACACCTGGCTTGACAACGCCGCCCCGGCCCGCCGCGTTTCCGGCCCGGACCGGCGGGTAGTACGCGGGGCCGGGTCGGTCCGCCGCCGACGGCGTCGGTGGAGTGACCCGGGCCTCTCGATCCGCCCTTGGTGAGGGTTCCCTTAAACCGACAACTGTGGTTAGGCTAGCCTTAGCTTGACGGACGGCACTTCGGACAAGGGGACGGACCAGGTGACAGCGGTGATGCCGAGGCAGGACCTCGCCACCCCGCTCGCCCCGGTGACCGCCACCCTGCTGGCCATGTTCGGCACCGACGAGCTGCCCGGCCTGGCGCCGGGGCTGGTGGTGGCCGACGAGGCCGGCTGGAGCCCGGCGACCACGCTCGTCGACGGCAGCCGACTGCCCGACTTCCTGCACGCCGCGACCCGGCGCTGGGGCGGCACCCCGCACGCCTGCGCCGCGCTGGCCTGGAAGTCCTACAGCTACTGGACAGCCCTGCCCGTGGTGCTCGGCTGGGCCTCCGCCCGCCGGGTGCCACTGCTGGACCCGGCCGATGTCCTGATCCACTTCGAGGACCACCACCAGCTGCTCACCATGGGTCTGCGCCGCTCGACCACGGTGGCGGTGCTTCCCAGCGATCCGCTGGCGCTCACCGGCCGGCCCGAGGTCCGGGTCGTCGCGGACGAGGCGGAGCTGCTCCGGGTGCTCCGCGCCTCACTGCTGGACGCGCACCTCAACCCGGTGATCGCCGCGATCCAGGCGGAGGTCCGGGTCGGCGCCCGTACGCTGCTCGGCTCGGTGGCCTCCGGCATCGCGCACGGCATCCTGCGCGCGGCGGACACGCTGCCCGGTTCCTCGGTCCGCACCATCGCCACGCTGCTCGACGCGCTCGACCTGGCCGACCTGGTCGAGCTGGTGCCCGGTCCGGCCGGCGAGCCGACCGTGCAGCGCCGAACCTGCTGCCTGGCCTTCACCCTGCCCCGGCCGAAGATCTGCCAGGGCTGCTGCGTCCGCCCCTCCTGAGGCCCTCGCCGCTCACCCGGTCAACGGCCGGACGTCCCAGAGCCACACCCCGCCGGTGAACGTCGGGGTGATCCCGGTCAGGTCGGTCATCGCCCGGCGCAGCGCGTCGGCGTTAGGGTGCGGGCCGAGGACCACCACGCCGGCCCGCCAGTAGCGCAGGTCGCCCACCGCGGCCGCCCGGTCCTTCGGCGTGATCGGCGGGATCGCCCCGGTCTTCGCGATGCCATCGAAGAACGAGCTGGTCTTCCGGGGCGGGGCGGTGAAGAGGGCGATGTCCGGCTCGGGCGCCCGGGGCCGGGTGTCCGGGGCGAGGAAGTAGCCCCGGGCCAGCGGCATCTCCAGCCGGGTCTGGGCCGACCAGCGCAGCGGGTCGGGGTAGTCGGTGTCGGGCAGCGGCAGGGTGACCACGCTGCGCCCGCCGGAGACGTACGACCGCCAGGCGCCGGAGGTGACGAACGCCGGGGTCGGGTCCAGCCGGGCGGCGGGCAGCGGGGTGGGCAGGTTCGGCAGCAGGGCCATGGCCAGGACGGTGATCGTGACGAACCGGATCTGCGGCCGGACGGCCGGATGGCGGCGGGCCAGCTGCCGGGCGCGTTCCGCGCCGAGCGCGAGGAGCACGCCGACGATCGGGGTGATCGCCAGCGACCAGCGGGTGGGAACCACCGAGTGCAGCAGCGGCAGGTCCTCCAGCACCGCCCAGGGCGCGGGCACGCCGGTGTCCCGCCCGTTGAGCCGGACCTCCCGGCCCAGCGACAGCACCGCGAAGAGCACGCCGAGGGCGGCCAGGCCGCGGACCAGTGCGCTGCGCCGCAGCCACCAGACCAGGGCGACGACCAGGACGACCAGCGGCCAGCCGAAGAAGGAGTTCTCCTCGGTGGCGTTCTTGGCCAGCGGCTTGGTCGAGCGCGCGTCGCCGGCCAACGACTCCCGGGAGAACGCGACGAACGCGGCGAGGTCCGTGCGGTAGCCGCGGATCAGCCGGGACAACCCCTGGTAGGAGCCGGGTCCGAAGAGCTGGACGTGGATCGGGTACGCCAGCAGCACGGCCGAGAAGGCGGCGGCGACGGCGAGCCCGGCGAGGAAGGGTTTCGTGGCGCGACGCAGCTCCGGCCGGCCGAGGGCGAGCGCGCCGACCACCACGCCGAGCCCGATCGCGGTCATCAGCAGGATCTCGAGGTTGATGAAGGCCTGCCAGACGATCAGCAGGCCGAGCAGCACACCGTTGCGCAGCCATCGGCCGGGCTCGGCCAGGCGCAGGGTCCGCCAGGCGATCAGCGGGACCACGAACTGGGAGACGATGTTCGGGTGGGCGTTGGCGTGCGAGACCATCGCCGGGGCGAACGCACAGAACGCGGCGCCCAACCAGGCCGGCCCCCGCGAGCCGGTGACCACCCGGGAGAGGAAGAAGTACCAGGCGGTTCCGGTTGCCATCATTCCGGCGGTGAGGAAAATCAGGAATGACCAGTGCGGGCCGAACAGGACGGTGGCTGGCGTCATTGGGATCGAAATGGATAATACGGACGTGTTGGCCATCAGGTTCACGCCGTCCGGCACGTTCATCCGGTTCGTGCTGAAGGGATAAACCCACTCCGTGACCACTCGTGCGCCGTGCGCCATCATCCACTCGAACTGCGACTGGTCCGACGGGTTGTCCCGTACCCCGATGCCGGGGCGCAACCAGAAGCGCGCGGTCACCCAGAAGGCCAGCAGGACGAAGCTGAGCACCGCGGCGACGTCCCACCGCCGACCCTCCCACCGGCGTACGCCAGGATCGTCGCCGACCACGGCGCCCCCGACGCCGGATCGCTCGACCGCCGGGTCCGATTCGGGAGTAGTCATAGCAATTCAGAGAGTAGTCACCGTATGGTGCCGAGGTGACATGTTTCGGAGGACTGGCGTACTATCTGCCGGGTTCGCCGACCGCCGATCACGTGCCCACCCCGACCGCAATTCGGTCACCACGGTGCCCCGTTTCCTCCGCCCCTCCTGCGGATGATTCACTTTGTTGGTCCAGGCGCGGGTCGAGTCATATCGTGAGGAATCGACGCATGGCAGAAATCACTGGGGATCAGCGCGTCCAGTCAGAGGTCCTGGAGGGCCTGGCCACCGCGGTCAACCACCGCAGGTGGTTCGTCGAGCTGGCGGTGCCCCACCTCGGTGACAACCCCATCGAGATCGGCAGCGGGCTCGGTGACTACGCGCTGGGATGGTCGCGGCACGTCCCCCGGTTCACCGCCACCGAGGCCGACCCGGACCGGCTCGTCCAGCTGAAGGAGCGCCTGGCGGGCGAGCCCACCATCGAGGTACGGCAGATGCTGCTGCCGCATCCCGAGGGCGGCGACTACAGCGCGGCGGTGTCGTACAACGTCCTGGAGCACATCGAGGACCACGTCGCCGCGCTGCGCAGCATGCGCGACCTGGTCCGCCCGGGCGGCGCCGTGATCATCATCGTGCCGGCCTTCCAGTTCGCGATGAGCCCGGCCGACATCGCCACCGGCCACGTGCGGCGTTACACGAAGAAGACCCTGACCGCGGCGATGACAGAGGCCGGGCTGCACGTCGAGACGATGCACTACGCCAACGCGCTCGGCCTGCTCGGCTACTTCATGGCGACCAAGGTCTTCCGGCTCATGCCGAAGGAGGGCCCGATGGTGAAGGTCTACGACACCCTCGTCCTCCCCGCCACCAAGGCCGCGGAGCAGAGGATGCGACCCCCCTTCGGCCAGTCCGTCTTCGCGGTGGCCCGCGTCCCCTCCTGACCCCCCGCCCCTCCCCACCCTCCTCCCCCGCGATCTTGCACTTTCGGCCCCCGTTCCGCGGCTTTCGTCCGTGATGTCGGGGCGACAAGTGCAAGATCGCGGGTGGGTGGGGCGGGGTGGGTGGGGTGGGTGGGGTGGGTGGGGTGGGTGGGGTGGGTGGGGTGGGTGCGTTAGGCCTTGATCTGGTACGTCGGGCGGATGACCGCCCGGGCCAGGGTGTGGAAGGCCAGGTTGAAGCCGATGTAGGCGGGGGTGGCGTTCGGGCCGACGTCGAGGCGCTCGACGTCGACCGCGTGCACCGCGAAGACGTACCGGTGCGGGCGGTCGCCGGGCGGCGGGGCCGCGCCGCCGTAGCCGGTGTCGCCGTAGTCGTTGCGGACGCTGAACGCGCCGCCGAGGTCGGCCTCCTTCGCGCCGGTCGGCAGCTCGGTCACCGAGGTGGGCACGTCGACCAGCACCCAGTGCCAGAAGCCGCTGCCGGTCGGGGCGTCCGGGTCGAAGCAGGTCACCACGAAGCTCTTCGTCTCCGCGGGGAAGTCCGACCAGGCCAGGTGGGGGGAGATGTTCTCGCCGCCGGCGCTGCCGTGCGCGTACCGCGCGTCCATCGGCTCGCCGTTGTGCACGTCGTCACTGGTCAGGGTGAACGACGGAACGGTCGGCAGCAGCTCGTACGGGTCCGGGGCGATCGCTCGTTCCAGGGTCATCGGGGGTCCTTCCGCTGCACGTGATGTCTCTGCCCCCTTCTTACCCCGCAGTCAGGTCCGATTAGTCGAGGAGGCGACGGAAGCCCCACAAAGCGGGGAGCCTCCCGAGGAGGAACAAGACGGGACCACCAAAGGGATCATCACTCCGTACGATGGCGTTCCCCGACGTTGGAGCTGCGATGCGTACCCGTGTCCACACCGCCCTGCTGGCCAGCGTCCTCGCCGTTTCCGGTTGCACCTCGGCGGAGCAGTCGACCACGTCGACGTCACCGTCTCCCAGCCCGTCCGAGGCGCGATACGCCCTGACGCCGCAGATCTGCTCCCAGATCGACTTCTCCTGGCTGGACCGGGTGATCCCGGTGCCACCGACCGGAGAGGTCAATCCGCGCAACTGGTTCGAGCCGGCGAACTTCATGTACACGGGCGGCATCCAGTGCATGCGTACACACGAGTCGGCGGAACGCAAGGGCGCCGTGGTCACCGTCGGTCTGGCGACGTACAAGTCAGCGGAGGGCGCGCGGCTGGCCTACGACACCCGACTGGTGAAGCAGACCACGGAGGTGTCGCTGCCGGGTATCGAGCAGGTTTCCCACGCGCACGACGACGACAGCGAAAGGCTCTACGTCCGCGACGGCAATCTGTTCGTGGAGGTCGTTGTCCTGCCGCTCGGCGATCGCACAACCTTCGCCCAAGCCGGCATGACGGAGGGGAAGGTGATACCGGCGGTCGAGGAGCTCGCGGCACGGGTGATCGAGCGACTGCGGTCCGGCGTCCCGGCCTAGGAAACGCCGGGTCGATCACTGGCGGAGGGTGTGGGATTCGAACCCGATTAAACCCGCAGGTCAGGCCACCCTCATGCCGTCTGACCTGCTCTTTCATTCCCGACGGTTCCCGTTGCTTCCCGTTCTCCCCCGCCGAGTCCCCCCATATTCCCCCCATCGGGCGGGGGGAGCATCCCCGCGACCGCGGCCATGATGCCCTCGTCAACCTCGGTCAGCAGGTGCCCGTACACGTCGGAGGTGACCGCGATCGAGGCGTGACCCATCCGCCGGGAGATCGCCGTCAACGGCCGGCCCGCGCTGATGAGGTGCGCGGCGTGGGTGTGCCGAAGGTCGTGCAACCGCACCCGCCCCAGCCCCGCCTCGTCGAGGATCCGCGGCCACACCCTCTGCCGGAAATTCCGCGTCACCGGCCGCACCCCGTCCAGGTCGACGAAGACGAACGCCTCACGATCCTTGTCGACCAGCAGCGGCGCCAGAGCGTGGCCGACCGCCGGCGGGAACGTCACCGTCCGCCGGGACCGCTCGCTCTTCGGGTCGGTCAGGATCGGCACCCCGCCGATGCCGTCATGCATCGCCTCAAGGACCTCCAGCCGCCCAGCGAGCACATCCACCCTGCCCACCCGCAGCGCCGTCGCCTCCCCGTACCGCAGCCCCGTCGCGACGAGCAGCATGACGAGCGGCTTCCAGTGCTTCGGGGAGGCGGCGAGCAGCCGGCCGATCTCCGGGGTGGTGAGGAACCGCATCTCCTGACGGCGGATCCTCGGCAGCCCGGTCGACCCGGCCGGGTTCACCCGCAGCAGCCGCTGCGACACGGCGGCGTCGAGCAGCTTGTGAAGGATCGCGTGGACGTTCCTGATCGTCTTCGGACTGATCGGCTTCCGGCCCGGCCCGCCGGCCGCGATCTTCGACACGAACTGCTGGATCGCGAGGGTGTCGACCTCATCGAGGGGAAGGCCGCCGAGCAGCGGCCGGATGTGGTTACGCACCCTGCTGTCCTCGGTGCGCTGGGTGGTGGGCTTCAGCGTGGCGGCGTACGACGGCCACCAGGCGTCAATCCACGAGTTCAGGGTGACTCGGCCGGCGCGGGGGTCGATGTAGTCCCCGCGCCACCGGTCGGCCGTCATGCGTGTCATCGCCGCCCTCGCGGCGGTCTTGGTCGAGTAGCCGGACTCCAGGGTGACCTTGCGCTCGCCGACCTGCTCTCGGATGCGCCAGCCGGGCCCGTGCTTCTCGACCCACACGGGCGTTAGCTGGCCCTGCGGGATCGCTCGTCAGCCGCCGGGCGGGGGGCGGTCGCGTCGAACCACTCGCTGATCCAGGTGATGCGCTGGAGCAGCTCGGCGCGACGGTTCGGGTCGGCGGTCTGGTACTGGTCGATCAGCAGCTCCAGCTCCGGCGGCAGCTGCGTCGGCGTGGACGCACGCGCCAGCCCTTCGGCGACACCAGCCCGCGCCGCCAGATCCTGCCGGTCGACGTCAAGCGCGTCCGCCAGCTTCATCACGTGGCCGAGGCTGGGCTTCTGCTTGCCGCTGCGCCAGTTGCTGATCGCCGAATGACTGATCTCAGCTGACTCCGCCAGAGCAACGTCGTACCGGATGCCCCGCTGGGCCTTCAGCCGGTCCAGGTGGGCGATGAACGCCTCACGCTCCGGCCAGTCGACTGTGCGCACGCGCACAGAATCACCTACGACTGCCCGACCTGTCACGTGCGTGCGCTCACGAACATTCGTCCTGCTCAGGTCTGTGTCGCTGATGTATGGCGGCATCATCAACTCTCCCAGCGGATCTCCGTGTGCGTGGGCCGCACATCGCACTTTCAGATGATGCCAGACTCGACCGTCGTACCCCTTGTGTGTGCGTGCACGCACAAGCTACATTCTGTGCGTGACCAGAAATCCTCTCCAGTACCGGCTCCGAACCGACAGGTTCGACGAGCTGACCACGGCCAAGGGCTGGCGCGACGACCTGCAGCGAGCCACCAACATCGGCGTCTCGCACTCGACCATCAGCCGCATCCGGGCCCGCAAGATGCGCCCCGGTCTCCGGTTCATCGGTCTCGCCACCGCCGCCCTCGGCGTCCACATCGACGAGCTGTTCGAGATCGAGCAGGAAGCCCCGACCCGATGACCGGCCAGTGGCTGACCGTCGAGCAGGTCGCGGAGCTGTTCCAGATCCCCGCCAAGTCGGTCACGAACATGTGCCGCGCGGAGGAACTGCCCCACAACCGCGTCGGCAAGCACTACCGGTTCAGCCCCGCCGCCATCGCCGAGATCGAGGCGAAGACCTTCAAGGTCCCCGCCGACACCCCGTCCCTGGCCGCCGCCCGAGTGCGCGCCGCCGGACGCACCACCCGGCGCCAGCGCGCCGCCTGATCCACCCGGCGCCCGACCGGGCCCGGACGCGAAGCGACCCCGCTACCCGACCAGAGCCGCGGGGCCGCAATCACCGAAAGGCAAGGTACCCCATGAACGGGACCATCACCCCCACCGCCCAGCAGGAGACCTGGTACTTCACGTTCGGCTCGGGCCAGCAGCACGACGGCAGGTACGTCGTCATCCCTGGCAGCTACGACGCCGCCCGCGACGAGATGTTCCGCCACTTCAGCAACGCCTGGTCGTTCCAGTACGCCAGCGCGGAGCGGGCCGGCGTTGACGAGTTCGGCCTGGTCGAGCTGCCCCGCGAGGGGTGGCCGGAGCCGATCGAGGCCCACGCCGTGGACTGCCCGACTTGCAGCGCGCCCGAGTGGCCCGCCGCCGACGACCGGCCCTGCTGTGACTTCGCAGAGGCGACCGGGGGCGACACCCACGCCGCCGGATGCGCTGGCGGTGCCATCGGCCGCGCTGGGACGAAGCAGGTCCGGCTGTGAGCCCCGCCGCCGCTGAGGCCGTCGTCCTCACCCACCTCGCCGCCGACCTGCCGTTCCTCTCCGACGCCGCGCTGGCCGAGATCCAGGCCGAGCACGCCGCCGAGCAGGGCCACTACGCGGTCGAGGCCCGCCGCCTCATCGACGCCGAGTTCGAGTACCGGCAGGCGTTCCGCCGCGCCATGGACAAGGGAGTCCTGCTGTGAGCGACTACCAGATCCGCCGCGACCGGCACTACGACCGGCTGAACGGCCTCCACGCCAAGCTGCTCGGCTACATCACCGGCACTGTCAAGGGCGTCGACGACGGACTCGTCACGGCGGAGCAGGCGATCGCCCGCATCCGCGAGGAGGCCGCCAAGACCTCGGCCGCGGCCGACGCCGCCTGGGACGAGTACATCGGCGGTGCGCGATGACGACCGTGACCCGCCCCGCCCCGTGGCCCGCCGTCGCCGGTGACCCGCCCGTGCGGCCCCTGCCCAACCCGTGGCCCACCGGCCCCTGCGTGCTCCCCACCGCCGTCGACCCGGCCCTCGACGGCTGCCAGCCGCCCACCCTCGACGACCTCGGCCTCACCGCCGACCCCGTCGCCCACGTGCTGGCCGTCATCGACCAGCTCGACCCCGCCGACCTGGCCCGCGTGAAGGCCCGCCTCACCGACGGGCAGCGCGACGGCCTCGCCCAGTACGAGCAGCCCCGACACCTGGAGGCGGTGGCGTGATGGGCAAGCGTCGCAACTTCAACCAGTACGACCACCGCTGCGACTACTGCGGCCGGTACATGCCGTGGGCGTGGGTGTCGTCGTGGAACTGCTTCGCCGGCTTCCCGAAAGCGTGGTGCGACGAGCCGCGGTGCAAGCGGCGGTCTCTGCGTGAGGCGGGTGCCTGATGCTCGCCGCTCTCGCCCTCGCCGTCTGGTCCGCGCTGTGCCTGCTCGCCGGCGGCTACTACATGCACCGCCGCTACCTGCGGATCATCGCCCCGATCCTCGTCACCGACCGGGTCATCACCGACCCCACACACAAGGCGCGTTGCCTCGCCGACCACCGCCGCCGGCTCCCGGCCGCCCTGCCCCGCCCGTTCCGCGCCCTCGCCGGAGGCGTCCGGTGACCGACGACCTGCGCGTCCTGGGCTGGCTCACCGCCCTCACCGCCGCATCCCTCACCGGGTGGGCCGTCGTGCTCACCCCCGTCTTCCTCCTGATCCGGAGCCTCTGATGACCGACTTCACCGCCCACGACATCCACCTGCTCGACCAGGCCGCTGTCGACGCGTTCGACGACGTCGACCACCTCACCGACGACCCCGAAACCAAGCGCCGTCTCGACGAGCGCGGCCCGGCCGTCTACGCCGCCGAGCTGACCCGCGACCTGATCGCCGCCTGCAACGGCCGGGTCGGCGTAGCGGCCGGGTTCGCCGCCATGGCCACCATCCGCCGGGTTCAGGAGCGCGACGACCGCAACGAGCTCGCCGCCGAACTGGCCGAGGTGCGCGACCAGCTCACCGCCGCCAACCGCCACGCCGACGGCCTCAAAGCCGACCTCAACTCCGCCACCAAGGCCAACACCGCCTGGGCCAACCAGATCAGCCAGATCAGGGGCGAGAACACCCGGCTGCGCGCCAAGCTCGCCGACCTCGGCGAGCCGGCCGACGCCGACCACTGGGTCAACTTCGACGGCACCTGCTGGGCGGACTGCCCGGCGTGCAAGTTCGAGCGCGACGCGGCGGCGGTGGCCCAGTGAGCTGGGACGTCCTCACCCTCGCCGCCGCCGGGCTGCTCGCCACCCGCCGCTACAAGCGCGGCTACACCGGCAAACGCCGCGCCCAGCGCGCGGCCCCCGCCGACCACCGGCTCAGCCCCGCCGCCTACCAGACCCACACCGGCACCGCGGAGCACGTCCCCGCCGACGAAGACCAGCCCACCGGACTGCTCCGCGTCCGCCGCATCCACCCCACCGGCCAGTTCACCCTGCCGTCCGTTGACCGCGTCCACACCGGAGCCACCCGATGACCACCATCGACCCCGACATCCTCGACGTCGCCGCCGTCGTCCTCGGCGAACAACGCATCGCACTCACCGGCTGGCAGCGACTCCACGCCGTCCAAGCCATGACCGCCCTCGGCCACTCCAAGACCCACATCGCCTGGGCGCTCAACTCCACCAAGGCGTCCATCGAGCACTACGGCCGCACCAACGGCGTCGCCCTGCACCGCTACGACCAGCGCCCCGACTGGGTCGCCATCCGATGGGTCACCCACCACGGCGCCCGGCTGAAGCTCAAAGGCCCCGACCAGGTCGAAGCCGTCCGCGGACTCGCCGCACGCGGCCACCACCAGGCCGACATCGCCGACCGCCTCCACTGCTCCGTCCACGCCGTCACCACCATCGCCGACGAGCTCGGCATCACACTGCCCGCCGCCCACGACTTCAACTGGTACGCCTACGTCCGCGGCTACGACCGCAAACTCCGCCAGGCGGTGGCCGCATGAACACCGCCACCCTCACCCGCGACGACATCAACTGGCGGCTGCGCGGCCAGTGCCTCTACGAGGACCCCGACGTCATGCACCCGGTCGACAGCGACAAGCTCGGCGAGAAGTACGCCAAGAAGGTCTGCGCCGGCTGCCCCGTCGCCCAGCAGTGCCTCCAGGAATCCGTGGACCTGCGCGACTGGCACGGCATCCGCGCCGGCCTCACCGGCAACGAACGCCGCAACCTCGCCGAGGGCAACGCCCAACGCTGCATCCGCTGCAGGGACCTGTTCGTGCCCCGCGTCGACACGCAGGTCCGCTGCCGGCCCTGCGCTCGCGTCCGCGACGGCAACCGGAAGGCCAAGTCGTGAGCGCCCTGCCGATGGGCTGCGAGCAGTGCGGCGCCACCCGCCGCGACCACGACGCCCCCGACCACCGGTGGATCAGCCCCGCCATGCCCACCGTCCTCGCCCGGGCCGCCGCCCTCAAGACCAGGAGGGCCGCCGCATGAGCGTCGACCAGGCCACCCTCGACGCGGTCATCGCCAGCCTCACGGCCAAGCCCGCGACGTCGCGACCGTTCTGCCTCGCCGAGTGCGGGGAGCCCCTCGCACCCGAGCTCGTCGCCGACCCCGACACCGGCGCCGGCTGGCACCTCCTCTGCCAGCCCGAGCCGGCCGGCCCGCCGCCGTCCACCGTCGGCGAACTCCGCCAGGTGCTCATCGACTACGACGCCAGCCGCCCCCGCTCCCTGCAGAAGCGGCTCGGCCCCTCCGAACTGGGCACCCCCTGCCAGCAGCAGATGGCCCGCAAGCTCACCGGCGCGCCCCGCCGGCCGGTCGACGCCCCCACATGGGCGCCGTTCCAGGGCACCGCGGTCCACGCCGAGATGGAGAACGTCGTCGCGTTCTGGAACGCGCAGCTCGGCCGGGAGCGGTGGCTGGCCGAGGACGACCTCGAGGTGGACCCCGGCCTGCCCGACGTTGAGGGCATCCGCGGCCACGGCGACGCCTTCGACCTCGACCACGGCATGGTCGTCGACTGGAAGTTCGTCGGCACCACCGCCCTCAACAAGCTGCGCACCGCCAAGCGGCTCGGCAAGCCCACCGACCAGCAGGTCTCCGCCGAGTACCGGGTGCAGGCCCACCTGTACGGGCTCGGCCACGAACGCAAGGGCCGCGACGTCCGCCACGTCCGCCTCGTGCTGCTCGCCCGGTCCTGGCAGTACGACGACAGCGACGAGTGGACCGAGGCGTACGACCCGGACATCGCCTACCTCGCCATCGACCGGTACTACGCCACCGTCCAGCTGCTGCTCGACCTCGACGTGGCCAACAACCCGGCGTTCATCGCCGGCGTCCCGGCCACCCCCGGCAGCGACTCGTGCAAGTGGTGCCCGTTCCACCGGCCCGGCCAGCCCACCGACTGGGGCGGCTGCGCCGGCGACGTCGCCAAGAACGAGCGCCGGCTGGACCGCTTCACCGACGGGCTCATCGCCCCCTGAACCCCGGCGCCCCCGATGGCACCGGTCAACCACCCAACCAGCGGCCCACACAGGGCCACGGATCCAAGGAGCACACAGCAAATGACCACCGCGCAGGACTTCCTTATGGGAGGCGGCAGCAAGACCGCCAAGTTCCCCAGCTTCGGCACCTCCGTCAGCGGACAGATCGTCCGCGAGCCCGAGATCACCCAGCAGACCGAGTTCGGCACCGGCCGGCTCCTCACCTGGGACGACGGCTCGGCGCGCCTCCAGCTGGTCGTGAAGATCCAGACCGACGAGCGGGACCCGTCCGACCTCGAGGACGACGGCGTGCGGGCGATCTACGTGAAGGGCAAGAGCCTCACCAACGCCGTCCGCGAGGCCGTCCGCAACGCCGGCGCCAAGGGCCTCGAGGTCGGCGGCACCCTCACCGTCACCTACATCGCCGACGGCAAGGCCGAGCGGGGCAACCCGCCGAAGCTTTACACCGCCGAGTACCGCCGGCCGCTGGTGCACCAGGTCAGCGACTTCCTCAACGAGGACCCGGTCCAGGACGCCACGCCGGCCTCGCCGGCGCCCGCTGGTCAGCCGCCCGCGGGCGTCGACCCGGCCGTCTGGAACGCCATGGGCGCCGACCAGCGCGCCTCCGTCCTCGCCGCCATGCATGGCGCCCGGTAACCGGTGCCCCAGCGTCGCAGCCAGCTGCACACCGGCTGGCTGCGGCCCCGGAGCCCCGGCACCACCCTCCCCGAATCGACCAGCTCAGGAGCCAGATAGATGACGAGCACCGAGCAGCAGACAACCCGCCTGGACCAGACCATGGTCCGGACGTGGCTGGACCTGCTCTACGTCAACACCCCCGGCCTCGTGCACATCAGCTCCACCGGCAACTGGGCAGGCCGCGCCTTCACCGACCACGCCCAGGCCGCCACCTACGTCGCCCAACTCGACGCCACCCAGCCCGAGGGCATCTACCTGCGCGCCACCACCCTGAAGGGCCAGCCCGACCGCGGCGGCAGGGGCGGCGCCGCCGACAGCCACGCCCTGCCCGGCCTGTGGGCCGACCTCGACATCGCCGGCCCCGGCCACAAAACCACCGAGCAGCTCCCGCCCGACGAGGACGCCGCCCGCAAAATCATCACCAACTCGGGGCTGCCCGAGCCGACGCTGTGGGTGCACTCCGGCGGCGGGCTGTACCCGTGGTGGCTGCTCGACCAGCACGCCGACGTCACCGCCGACAACCTCGCCGACCTCGAGCAGTTGTCCGCCCGCTGGCAGACCGTCATCGGCCGCTCCGCCACCCAGCTCGGTTGGCACTACGGCACCGGCGTCGGCGACCTCGCCCGCGTCCTGCGCATCCCCGGCACCGTCAACCGCAAGGAAGGGCTCGCCCGCCCCTGCCGGATCATCGAGGCGAGAGCCGACCGGTACGACCTGGACCAGCTCCGCGCCGGCCTGGCCGCGGCCTTCGATCGGCACCCCGACCCGCAGCCGGCGTCGATGCCAGCCCAGCGGCGCCTCGAGGTCGTCCGGCCCGCCGGGCACATCAGCCCCAACGACGACTTCGAGGCCCGCACCGGCTGGGACGACCAGATGCTGCTCGGCGGCGCCGGCTGGACCGTCACCAAAGGCACCCCCGGCGCGTACTGCGAATGGCGCCGCCCCGGCAAGACCACCGTCGGGATCTCCGCCACCACCGGCAAAGACCCCCTGCGGGACCGGCTGTACGTCTTCTCCGAGGACGCCGGCCTGCCCGTCCAGGAGTCCATCACCAAGCCCCACCTGTTCGCCCTGCTGCACCACGGCGGCGACGACCGGGCCGCCACCCGCGAACTCGCCCGCCTCAACTACGGCAGCCCGCTGGAGCGCACCGACCCCGCCGCCGAGCAGTACGCCGCCATCGCCGACCTGCTCCCGCCTTCCACCGCCGCCCGGGTCCTCGCCGCTGTCGACGGCACCGCCGCCCGCGTCCTCGCCGAGCCGTCGCCGAGCCCCGAGATGTTCGGCGCCACCGAAGCCGGCATGGCCCGCGCCCTCGTCGCCAACCACGCCGACCTCCTCCGCTACTGCCCGCAGCGCGCCCGCTGGCTCATGTGGGACGGGCACCGCTGGAAGTGGGACGACGCCGAGCAGCACCGCGAACTCATCCTCGCGCTCGCCGACCGGATGCCCAACGACAAGGAGTGGAGCAACTTCCACAAGCGGGCCATGTCCGCCGCCGGCGTCACCGGCATCGCCCGCCTCGCCCAGCACAACCAGCGCGTCGTCGCCCACTTCGACGACCTCGACTCCAACGCCTGGGAACTCAACACCCCCGGCGGCATCGTCGACCTGCGCACCGGCACCGTCCGCAACCCCGACCCCGCCGCCCTGCACACCCGCAGCACCAGCGCGCCGGTCGACCTCGCCGCCGACACCGGACGCTGGGAGGAGTTCCTCGCCGACACCTTCGGCGCCAACCCCGAACTGATCACCTACCTGCGGCGGCTCGTCGGCTACTCCGCCGTCGGGCTCATCGGCCCGCACGTCCTGCCGTTCTGCCACGGCTCCGGCGGCAACGGCAAGGGCGTCTTCCTCGAGGCCCTCGCCGGGGTCCTCGGCGACTACGCCACCACCGCCCCCGTCGGCTTCCTCATGGCCCAGACCCACGCCGGCCACGAAACCGAGATCGCCCGCCTCGCCGGCGCCCGCATGGTCATCTGCTCCGAGGTCAACGAAGACGACCGGTTCGACGAGGCGAAGGTCAAGATGCTCACCGGCGGGGACAGCCTCACCGCCCGCTTCATGCGCCAGGACCACTTCACGTTCACCCCCAGCCACCAGCTGTGGCTGATGGGCAACCACCAGCCCGCGGTTCGCTCCGGCGGCCGGTCGTTCTGGCGTCGGCTGCGCCTCATCCCCTTCGAGCACGAGGTGCCCGAAGAGAAGATCGTGGACGACCTGCAGGGCATCCTCACCCGCGACCACGGGCCCGCCCTGCTCGCCTGGATCGTGGCCGGCGCCGCGCAGTACCACGGCATCGGCCTACAGGAGCCCGACAGCGTCAAGGCCGCGACCGCCGAGTACGCCCACGACCAGGACTCCGTCGCCAAGTTCGTGCAGGAGCGCTGCCACATCGGCGGCGGCAAGCAGGTCACCGTCAAGACCGCCAAGGTCCGCGAAGCCTACGAGCAGTTCTGCCACGACGAGGGCGAAACACCTGTCAGCGCCAAAGCCCTCGGCATCGCCCTCGAGAAGCGCTTCGGGGTGCTGCGGCTGCGCACCCCCGCGACCCGCATGTACGGCAACCTGTCGCTCTTGGTCGACGAAAACGCGGATGCGTCATCCTCCCGCGACGAGCAGGGCGGGTGGTGACGATGCACCTCGCCGAAAACGCGTCATCGGATGACACATGCGTCATGATCTTCAAAGCGCACGTTTTCGCAGCTCAAGTGCCTTGCGAGCCCCATGCCAACACCAAGGTCATGACGCATGACGCGTTTCTTCCGGTTGACGCCAAATACGCGCGCACACATGCATACGCACATGGACGGTTAGCCGGAGAAGACGCGTCATGCGTCATGCGTCATGGGTCGGTGCCCCGATGACCGCCCACCTGATCACCACCGACGTCACCGGCGGCATCCATCCCCGCTGCGGCACCACCGTGCTCACCGGCAACGCCGAAGGCGTCTTCGCCCGCGTCGACCTGGTGCCGCTCAACCAGGCCGGCGAGATCCGCGCCCTCTGCGCCGGGCTGCAGACGTACACGCTCACCCGCCTCGGCCTCGTACACCGCGACGCCTGCCGCATCGCCGGCACCGCGCTGCGCAACGCCGGCCCGGTGCTGGCCGAGCACCGCTGCCACCGACACGTCGCCGCCGAGCACATCGCCACCACCGCCCCGTCCGCCCACCCGGTCGCCGTCGCCGACGAGCCGGCCTACTGAGGAGCCCGACATGACTCAAGCCCACGTCCTCGGCATCGACCTCAGCCTCACCTGCACCGGCCTCGCCGGACCAGGCTGGACCGACACCATCAAGCCCCCCGCCAAGCTGCGCGGCACCCAGCGGCTGATGCACATCCGCTCGGCGCTGCTGGACCGCTACCTCAACGGCCTCGACCTGGTCGCCATCGAGGGCCCGTCGTACGGCAGCCAGGCCGGACAGGCCGGGCACCACGAACGCGCCGGCCTCTGGTGGATCGTCCGCTGCGTCCTCGACGCCCGCGGCCACGCCGTCGTCGTCATCCCGCCCTCGTCGGTGAAGAAGTACGCCACCGGCAAGGGCAACGCGTCCAAGGCCGACATGGTCCGCGAGGTTACCCGCCGCTTCCCCTGGTTCCAGGGAGGCGAAGACGAAGCCGACGCCCTGGTCCTCGCCGCGATGGCCGCCGACCACCTCGGCCAGCCCCTCGCGGACATGCCCGCCGCCAACCGCAAAGCCCTCGACGCCGTGCAGTGGCCCGACCTGGCTGAGCTGGCGGTGGCGTGATGACCGACTTCGAACGCGCCGTACGCCACGCCGCCATCGTGGCCAAGGTCCGCCGCATCTACCGGCGGCGTGCCCTGTCCCGCCCCCTCCCCGGCGGGTGGACCCGATGAGCCGACCCCGACTGCTCGACCTCTTTTGCTGCGAAGGCGGCGCCGGTATGGGCTACCACCGCGCCGGGTTCGAGGTCGTCGGCGTGGACATCGAGCCCCAGCCGCGGTACCCGTTCGAGGTCCACCAGGCCGACGCCCTCGAATACCTCGCCGCGCACTGGCACGAGTACGACGCCATCCACGCCAGCCCCACCTGCCAGCGGAAGGCCCGCGTCACCGCTTGGCGGGGCAACCGCGAGGATCACCCGAACACGCTCACGCCGACGCTGGAGCTGCTCGGGCAGCTTTCGGTGCCGTGGGTGGTGGAGAACGTGCCCGAGGCTGCCGACGAGCTGCGCCCCGACTTCCTGCTCTGCGGCACCCAGTTCGGGCTCAAGGTCCGCCGGCATCGGATCTTCCAGCGGGGCAACTGGACCGGCTACGAACTGCTGCCGCCGTGCCAGTGCTACCGGCGCAAGGACCTGGTGCCGTTCGAGCACAAGAACGAACGCGCGTTCGCCGACGCCCTCGGCTGCGACTGGATGACCAACCTCGGCGGCCGGCAGGCCATCCCGCCGGTGATGACCGAGCACATCGGCCGGCAGATGCTGGCCGCGATCCGCACCGACCTGGCGGAGGTGGCGTGATGTCAGCCGTCGGTCTTGCGGCGCAGGGTGCGGGCGTCGGGCACGCCGCGTTCGCGGGCGATGCGGCCGACGTGGTTGCGGTGGTAGCCGGACTCAACGGCCACGGTCTCGACGGGCACCTGGGCGCGTACGGCGTCGGCGATGGCGTCGTAGAAGGCATCGGTGGCTTCGTCGCGGGCGGTCTTGGTGGCGCGGATGCGGGCGATGGGGTCCATGCCCACGACTATGCCACACCGGTGTTGCATCCCTCTAGGGATACATGCAACACTGATGTTGCAAGCCAGCGAGAGGGGAACTGAGATGGACGACCTGATGGCCCTCGCCGACCGCATCGGCGGCATCGTCGCCACCAACGTCAGCGACAGCGACCGGGAGCGCATCGAGGCCGAGTTGCGCAGCGACTTGCGCATCGCCGCCCTGCGGGACCGCCTCAACGGCCGCACCCCCGCCCCTGCCACACCGAAGCCGCTCACCAGCGATCAGGCAATCGCCGCGCTCCGTGACCGGCTCACCCGCCCCACGGGCAGGGTGGCGTGATTCGGCATAGGTCCATAAGCCCCCGGTACGGGGGTGTGCCACTTCCAACGAAGTGGCACAGGCACCGAACGTGACCACCCACCCGTCCAGGGCCAGCAGTTGTGGCCCGACTTGTGAACCGAAAGGAGTCGAGGACCGTGACCGAGTTGTTGACCCGCGGTGAGGTCGCTGAGCTGATCGGCCGCCACCGTCGCACTGTGCCCCGTTGGACTGGGGCCCGCGGCATCGTCCGCTTCCAGGATCCCACCGACCCGCACCGCCGCTGGTTGTACCCGGGTGCGCCGATCCGGGAGGCGCTCGCCGTGGAGCAGCCCCGTCCGGTGCCGGGTGCGTGGCGTCTGGCCCGCTTCATCCGCAACCCGCTCAACCACGTTCCGCACCTACGGATTGATCAAGGAGGTGATCCGACGTGAGCTACTACGTGATGAAGCTCTACGGGCTGATCTGCAACGTCTGCGAGGCGTCGGAGGAGCACGTCCCTCGGGCGGATGAGCCGCGGAAGCTCGCGGACACTCGCGCCGAACTCGCCAAGTGGGGCTGGACGTACGTCGCCGGCTTGGACGTCTGCGGAAAGCGGGATGCCGAGCACCAGGCAGTGAGGTCCAGCCGTGACTGACCTCGTTCCCGTGCAGCGGAGCAGCCCCGGCCGGTGCCGGGTGCGTGGCGTCTGGCGCGCTTCATCCGCAACCCGCTCAACCACTGAGGAGACCGACCGATGAGCACCACCGCCGCGAGTACCCGACACCTCCACACGATCTACCGCGGCGAAAAGCCGTGGGACTGGGCGGCCCTCTACGTCGGGCACGTCCAGCCGCGAGGGTTTCGCACCTACTGGCGCAACCGGTACCGGTGGCAGCTCCACCTCACGCCCATCCACTTCCACCGCGACGGCGAGAAGTGGGAGGTGGGGGTGTGCCTCGGCAGGCGAACGGTCTACGTCAAGAGGCACCGATGACTGGCGTCGTCACCGTGATCCACAGTCCGGTTTAGACCGATACGCGAAGCATCATAGTGACCATTATTGTGCGCCGCCGCGTTGAGCGGCCCAACCAAGAGGAACTCGCAATGGCCCTGCCCTACACCGCCGCCCGCGAGTGGGCCACCGAACACGGCCACCCGCAGCCTGACGACCGGATGCTCAACGCCTACGGCGAGGCCCTGCTCCGCGACGCGTACTGGAAGCTCCGCCAGCACGCCGATGCCTACCGGAACACGAACGGCTACCGGAGGGCCCAGGAGCGCTGGGAGCAGTCGGGTGGGCGCGATGACGAGCTGCTGCACAAGCTGTCGATCCACGTGCACTACGCCCGTGGCATCGAGGCTGCCGCCCGGGAGATCGCCGAGATGCTCGGCGTTCCCGAGCACGAGATCGACGAGCCGGAGACCACCACCGTGCTGCGCTGAGCGGCCCAACCAGGAAGGACCAACAGCCATGGGCGAGAAGCCCTACACCGACGCCGACGTCGAGCTGGTCGCTTCAACCTTCATCACAGAGGCCAAGAAGAACCCGGTCGACACCAAGGCGCCCGCCTGGACCGGGGTGCAGACGCGGATGCTGCTCGGGCCTACGGAACACGACATCGCCCGCGCCGTGCTGGACGCCCTCGCCATCGCCGAGCGGCTCGCTCCGCCGAAGCAGACCCCGTAGACGCCGGCGGGCCCCCGAGGATTCGCCACCCGGGAGCCCGCCGCACCGCACCCCCGCCAGGGCGCCACACGCACCGGCCAGCCTACAACCCGGGGGGACCGAACACCGTGGACCGCAACGCCACCCTCACCACCACCTGCGACCTGTGCGGCAAGCCGCTACCGGACACCGCCTACGTGTGCCCCCGCTGCGCGAACCGCACCGCCGAGCAGCTCGCCGCCGTCTGGGACGTGGCCGGCGAGGTCGAGGTGACCGTGGCCCGGCTCGCCCGCTACTCCGACCGGCACGGCCGCACCCTGCCCGACGACGACCCCGACGGCCGGCCGGACGGTGGGCTGAAGGTGACGCCGCTGCCGTTCGACCCGTCCGCCCGCAACCGGGGCAACGACGCCGGCAACACGATCACCACGTGGGCGCGTCACGTCGCCGAGGAGCGCGGTGGTGGCCCGGTGCGCCCCGGGCCCGTGATCGGGCCGCTGTGCCGCTCTGGGGCGGGCTGTCGGCATCAGACGTGCGCGCTGATCCGCAGCCGGTCCGTGCCGCACCCGATCGCCCGGGCCGCCGAGTACCTGCTGGGTCATCTCGGGTGGCTGCGGCATCGGCCTGAGGCTGAGGAGGCGTTCGACGAGCTGGGCGACGCCTGCCGCACGCTGGTCCAGGTGGTGGACGCTCCGCCGCCGCTGTGGTACGCCGGCCCCTGCTACACCCAGGGCGACGACCAGGTGTGCAGGGAGGAGCTGTACGCGCGCACCGACGACGGCACCGTGAAGTGCCCGGCCTGCAAGACCCGGCACAGCGTGACCGAGCGGCGGCTGTGGCTGCTGCGGGAAGCTGACGACGTCCTCGCCCACGCGTCGCTGCTCGCTGCGGCGTTGACGGTGCTGGACCGGCCGGTTACGGCGAGCATGGTGCGCAACTACGCCGACCGGGGGCGGATCACCGCGCACGGGGTGGATGAGCGGGGGCGTCCGCTGTACCGGGTCCGTGAGGTGCGTGCGGTGGTGGCTGACGTCGCATACCGGCGCGCCGCAGGTGTGGCAGCTTGACAATCGTCTGACCAGTGCGGACGATAGATCTACAGCGCTAGAAGTGTCTTCGGAGCCCCGCCTTCCCCCCGTGTAGGCGGGGTTTCGGCATGTCCGGGGGTGAGCACCATGCCCCGAGCACTGCGGGTCTGCCCATGCACGGGATGCGCAGAACACGAGCGCAGCTGCCCTGAGCTGACCACGGGCGGACGGTGCGAACGCTGCACCAAGACGGCAGACCAACGTCGGGGCACACGCCAGCAGCGCGGCTACGGCCAGGCACACACCAACCGATTCAGGCCTGGTGTCCTACGCCGCGATCCGCTGTGCGTGTGCACCGACGAAGGCCACAGCCATGGAGCCCAGTGCCTGGCACCCAGCACGGTGGCTGACCACTGGCCGCTGAGTAGGCGTGAGCAGGTAGCCGCAGGCATGGACGCCAACGACCCAGCCCATGGGCGTGGGCTGTGCAAGCCATGCCATGACCAGCACACCAGCGAGGCGCAGCCCGGAGGGTGGAACGCCAGGTGAGCAGCGTCCACGTGGTGCCGGTCAACGACCTGATCACCCACGACAGCAGCGGTGGACAGGCCTGCGTATGCGGGCCCACTGAACAGCCCGTCAAGGGTGAGGACGGGTCGGTGCGATGGATGGTCGTGCATCACAGCCTCGACGGACGCGAGCACACCGAACCCAGGTCACGCTGAGTGACGTATGGGGTGGGGGGTGACCCCCAGGGCGGTCCTGAGCAGGACCGCCGGGGAGGGCCGCCCGGGGTGCGCAGGGTTCAGACGTTCAGGCCAGTGACGCAGGGTGAGGTGGTGGCCGTGGCGCGCGGTGGTGCTCGCAACCGGTCGGGGCCTCAGCCTGACGAGAACTCGCTGAAATCGGCGAAGGTCGGCTACTCGCTGACCGCGCTGCCTGGCGAGGGGTACTGCGGTGAGGTGCCGACGTTCCCGCTGCCGGGCTGTTCGGAGCGGGAGGCGCAGGTCTGGGAGCAGGCGTGGCGTACTCCGCAGGGCGCGGCCTGGTCGATGGAGTCCTGGCGGCATCGGACGGTGGCCCTGTGGGTGCGTTGGTCGGTGCGGATGGAGGACCCGGAGGCGGGCGCCGCGCTCGGCAACGTGGTCGTCCGGCTGGCTGACCAGATCGGCATGACGCCGGCCGGGCTGAAGGAGAACGGGTGGAAGATCGCCCGGGATGAGGTCGCCGAGCGGCGGGACGCCCCACCGCAGCCCGTGCGGCCGTCGAGCCGTGGCCGGTTGAAGGTCGTGGCCGGTGGCGACGGAGCCTGAGTTCGTCGTTGACTTCCCCACCCTGTGGGTGACCTGCGACTGGATTGAGCAGCACTGCATCGTTCCGGACGGGTTCCGCAAGGGCGAGCCGTTCGAGATGTACGACTGGCAGCTGTGGTGCAGCGCGAACCACTACCGGGTGAAGCCCGCGGCGCGGGTCGGCCAGTTGGCGACGGCGTTCCACTACCGGCGTTCGCAGGCTGTGGCGCCGCAGAAGACGGGCAAGGGTCCGTGGACGGCGGCTATCTGCGCGGCTGAGGCTGTCGGGCCTGTTGTGTTCGCGGGCTGGGCCGCCGGCGGTGAGCGGTACGACTGCCGTGACCATGGCTGCGGCTGCGGCTGGGTGTACGTGTATGAGCCGGGCGAGCCGATGGCGATCCCATGGCCGACGCCGCTGATCCAGCTCACCGCGTTCTCGGTGGAGCAGACCGACAACGTCTACCGCCCGTTGCAGTCGATGATCCGCAACGGGCCGCTCGGTGAGCTGATGAAGGTCGGTGAGGAGTTCATTCGCCTGCCGAACGATGGCCGCATCGACGTGGTGACCTCGTCGGCGATGTCGCGGCTGGGTAACCCGGTGACGTTCGTGATGCAGGACGAGACGGGCATCTGGACGGTCACGAACAAGATGGACCGGGTGGCCACGACCCAGCGGCGTGGTGCTGCGGGTATGGGTGGCCGGACGATGGAGACCACGAACGCGTGGGATCCGGCCGAGGACAGCGTCGCGCAACGGACGTCGGAGTCGTCCCGGCCGGACATCTTCCGCTTCCACCGTCTTCCGCCTGCGTCGCTGTCGTACAAGAACAAGGCTGAGCGGCGAAAGATTCACCGGCACGTCTACGCGGGCTCCCGGCACGTCGACCTGGACGCGATCGAGGCAGAGGCTGCGGAGCTGCTGGAGAAGGACCCGGCCCAGGCGGAGCGGTTCTTCGGTAACCGGATCGTCTACGGCGCTGGCGCGTGGCTTGAGGGCGACCGGTGGGATGCCCGCGCTGATCCTCGCGTGGTCCCGGACGGGACTGCGGTGGTGGCCGGGTTCGACGGCAGCGACGTGGACGACTGGACGGCGATCCGGTTGGAGACCGAGGACGGCTACCAGTTCACGCCGACGTACGGGCCGGACCGGCGGCCGACGATCTGGAATCCGGCGGAGTGGTCGGGGCAGGTGCCCCGCCTTGAGGTGGACGCCGCCGTCGACGAAATCTTCACCCGCTTCCGGGTGATCCGTTGGTATGGCGATCCGCCGGGCTGGGAAACCGAGCACGACCAGTGGGCTGCGAGGCACGGCGAGAAGCGGGTCATCCGGTTTGAGACGTACCGGCCAGTGCAGATGCACGCCGCCGCTGAGCGGCTGTTCACGGACGTGATGAAGGCGGAGAGCACGTTCACCCAGGACGGCTGCCCGATCACCGCCACGCACGTCCGCAACGCCCGGAAGGTGGCCCGGCCGTCGCAGCGGTACGTGCTGGGCAAGCCGTCCCAGCAGCAGAAGATCGACGCCTGCGTCACCAGCATCATCTGCCATGAGGCGGCCGGTGATGTGACTGCCGCGAAGCTCTGGCCTAGCAAGGGCCGCCGCAAGCTTGTCGTCATGAGGTGAAGGGGGAAACCCGTATGGCGCTCCCCGACACCGAAGCCGCATGGGTTGACCGGCTAGCGAGACTCCACGAGACGGACCTGGCGAAGCTGCGGGAGCTGAACTCCCTCTACGAGGGCACCGCGCCGCTGCACTACCTGCACCCGGAGATCCTGCGGGAGGTCGGGGACCGCATCAAGGCCGTCGCGCTCGGTTGGCCGATGCTCGCCGTGGATCCGCTCGAGGAGCGCCTCGACGTGCTCGGCTTCCGGTATCCGGAGGACGACGACCAGGAGGTCACGCCGGAGGAGCTGGCGAGCCTCGCCGGAGACAAGAACCTGCAGCGGGTGTGGCTGGACAACGAGCTCGACACGGAGTCGCAGCTGGGGCACGTGGACGCGCTGGTGATGAAGCGCGCGTACATCGCGGTTGGCGCCAACGAGGGCGACTCCGATACCCCGCTGGTGACCGTCGAGTCGCCGCTGGAGTTGTTCGCCGAGGTCGATCCCCGTACCCGGGCCACCCGCGGCGCGCTTAGGCGTTGGGCGGACGGCCAGGATTCGCTGGTTCGGACGGAGGAGGAGTTCGCCACCCTGTACCTGCCGAACGCCACGATCTGGTACGACCGGGGCCAGGACGGCTGGCGGGAGCAGGGCCGGGATGAGCACAACCTCGGCGAGGTGCCGATCGTTCCCCTCGTCAACCGGGGGCGGCTGGCCGATCGGTACGGCCGGTCGGAGCTGACGGAGCCGCTGCTCAGCTTGTCCCACGCTGCAAACAAGATCGCGACGGACATGATGGTGGCGGCCGAATTCCACGCGATCCCGCTGCGGGCGATTTTCGGTATCGGCCCGGACGATCTCGTGGATCAGGGCGGCAACCGCATGTCTGCGCTGCAGGTGATCCTTGGTCGCCTACTCACCATCCAGGGCGACGGCGCGGGCAACGAGGTCAAGCCGTTCGAGTTCACCTCGTCGTCGCTGTCGAACTTCCACGCCACCCTCGACCAGCTCGCCAAGCACACGTCCGGTCTGCTGGGGCTGGATCCGGGCAACTTCGGTATCACCACCAGCAACCCGGCGTCCGCGGACTCCATTCGTGCCCGGGAGGCGCGGGCGGTGAAGCGGGCCGAGCGCAAGCAGCGCGGTTTCGGTGGGTCGTGGAGGAAGTCGCAGCGCCTGGTCCTGCGGTTCCAGGAAGGCGACTGGGATCCGCGGGCGAAGCGGCTGGAGACGATCTGGCGGGATGCTGCCACGCCGACGCGGGCGCAGGCTGCGGATGCTGCGATGAAGCTGCTCGCTGAGGGCGCGATCACCAAGCGGCAGACCCGCGAGGATCTCGGCTACACGCCGGGTCAGATCCGGCGTATGGAGGCTGAGGACGAGCAGGCCGCCGAGCGGGATCCGATCGCCGAACTCGCCCGGGCGCAAGCCGTTGGAGCGCCGCCAGTCATCCCCGAACCGGAGTAGCCGGTGAGCCTCCGGACGGTGGCGAGGGAGCACTACCGGTCCCGGTCCCGGCTGGTGCGCGGCATGGACCGGTTGGCGTCGCTGCTGTGGCGCCGGGTCGACCGGGCTAACATCGCGGATTCGTGGGCGGGGCTGGTTCCGAGCCTGCTTGGCCCGCTGCTTGGTGCGCAGCGGTCGGCTGCCGCGTCGGCTGACGCGTATCTGTCTGCGGTGCTCGCCGAGCAGCGGCTGAGCCCAGTCGCAGTTGGGCGGGTCAACGTCGATGCCCTGGTGGGTGTCGCCTCGGATGGCCGCGAGCTGCAGGTGCTGCTCAATCAGCCGTCCCTGACCGCGCTGACCGCGCTGAGCCGCGGGTACACGCTCGATCGGGCGATGGCGTCCGGCGAGGCGGCGGTGCGGATGATCGCGGCGACGCAGGTTGCTGACGCTGGGCGGGCCGCCGATGAGGTGGCGATGACCGCGCATCGGGAGGCCACCGGGTACGTGCGGATGCTGAGCCTGCCGGCGTGCGCTCGGTGCGTCATCCTGGCCGGCAAGTGGTACGAGTTCAACGCCGGTTTCCTGCGGCATCCGAAGTGCGACTGCGTCCACGTGCCAGGTAGCGAAGACACCGCTGAGGATTTGCGCACCAACCCGCAGAACTACTTCGACAGCCTGACTGCCGAGGAGCAGGACCGGATCTTCACCAAGGCCGGCGCGGAGTCGATCCGCCTCGGCGCCAACATGAACCAGATTGTCAACGCCCGGCGCGGCGCCGCCGGGCTGACGCCGGCCGGCGCCCGGATCACCGGCCCTGAGGCGCGGATCCTGCGCGGTGGACGGTCCCGCGGCCGGTTGCAGGCCCAGGACGTGTACGGCCGTGAGCTGCTGGTCACCTCCGAGGGTGTGACGGTGCGCGGCGTGGCCGGTATCCGGCTGGGCGCCCGGCAGACCGGCAGTCGCAGGGCGGGCGACCGGTACCGGTCGGCGAAGACGCCGCGGCTGATGCCCGAGAGCATCCTGCAGATCGCAGGTGACGACCGCGAAGAGGCCCTAAGGCTGCTCCAGCGGTTTGGCTACATCCTCTGACCGCCCCGCACGGGACGGTCCCATATCCCGCACGGGAGACCCGCATGACCGACCAGCCGACCGACACGACCCCCATGGAGACCCCTGCCGTACCGGCTCCTGCACAGGATCCGGCCACCGCTCCGACGAAGCCGGAGACGGACTGGAAGGCCGAGGCGCGCAAGTGGGAGCAGCGGGCGAAGGAAAACTCCTCCGCCGCGAAGAAGCTCACCGAGTTTGAAGAGGCGCAGAAGACCGAGGCGCAGAAACTCGCCGACAGGGCCACCGCTGCCGAAAAGGCCGCCGCCGCCAAGGACGCGGATTTGCTCCGGTTGCGCACCGCCCTCAAGCACGGGATCTCCGACGAGGACGCCGAGACGTTCCTGACCGGCGCTGACGAGGAATCCCTGACCAGGCAGGCCGAAAGGCTTGCGGCGCTGCGCGGCCCGTCGGGGCCGCGTACTCCGGCCCCGGATCCGTCACAGGGGGCGCGTTCATCCGCTGGCCCAACCCAGCTCACCCGCGATCACCTGAGGCGAATGAGCCCCGAGCAGATCGAAGACGCCCGCGTGAAGGGCCAACTAAACGACCTGCTCGGAGTCAAATGACACGTTGACCAAAAGGAGCTAAGCCGTCATGGCTGTTACCAACTTTGTGCCCGACATCTGGTCGGCGCGCATCCTCACCGCCCTCTCCCGCACTGCTGTGGGCGCTGGCGTGTGCAACCGGAACTACGAGGGCGACATCGCCCGCGCCGGTGACTCGGTGAAGATCACCAACTTCGTCGACCCGACCGTCCGCGACTACACCGTCCACACCGACATCCAGATCGACGACATCGACGACGCCACCCAGTCGCTTCTGATCAACCAGCAGAAGTACTTCGCGTTCGAGCTCGACGACATCGAGCGGGCGCAGTCGGTCAACGGTGGCGCGGTGATGGCTGAGGCCACGAAGCGTGCCGCGTACGGGCTGAAGAACGTGCTCGACGCGTTCGTGCTGACCACGATGGCTGCCGGCGCCTCCGCTGCCGCGCCCGACCACCTGGTCGCTGAGGCGACGGTCACCGCGACGACTGCCTACACGGCGCTGGTCGACTGGAGTGTGCTGCTGGACCAGGCGGACGTTCCGGAGGAGGACCGGTTCGCGGTTGTCTCCCCGGGGTTCCACGGTCTGCTGCTGAAGGACGACCGGTTCGTCAAGGCTGGCGATGACCCGTCGGCCGCGTCCCGTCAGAACGGTCGTGTCGGTGAGGCCGCGGGCTTCGACATCTTCAAGTCGAACAACCTCCCGGCTGGGCCCGGCGCTGGCGCTGGCACGTCGATGATCGCCGGCTACCGGGGTGCGACGACCCTGGCCGAGCAGATCGTGTCTGTGGAGGCGGCGCGCATGGAGAAGCGGTTCGCCGACATGGTGAAGGGCCTCCACGTCTACGGCGTCAAGGTCACCCGGCCGACCGGGCTGGTCGTCGCTGACGTGATCCTCGGCTGATGGCCGGCAAGCGCAGGTTCCGCGGCCCGGGTGGGGGGATCTTCGTCCCCCACCGCACCGTGAGCGAGGTGACGATCAAGACGCTCGTCGAGGCTGGCGAGTGGACGCCTGTCGAGGACGAGCCGAAGAAGGCCGTACCGGCGAAGAAGGCGGCCAGGCCGGCCGCAAAGTCGGAGTAGTGAGGGAGGCGAGGATCTTATGGCCGATCAGCTTGCGACGCCGGCGGACCTCGCCTCCCTGCTGCAGCAGGATCTGGACGCGTCCACGGCGGCCCTGGTCTTGGAGGCTGCGACCGCCGTCGTCCAGTCGTTGACGGGGCAGCGGATCGTCGAGGTTGTGGGGGACACGGCGACCCTGCTCGGTGGTACTGACGGCTGGCTGGACCTGCCGCAGCGTCCCGTATCGGCGGTCACGTCGGTGACGCTGGACGGGGATGCCGTCGCGGAGGGCACGACCACGGGCACGTACCGGCGGCACGGCTCCCGGTTGTGGCGGGATACCGGCTGGGCGACCTGCTACACGGAGCCGTCCACGGTGGTGGTGGTCTACACCCACGGTTATGCGGCGGGCAGCCAGGAGTTGCAGTTCGCCCGGTCGGCGGTGCTGTCCCTGGCGAGGGGCGCCTACTCCAACCCGTCCGGCGCCACACGTGAGGCCATCGACGACTACTCGGTTGCCTACGAGGTCGCGGCTGCGGCGATGGACGCTTCGCCGCACTTGAAGGCCGCTCTGCGGCGCCAGTACGGCCGGCGTGCCGGCCTCGTTCGCATCGGAGGCTGACATGCCAAACGCTGAGTTTGACCCGTTCAACGAGGGCATCCTCGACGGGACGATCAACCTGAGTAGCGGCACTGCCAAGTGCGCGCTGGTTCGCTCGTACACCTACTCCGCCGCGCACAAGTTCGTGAGCGATGTGACGGGTGCGGGTGGGGTGCTCAACGGCACCAGCGCGGCCCTGTCCAGCAAGACGTTCACGCTGGGCGTGTTCGACGCGGATGACACGTCGGTGACGGCAACGGCCAGCGCGGTCAACCATGGTCTGCTGCTGTTCCAGTCCTCGGCCGCGGCAGGCGGGGCGGATGTGGCGGTGACGGCGCAGCGGCTGATCGCCTACTACGACACGGGGACGGGGCTGCCGATCCAGCCGGGCACGGGCACGGTGGCGATCACCTGGCCGGCTTCGTCGCCGAAGATCCTCAAGGTCGGCTGATCGGGGGGTAGCAGTGGCCGAGTCCCTGTTCACCTCCCAGACGCCGACGGGGACGAACAACTCCGACGGCGCCCCGGGCATCTCCACTGGCACGTCGCTGATTTTCGCCGTGCCCGGTTCGGTGACGGGGGTCCGGTTCTTCGCGACGACCACGGTGTCGGGCGCCTATACGGCGGCGCTGTATGAGGTGGCGATCGGTGATACCACCACGGGGACGCTGCTGGCGTCGAAGGTGATGGGCGGGTCGCCGACCGCCGGGGCGTGGAACGTTGTCACGTTCGACTCGCCGGTGTCGGTGGATACCTCCCACCAGTATCGGGCGGTCATCCACTCGGGCGCTGGCCGGTACGTCAGCACGTCGAGTTTTTTCGGCTCGCCGCTGGTCAGCGGGAACATCACGGCGCCCGCGGACGGCACGAACCCGCTCGGCGTCGGCACGCTGCGCAACGGGACTTTCGAGGTCAACGCATCTCTGGCGTACCCGGCGGATTTCTTCAGCGCGTCCTGCTACTTCGTTGACGTGGTGTTCGACACCGGTGGCGGTGGTTCGTCGGTTGCGCCCGACGGCGTCAGTGTGCCGGTGGTGCTCGGGGATCCTGCGCTGGTCTGGTCCGGCGGCGTCGCTCCGGATGGCATCGCCGCTCCCGTGGCCCTCGGGTCTCCGTCGCTGGCGTGGTCCGGTGCGGTGAGCCCCGACGGCGTCTCTGTCGCGGTGGTGCTGGGCAGTCTGCGCGTGAGCGTTCCCGGCACCGTCGTCGCTCGACCGAACACCGGCACAGTTTCCCGTCCGGCGTCTGGCGTTGTGGTCCGACCTGATCTCGGGGTGGTGAGTCGACCGTGAGCGCAGCTTCCCTGATCGCCCGCGGCCGGGCTGCCGCTGAGTCCTTGATGACAGACGCGTGCACGATCCGACGCCGCACCGGCGAGGCGACGGACCCAAACTCAGGCGTCATCACCCCGACGTACGGCGACCCGCTCTACTCCGGCAAGTGCCGGGTGCAGCAGCGGACGAACGCGGGGCAGGGCCAGGACGTCGGCGAGGCGTTCGTGCTGGTGACCCGCTTCGAGGTGCAGCTGCCGATGTCGGCGACGGGCCTGGTCGAGGGCGATCAGATCACCATCACCGCGTCGGCGCTCGATCCGGACCTCGTCGACCGGGTGTTCACCGTGCGGGACGTGGCGGCCAAGTCGCACCTGACGGCCCGGCGAGTCGGCGTGACGGAGGTGCTGTCGTGAAGGTGACCGTGTCCTCCACGGGCATCAATGACCTGAAGATTGTGCTGGAGTCGGCTGCCGAGGACGCGGTCGACGAGGCCAAGAAGGTCGTGTCGAAGGGCGCGCTGAACATCAAGAAGGACGCCCGCCGGTTCGCCAGCGGCATCCGGCACGCCCCCTCCTACCCGTACTCGATCGGCTACGACACGAAGGTGTCGGGATCGTCGGTGAGCGCGGAGATCGGGCCGGACAAGGACAAGCGGCAGGGCGCGCTGGGCAACATCCTGGAGTACGGCACGGTGAACAACGCCCCGTTCGCGCACCTCGGGCCGGCCCTCGACATTGAGGGGCCGAAGTTCGTGGCCGCCGTCGAGCAGCTCGGCGTGGACCTGCTGGAGGGCCGGTGACAATCCAGGCCCACGCGCAGGCGGTGCTCGACTTGCTGGATGCGGACGACGTGCCGGCGGCGCTGGTCGTCTACGACGGGGTGGTCCCGTCGGGCATCGACCCGAAGACGTCCCCGTACGTCCTCGTCTACTTCGCCACCGTCACGCCGGGCGCGGCCGAGGCCCCGGACAAGGTGGACCTGACCGGCGACTCGGATGTGGTGCAGGTCGACGCGTACTGCCACAGCGTGGGCGGGTCGGGTGCGGCGGCGCGGATCGTGGCGACGCGGGTGCGGGCTGCGCTGCTGAACGTCCGCCCGACGATCTCGGGCCGGGTGTGCTTCCCGATCCGGCACGTCGACAACCAGCCGCCGCGGCGCGACGAGGACACCGGCTCCCTGGTCGTCGACCAGGTCGACGTCTACCGCCTGCTGACCGTTCCGGCCTGACCTCCGCCATCGGGCGGGAACCAACCAACGAAGGGGGCGCCCGATGGCGCTACTGACTGCTGTCCGCCCAACGGCGGCCGGAGCTACGAGCACCGGAGCGACGGTGACCACCTCCGACACGATCTCGGCGAACGACATCGGCGCGCGGGGCGCGTACCTGGTGGTCATCAACGGCGCCGGGGCGCCGATCACGGTCACCGTGTCGGACTCGTCGCTCACCCCGGTCGGCAACCCGGCGACCACCACCGCGTCGTCGGTGACGAACGCCACCAGCAAGACCTTCTACATCTCGCCGGCTGCCGTCAACCTCACCACCAACGTGGTCACGGTCGCCTTCTCGTCCGCCACGTCGGTCACCTACCAGCTGTTCCCGCTGGGCTGAGGCATGGCTGACATCGAGTGGGTGTGGATGAAGCACCCCGGGGGCACCGAGGCGGCCCCGTTCGCACCGGACGCCGCCGAGTTCTGGCAGGCGCGCGGCTGGGAGATCACCGAGAAGCCCGCAGAGCCGGACCCGACCGCCGAGCCGGCGCCCACCACGACGATCACCGACACCGAGCCGGTGGCGAAGACCACCACGAAGACCGCCGGCCGTCAGCGCCGCGCCGGAACTGAGGAGAGCTGATGGCCGACATTCCCGTTGACGGCAACACCCGGGTCGCCTGGGTGCCCGCCATCTCCAACAAGGCGCTGCCGACGACCACCGAGCTCAACGCCGGCCTGCTGCTGCAGTCGCTGGTGACCGCCGACGGCCTGGCCGGGTTCGAGCCGGAGACCGCCGACGTGGACACCACGTCGCTGGCCTCGACGTTCAACACGGTCACGATCGGCCGGGACACGTTCTCCGGCACGATGCTGCGGCTGAAGAAGCAGGACGGCACCGACACCGCCTACAACACGCTGATCCGGGGTGCGGCCGGCTACATCGTGATCCGGCGCGACGTGCTGGAGACCACGGCGTGGACGGCGGCCCAGAAGGTCGAGGTCTACCCGGTGGTGTGTGGGCAGACGAAGCGGCTGAACCCGGAGGCGAACACGGTCGCCCGGTACGAGGTCCCCACGAAGATCACGTCCGCGCCGGAGCTGCGCGCTGTCGTCGCCTAGCCAGACCAGGGAGGCGGGCCACCCCAGCCCGGCCCGCCTCCCTGCACCAACCCTCGGGCTGGACAGGGCTGGGAGACGAAGCATGGATGTGAAGGACCTGATCAGGGGTGCGCGGCTGCCGGAGGCGACGGTGCCGCTGTGCCTGCGCGCCGACCTGGTCGCCGACTACGAGCGGACCCAGCGGGACCTGTCCGCCGCGCAGGCCGCGGCCGGGGATTCCCTCGCCGGGTCTGGTGGCGCGGCGAAGGCTCTCGAGGACCGGCTCGCGGCGCTGCGTGAGGAGATGGTCGGCAGCACGCTGACGGTGACGCTGCGGGCGTTGCCGTCGCCCCGCTACCAGGCGCTGATGGATGAGCACCCGCCGCGGGTGGTCGACGACAAGATGGACCGCCGCGACGGGGTGTTCGGCTTCAACGTCGACACCTTCTTCACCGCGCTGGCCCGGGCGTGCACGGTCGCTCCGGAGCTGGACGCCGAGGACTGGGCGGCGCTGCTCGGCGACGACGGGAAGCTCACCGACGCGCAGGTAGAGAAGCTGTCCACCGCCGCGTGGAAGTTGAACAAGAAGGACGTCGACCTCCCTTTCTGATCCGCCGCCTGGCTGTCGAGCCGGAGCTGCGGGCGCGGATCGAGGCGGCGGAGCGGCTGGGTATTTCCCCGCGCCGGCTGGATGGGTGGGAGCCGGCCGAGTCCACCTCGTACGAGTACGACGGTGGCCGGTTGGTGCGGTCGGTGACGGTGCGGGAGTCGGAGTGGTCTGACGCCGATCGGGCGTGGATGGCGGCGCTGGTCGGCTACCGGGCGACGTTGTGTCCGTGCGGCTGCGGTCATTTGGCCGACGACACCCTCGCCCATGAGGACGACGGCCGCCGGTGGGTGGCGCCGCCGCCGGCGCGGTGTAGGGCGCGGACGGCGTTGGCGATTGCTCAGGCGCAGCACCAGGACAGTCCACAGCCGGAGGCGTTGCTGTGGCGAGTGGAGAGGCGGTGACCGGGTGGCCCGTACCGTCAAGGTTGATCTGCTGTTGGAGGCCGCCCGCTATGTGCGGGGTGCGCGGGACGCGGAGAACGCCACTGAGAAGCTCGCTGACGCTGTTGATGATGCTGGTCGGGCTGGTGAGAAGGCGTCGGAGTCGACGGAGCGGCTCGGCGACGGCCTGAGCGATCTGGCCGCGGACGCGCGTCGGCTGGATGGGCAGATCGCGGACACGACCCGGGGGATTCGGGATCTGGCGCGGGAGATCGCCCGGACGTCGGATGCGGCGGAGCGGGCGAAGCTGACCAAGCAGCTCGGGCTGGAGCAGGGGAAGCAGCGTGAGCAGGTCAGCCTGCGGAGGCTGATCGACGTCGGCTCCGCCGGCGACATGGGCGCGGATCTGGCCGGGCAGGTGTCGGTGTCGTTCGCGGCGAAGCTGGGTCCGTTGCTGGCGCGGGCGCCGATGGCGGGCATGAACCCGGCTGTCCTGGCGATCGGGGCGCCGATCGCGGCCGGGCTGGTCACCTTGGTCGGCACTGCTGTCGGTGGGGCGATCGTCGGCGCCGCCGGTGTCGGTGGGGTGCTCGGCGGCCTGGCCCTCGCGGCGAAGGACCCGCAGGTCAAGGCCGCCGGCACCAGGCTGGGCGATGACCTGTCGGAGATGCTCGGTCGGGCGTCAATGGCGTTCGTGCCGGAGACGCTCGATGCGATCGACACGATCCGCAACCGCGCGTTGAAGCTGGAACCCGCCTTCACCCGGGCGTTCTCTGCCGCGTCGCAGTACCTGGATCCGCTGCTCGACGGTCTGCTGGACGGGGCCGAGAACGTGATGCCGGGGCTCACCAAGGCCATCGAGGAGGCCGGGCCGGTCATCGACTCGATCGCCGACGGGCTGCGGGAAATCGGCGACGCGATCGGCGACTCTTTTGCCGACCTCGCGCCGCACGCCGACGAGGGCGCCCGCGCGCTGGGCATCCTGTTCGAGGCTGTGGAGTGGGGCATTCGCGGCACTACCGCGCTGGTGGTGGGTCTCTCCGAGCTGTATGCGGCCGGGGAGAAGGTCGGGGCGTGGCTCACCGGCGATTTGCCGTTCTTCTATGCGCTGATCACGGCGCAGGAAGGGGCCGGTGGGAAGTCGCAGGAGCTGGCCACTGGCCTCGGTGGTGTGGGTAGCGCGGCCGGGACCGCCGCCCGCAAGGCCCTCGACCTGGTTGACGCGTTGCAGATTCTCAACGGCGTGCAGCTGAACGCGAACGAGGCGGAGAGGGCGTTCCAGGGGGCGGTGGACGACGCCCGGACGGTGTTCGACAAGAAGGTCGGCAGCATCAACCTGGGTACGGAGCGGGGCCGGAAGTACAGCGAGGCGCTCGACAAGATCGCTACGACGGCGAAGACGTCGGCGCAGGCCGTCTTCGAGCAGACCGGGTCGGTGGAGAAGGCCAACGGGAAGATCAACGAGGGTCGGACCGCGCTGTACAACCAGGCCCGGCAGTACGGGCTGTCGGAGACGGCGGCGTGGGCGTACGTCAACAGCGTCCTGTCGATCCCGAAGAAGTGGAACACCGAGGTCAAGGCCAACACGACGCAGGCAGATGCGCAGATCGCCGCGCTCAAGGCGCGCATCGCCAGCATCGACCGGCGCATCGACATCAAAGCCGTCATGACCACCTCGTACGCGGGGACCTTCCACTCCGGGCAGGGCTATTCGACGGGTATGCGGTGGGGTGGCGTCACCCCGATCCACGCCCGCGATGGGCTGCTCAGCAAGGCGTCCGTGTTCTCCGCCGGTGCCCGGCCGCTGTACGCGTTCGCTGAGCCGGAGACGGGGCAGGAGGCGTTCGTGCCGCGCAACGGCGACCCGCGGCGGTCGCTGGGCATCCTCGACCAGGCGGCCAGCTGGTACGGGGCGACGGTGCGTCCGCAGATGGCGCCCGCGATGGTCGCCGGCGGCGGCGGGTCGAAGGTCTACAGCTCGACCTACAACATCAACGTGCCGGCGACGGCGAACCCGGCGGAGACCGGCCGCGAGGTCGTCCGCGCCATCGAGGCGTACGAGCGGGGCAACGGGAGCGGGTGGCGGCGGTGACGCCGGAGCTGATCGTTGAGGTCGGGTTCACCGCACCGCTCACCGGCACTGCTCTGCACCTGAACGACCAGGCGCGCGGGCTGCTCGACCACAACACGTTGGGCGCCGACGACCTGTTCACCGACGTGTCGGGGTGGGTGACGCGGTTCCAGACCCGGCGGGGTGCGACGCGGACGGACTCGCCGCTGCTGCGCTACGAGCAGGGCACCGCCACGATCGTCCTGCGCAACGACGACAGAAGGTTCGATCCGACGAACCTGGCCGGCCCGTACGTGGTGGCCGGGCGGTCGCAGGTGGAGCCGATGCGGGCGGTGCGGATCCGCGCCCGCATCAACGGGGTCACGTATCCGCTGTGGCGTGGCTTCGCCGACAAGTGGAAGGTCGGCTACGACGGCCCCGGCTCGTCGGTGGTGACCCTCACCTGCGTGGACGGGTTCGCCGCGTTCGCCTCCTACGACCGGAACGAGTCCGTGTCGGCTGGGGCGGGTGAGGATTCCGGCGCCCGCATCAACCGGATCCTCGACTCGATCGCCTGGCCGGACGGCGACCGGATGGTTGCCGTCGGGGACAGCGTGTTGCAGGCGACGACCCTCGCGGCGAACACGCTCACCGAGCTCCACTTGACGGCGGACTCGGAGATGGGCGAGCTGTTCATGGACGCCGACGGGAGGGTGCGGTTCCGTAACCGGCTCGCGTTGGCCGAGTCGCTGCGGTCCGCGCGGCCTTTGGCCCGCCTGTCCGACGCCGCCGACGAGTCCGGCGCGGCCACCACCGTCAACCTGGTCACGAACCCGTCGTCCGAATCGGGCATCACCGGCTGGCTGGCTGGCGGGTTCGCCAACTTCCCCGTCCTGACCCATTCCTCCACCCGCGCCATGTTCGGCAGCTTCAGCGTGCTGGCGACGTGGGCGACCGCCACCCCCGCCGACATCCCGCTGATCAACTACACCGTCGACGGGTTGACGGCTGGCCGCACCTACACGTTCTCCGTGTACGCGTACGTGCCGTCCGGGTCGCCGTCGGTGGTGTGTGTCCTCGCCGCGACGGGCCCGTGGGGCGCCGACACGGGCGGTGTGACGGACCAGTGGGTGCGGCTCACCCTCACCACCACCGTCGCCGCGTCGTCGGTCAACTTTCAGGTGTGGCCGGCGCTCTCGACCACGACCGCCGGTCAGCAGGTCTGGCTGGACGGCTTGCAGGTGGAGGAGAGCCCCACCGTCACCGACTACGTCGACGGGGACCAGCCGGGCGCCGAATGGGACGGCGTCGCGCACGCGTCCACGTCCCGCCGGCTGCCCGCACTTCCCTACGCGGACGTGGAGCTGGACAACGCCACCGAAGCCGTCTTCAACCTGATCAGCATCGCCCGCACTGGTGGGACTGCGCAGGTGGTGGAGGACGCCACATCGAGGACCGCGTACCTGACCCGCACGTTCAGCCGCACGGATCTGCTGCTCACCACCGACGCCGAATGCCTGCAATACGCGTCGTCGCTGCTGGGGCAAGCGTCCCGGCCGCAGGTGCGGTTCGCGTCGATGCGGCTCCGCCCGGCCGGGGATGACCGGTTGTGGCCGCAGGCCCTCGGCCGGGAGATCGGCGACCGCCTGGGTGCGACGCGCACCCCGCCCGGCGGTGGGACGCCGATCGAGCGGGAGGTGTGGCTGCGCGGCATCAGCCACCAGACGGGGGACGGCCTCGCCGACTGGACGACCGAGTGGGTGTTCCAGTCCGCGGCCGAGTCGTCGTGGCTGGTGCTGGACAACCCGACGTCCGGGGTCCTGGACGACAACATCCTCGCCTACTGACCTGGGGGAAACGTGCCTTTCAAGACGTTCGGCGCCGGTGACGTCCTCACCGCAGGCGACGTGAACGACTACCTGATGGAACAGGCGGTCATCACCTGCACGTCCGGGACTAGGCCGTCGTCCCCGGGCGAGGGCATGACGATCTACGAGACGGACACCGACCGGATCTACACCTACGACGGCACGACGTGGCGGGTGGTGGTGCGGCTCGGCGCGTGGGTGGCGTACACGCCGACGGTCTCGCCGGCGTCCGGCAGCTTCGTCATCGGCAACGGCACGCTCCTGGCCCGGTACACGCTGCTGGGCCAGGCGGTCTGCTTCAAGATGAAGCTCACGTTCGGGTCGACGACCACCATCGGCTCTGGCTCGTCGTACTCGTTCGGGCTGCCGCCGGTCACCCGGGACACCACCGTCGACGATGTGTTCCCCGCGATCCTGATTGACTCGTCGGCGTCCACGGTCGGCTACCGCTCGTCGTCGGCGTTCTCGTTCACCACGAACGACTTCGGGATCATCCTGCACGAGGGATCCACCGGGCAGTTCGTGGGCCCGACAGCGCCGTGGACGTGGGCCAACGGTGACATCATCCGCGTCTCCGGCACCTACCAGGCCGCCTGATGCGCGGCCCGATTCCCGTCTGGGCGGAGGTACCCCAGTGACGTCGGCACCTGCGAACCTGCTGGCCGTGCGCCGGCTGCTGCTCGACCACCTGCACATCGAGGCGGCGGCGCTCGGCATCACCGGCGACCCTGACCACCGGGGTGGCTACCACTGCGGCGCCGACCGGGTGCTCCCCGAGGACTACTCGGTGGTGGAGTCGGCGCGGGACCGCACCGGCCTGGCTGACTGGGCGTGCGCCCTGGACGTCGGCGACTTCTCCGTGAGCGTCGCTGGGAAACGGCACACCCTGGCCACCTTCAGCATGTGGCTGGTCGCCCAGTGCAAGGCGAACGCCGCCGACACCCGCGACATCCGGGAGATCATCTACTCCCCGGACGGGCAGGTGGTGCGCCGCTGGGACCGCCTCGGCCGGCGCACCTCCGGCGACAGCTCGCACCGCTGGCACACGCACATCTCCTACCACCGCGACGCCATCAAGGCCGGCCGCGACCAGAGCGCCGTGATGCGCCGCTACCTGACCGAGATCGGACTACTGGAGGACGACATGCCGACGCTCGACGAGATCCGCACCCTGCTCCGGCAGGAGCTCGGGACCGTGCCTGGGGCTGTCATGGGCAGCCCGTCCGCGCCCTGGGTGAAGGGCAGCATCTCCGCCGGCGGTGCCATCTTCGAGATCCACGGCCAGGCCAAGGCCATCCGCGCCGGCCAGGCCGCGCTGCTCGCCGCCGTCGAGGGCGTCGACACCGAGCAGGTGCTCGCCCGCATCGACCAGCTGGCCGCCGAGGACCAGGCCCGCGATGAGCAGCTGGCCGAGCTGGTCCGCGCCGGACTGGCCGGCGAGGTGGCCGCCGAGGAGGTGCTCCGCCGCATGGGCGAGATCCTGACCGCCGGCACCACCCCCCAAGGGTGAGCCCCGCAGATTCGGCGGTGCTGCTGGCGGGAAGGTTAGGACCTGTGCGTGGCGATGAAAACAGAACGCCTCATCCGGATCGCCCTGGACGTCGGATGCATCCTCGTGGGACTGGGCGGGATCGTGCACCAGACAGTCCTCGTCCCACCCGGGCAGGCGTCAGCGGCGCTGCTGGGCACGTTCGTGGCGGTGCTGGGGATCCCGGCCGGCGTGGGGCTGCTCTCGCTGCGCAGCAATGGCGGAACGACTACAACCAGCGGGCCATCGCCATCTCCAGCGCCGGACTCACCGCCGCCACCATCATCATCGCCGTCGCAGGCGCCGTCCGAGGCGGGTGAGCGGCAGTGACGCGACCGGAGCCGGGGGCCGAGCGCGAACGTGAGCTGCGGAGACGCCTACGGCGGAGCTGGGACCTGCTCGCGGTGTCCTTCGTGTGTGCGTTCCTCGCCGCCGCCTCGTCGATGATCTACGCCAACAAGGTGTCGCGGGACAGCCAAAGGCAGTGGTGCGGCGTCGTGACCACCCTTGACGACGCGTACAAGGTGACGCCTCCGCAGACGCCGGCCGGGGTGAAGATCGCCCGGGACATCAAGCGGCTGCGCGACCAGTTCGGCTGTCCTCCCCGGTAGCTACTCGCCGTGGACGTGGTCGGGGTCGTAGACCAGCTCGTCGCACTCCCGGCACGTCCACACCCGCACGCCCCACCGGCAGGTCGGGCACGCCTGCGTGGACGGCGCCCATTCGTCATGCCCGGACAGGCACGGCTGCGGCGACCATTCCCGCCACACCCGCGAGCCGTCCGGCTTGCGCACGTATCCACCACGCACCACGACTCTGACTCTAGGAGCACCGATGGGCACCTCCTACCTGCGCACCCGCGAATTCTGGGCCGGGGCCCTCGAGCGGGCCGTCCGCGCCGCCGCCTGGACCATCGCCGCCGTACTCGGCGTGCCCAACGCCGGCGAGGCCGTCGGCGTCGACGTCCTCCACGTCGGCTGGCGTGACGCCGCCACCCTCGCCCTGGGCGCGGCCGTGGCGTCGCTGGTCGCCTCCATCGTCGCCGGGAAGGTCGCCGGCCCCGGCGGCTCCCCGTCGCTGGTCGACGACCGGCCCAACACACTGCGGTGAGCGGCTGGACCTGGCTGTGGCTGGCCTGGATCGCCTGGTTCCTGCTGGTCGAGGGCATGGCCCTGTTCAACAGCAATCCCGGCGACACGCTCTCCGAGCACGTGTGGGCTTGGTTCGGCACCCAGCGCCGCAAGCCGGGCGAGCCCGAGCGGCGACGCTCCGGCTGGACGCAGATCCGCCGGGTCATCCTCCTCAGCTTCATGGTCTGGCTGACCGTGCACTTCCTCACCGGCGGCTGGGCCTAACCTGCCCTGCACGTACTGCGCCCCCTGCTGGCTCTTCGGAGCTGGCAGGGGGCGCTTCGTCGTGTTCAGGGCCGCTCAGACGCAGGTCGCGTTCTGCCACGCCGCGTAATCGTCGTGCACCTTCCGCGCAGCTACTGCCACCGCCAATGCCGTCTTGTCGTCCGCTTTGCCGCCGATCGTCAACTCCGCGTTGAGGATCGCAAGGTCCAGGTTGTACTGCGCGATCGCCGACGCCAGCGCCTTGGACGGCTGATCGGCGTGCCCCTCCACCGCGCGGAGATACGCCTCCCCGTCCTCCATCGCCATCTTGACGTCCAGCTCGGTGATTCCGGCAGCGTCCACCGCCGACTGCGGCACCGGGGGGCCCTGCCACGCCCGGTGGGCTCGGTCGATGTTGGCGCACTCGATTTCGATGGCGGCGGGCCGGCCAGTCGTGGCGGCCGTGCTGGGGGATGGGGCTGCGGACGGCTCGGGGTCGCTGGAGCAGCCGGCCAGCGCGGCGACCAGGAGCAGCGCGGCGGGGAGAAGGCGGCGGGTGCGGGTCATGCCGGGCACCGTAGCGCCGCCTGTCAATGCCGGTTGGGGCGTGCCGCGGTTGCCAGGTAGTCGCGGCGCATCCGGCGGCGGTCCCGGCGGCACTGGCCGCACGCCCACGGCAGCAGCCACCACCGGCCGCAGATCCAGCACGTCATACCGCGCACCGTATCCACAGGCGTCAAACCAGCTCGACCGGGCGCGACTTCTCGCCGACCAGCAGGACCCGGCGGCCCCGCCCGCACCAGTCGGTGACCACGTAGGCCAGTCCGGCGAGGACGACGGCGAGGCCGACACCGGCGAGGTAGAACGCCACGGGAGGCTCCTTCGGATCGAGATTACGTCTCACATGAGACGTTAACCGATCCGAGCAAGCGTTTCAACTGACACACAAACCGGCCCCACTGCCTCCCGCTGGGAGGTGGTGGGGCCGGTCTTGTCGTCGCTGGTCAGGCTGAGCGTGGCCCGAACTTCCGGTTCAGCGTGGCCCGGTTGAACCGCGGTGGCGTCTCGTCGCCGCAGAGGTCCGTGTCGAGCACCTTCGCGTCGCGTGCCCGCTTGATCGACTGCCATGCCTTCTCTTCAGCAGCCTCGGCGGCCTGAGCGTCGGCGACAGCCTCGGCGAGCAGTGCCTTCTGCTCGTCGGTGTAGACGGTCTTGGGTCGGATCACGTCGGTCACGCTATCAGCTCCTTGTCTCAGTTGACACAGCAACCCTCGCGGCGTTAGCGTCTCATCAGAGACACGAACACGCAAGCGAGACCGAAGGAGCCCGAGTTGTTCCAGATGAGCACGAAGACCCGCAAGGCCCGAGCCGCGTACCGGGCGGCGCGCCGAGGGCTGAACCTCGACTGCGGCCACGACTACGAGTGCGCCGAGTACGTGTTCGCCCAGGACCGCGTCATCCGCGCCGAGAAGCGCCTCCCGTGGTGGAAGCGCCTCGACATCGACCTGACCGTCTGACCCACACAAGGCGGCCCCCGGGCAGCGATTCGAACGCGAGATGGAGGAACCGGATGGCCAGCACGGACAGCGAGACCCCGGCGGGCGTCCTCGCCCACATCGGGCGCGACAAGACCACCGAGAGCAAGGCCCAGCGGGCCACCGAGCGGGACCAGCGCAACACCGAGGCCCGCGACCGGTACGAGTTCCGCACCAACGAGTGGCCCAGGTAACCCACCAACGTAGGCGGCCCCCGGGCAGCGATTGCACCGCTGACCGAGGGCCTTGATCGGGAGGAAGCCCCGACCCATGGAAATGATCCCCCACGCGGCCACGCCCGCGCAGCCCACCACGAAGCGCAACTACCCGATGCCCCGCCCGGCCGATGACCCCCGGTTCACGTTCGGCCTCGTCATCGACGTGTCCCAGGCGCTGACGGAGCGCGGCTACCCGCAGCCGACCGGCGCGGACCTGGCGGAGCTGCAGCAGGCCCTGTTCCGGTTCCTGTACCGCGAGGGCGGTGACCGGTGAACGGCTACTTCGTCCTGGTCCTGATCGTCGGCCCGATCCTCGCTGGCGGGCCGCCCCTGCTCGCCATCTGGCTGTGCGAGCGGCACGCCAACCGGTACGCCGCCGCCGTCCGCAAGCAGCACGCCCAGCCCATCCCGGCGCAGACCCGCCCCCGCCAGAAGGCGCTGGTCCGCTGATGTGCCGCACCGTGCTGATCCCCTGCGACCGGCAGCACTCGACCAGCGACGGCGGCTCCTTCGCCGCCGTCCTGGCCGGCGTGGCCATCGCGCAACTCGCCCGCGCCACCTGGTGGATGCTGAAGCACTTCACCATCGGCCTCTACGTCATCGCCGCATGGACCGCCCCGCGCGTCTGGCGGCTCACCCGCACGGCGTACCGCGCCGGCCGGCGCCGCTGGCTGACCCGCACCGTCGTCCTCGACCGCGAGCCGGTCGCCGCGATCACCGCCACGACCACCCTCCCGGTCCTCGCTGACCTCCGTCTGAAGGAGCCCGCGAACTCATGACCACCACCATCGAGCCCACCGACCTCGACCTGCTGGTCGACCCGTGGGCCCACGCCGAACCCATCACCCCGCCGCCGGCACCCGACCCGGCCGGCGACGGACTCCGCCCCGCCGTCCGGACGATGCTCGCCGAGCTGGACGCCCACTTCGGCGGCGAGGACCCGGGCAGCATCGACAAGGCGGCCACCGCCATGAAGGCCGTGTCGAAGACGCCGGAGTCGTGGGGGTCGCGCGGCCAGGTCGCCGACGCGGTGAAGGCGTACCGCGCCAAGCACGGCATCGAGGCGAAGCCGGCGGCGAAGAAGGAGCCCGCCCGTACCGCCCCGCCGAAGCAGAGCCGTACCGCAGCGGTACGCCCGACGCCGACCCCGCCCGTACCGCCCGTGGTACAGGCCGACCCGCCCACCGTGGTACGCCAGCCCGTACCACCGCCGCCCACCGTGGTACAGCCGCAGCCCGTACCGCAGCCCGAGCCGGTGGTACGTACCGCGCCGCGCAAGCCGGTCGTCGTGTGGCCGGTCGTGATCCTCGCCCAGCCCGCGTTCATCGCCGTGTGGTCCGGGTGGGTCGGGCTCGGCGGACTCACCGGCTTCGGCGTCGTTCACCCCCTGCCCGGCATCGCCGACTGGATCAGCCTCAACACCGCCATCACCCTGCCGATCGGCGTGGAGACGTACGGCGCGTACGCCCTGTACGTCGCGCTGTCGGGTCGGGTGCCCACTCGGGCTCGGCGATTCGCCACGTGGTCCGCCATCGGCTCCCTGGTCATCGGCGCGCTCGGCCAGGTCGCCTACCACCAGCTCGTCGCCGCCGGCGTGAGCGCCGCCCCCTGGTGGATCACCACGGCCGTGTCGGTCCTGCCCGTCGCCGTGCTCGGCATGGGCGCCGCCCTCGCCCACCTCGTACGAGAGGACGCGTGATGAGCCTCGCCGACATCGTGGGCGTGGGCCTGGGGCTGGCCCTCGCCGCACTGGTCGCACTGCTGGCGCTGGCCTGGCTCGTCTTCCACATCCGCTCCCGCCGCGAAGAGGCCGCCTACCAGCGGCGTAAGACCGCGAAGGCAGCCGAGATCGCCCAGCTCAACGCCCAGTTCCACGCCCCCGCCCACGACAAGGAGGCCCGCAATGGCTGACCGCTGCGAGATGTGCCCCGCCCTCCGCGCCGAGAACGCCATGCTCCGGTCCCAGATCACCCTGCTGCAGGCCACGATCTCCCGGCTCATCGGCGGGACCACCGGAACCATCGCCCTCATCGACAACGAACTCGAAGAGCCCACCATGCCCCGCCACCAGCTCATCCCCGTCGTCAGGGAACGGCTCGTCGACGTCCTGTCCAGCGCCTACTAAGGGAGGTGACCACCATGAGCACCGACGTGATCCCCCACGAGCAGATCGAAGACGCCGAAACCGTCACCGTCTACCTGCCCACCCAGGGCGGACCGGTCGACCCCGACGACGCCATCTCCACCACCTGGGCGACCATCACCGGCACCGACGGCAGCGACCGCACCCCGATCATCCCGGCGTGGATGCGGTCCAAGCCCCAGCGCGGCGCGACCCTCCGGCAGATCGGCGGGACCGTCGCGTACCACGCCCTGTTCCACGCCAGCCGCTCCCCGAAGTACCTCGCCAAGGTGGCGTGGTACGCCCCGCAGGGTGCGGGGCGGGCCGTGGCGTCGACGTTCTGGTGGACGGTCGGCGGGAAGCAGAACTACAACCTCCGCCAGGACGTTGCCAACAAGAACGACGCGTTCACGTGGAAGGACCTGAACAAGGTCCGGGCGAAGGAGTCCAAGGCCCACTGGTGGCTGGTCGTACCAACCCTCGTGGTTGTCGCCGCCGCCGCCGCCGTGGCGTACCACACCGGCGCCGTACCACGGATCGGGTGGTACGCCATCGCCGCCGCGCTGACCCTGCTCGCCGCATACCACGGCCGCCCGGCGGACAAGCCCATCCTCGACCGGGTCAGCCACGGGCCGCGGTTCACCAAGCTCACCGGCACGGCGGTCCGCGACGCCGTCGTCGCACTGTCCGTCGGCGTCAAAGAGCCCGGGCAGATCACGTTCCCGCCACCCGGCATCCACCGCGACGGCCCGGGCTGGATGGCCCGGTTCAACCTGCCCGGCGCGATCGTCGCCACCGCGGTGCTGGAGAAGCGCGACGGCCTCGCCGCAGCGCTGCGCCTGCCCGTTGATCAGGTGTGGCCGGAGGTCGGCGGCGACCACCCCGGGCAGGTCGCCCTGTGGGTGGGTTTCCAGTCGGCGTCGAAGATGGGCCAGCCCCGCTGGTCCCTGGCCGCCGACAATGCCCGGACCAGCGTCTTCGAGTCCCACGAATTCGGCACGGACCAGCGGCAACGCCCCGTCAAGACGTCCCTGTTCGCGCGGAACTTCCTCGTCGGCGGTGTGCCCGGGTCCGGGAAGTCGTACGGCGCCCGCACCCTGGCGATCATCGCCGCCCTCGACCCGACGTGTGAGCTGAAGATCGCCGAGTTCAAGGGCACCGCCGACTTCGGCGACCTCGCCCACCTGTGCACCACCTACGCGTGCGGGGTGGACGACCAGGCCCTCGGCGTGGGCATGGAGATCCTGGCCTGGGGCCTGGCTGAGGCTGAGCGGCGCGGCGAGCGGATCCGTAAGGCCCGCGAGCGGGGCGAGGCGCCGGAGGGGAAGGTGACGCCGGAGCTGGCCGCCCGCCGCGGGTCCGGCCTGCACCCGGTCGTCATCGTCATCGACGAGGCGCACGAACTGTTCGGCGACACCACCGTCGGCAAAGAGGCCGCGATGGCCGCAGAACGCCTGATCAAGCGGGGTCGAGCGCTGGGCATCATCATCGTCCTGGCCACGCAGATCCCCGACAAGACGTCGCTGCCGCCGAACATCACCCGCTGCGTCACCGTCCGCTGGTGCATGGCGGTGCAGGACCAGGTCGCGAACGACATGATCCTGGGCACCGGGGCGTACAAGCGGGGCCTGACCGCGACGTCGTACCGGCCGGGTGACGACGCGGGCTGGGGTGTCATGACGGGCCTGACCAGGCCCACCACCGTGCGGTCGCAGTTCCCGGACCCCGAAACCGCGGCCTCGATCGTCGCCCGCGCCACTGCGCTGCGCGGCGGTGGCGTGGTCGGGAAGACCAGCAAGGAGAAGGTCAAGGCCAGGGACATGCTCGCCGACGCGTGGGCGTGCCTGCGCCCGGGGGAGTCCGGCATGCCGTGGGCGGTCCTCGCCGAGCGTCTCGCCGAGCTGGCGCCCGAGTTCTACACCGGCATCACCGCGGACATGGTCCGCGAGTCCCTGGCCCGCTACGACGTGCCGACCCAGGACGTGAAGGTGGAGGGCCGCAACATCAAGGGCGTCCGCCGGACCGCCCTGGACGCCGCCCAGCAGGCCCGCCAGATCGCCGACAAGTAGGTCGCGGGCCCGGTCGCGGCGCCCACCCCAGTCGCGGGTCCGCGACTGGGGCCGCGCCGGGCCTGACCTGCGTAGACAGCCGATAGTCGCGGTCGCGGCACCCTCGCCGCGACCCCCGAAATCAGCCCCTGGAGGCACCCTGTGACCCTCACGCTCGCCGCGACCGCCATGCTCGCCGCGTACGCCCTGCTGTGCGCGGTGAAACCGTTCGGGAAGTGCCGACGCTGCGCCGGCAAAGGCCACCGCACGACCGCCGTCCGCAAGCGCCCCCGCCCCTGCCGACGCTGCAAGGCCAGCGGCCTGCGCCGGCGCTGGGGGCGCAGCCTGTACGTGTGGGCGAAGAAGACGTACAAGCCGATGGTCGACCAGAAGCGCCGCGCCAGGGCGGCGGCGTGAGGGGCGGCTGGGTCGGGTGGACGCTGCTCGCCGCCCTGGTCCTCGCGTACCCGGTGTCCTGCCTGATGTACCCGCAGCGGGACTGCCGCTGGTGCAAAGGCAGAGGCGTGCGCCGGCCGGAGTCGGACCCGACGCTGTCCCGCAAGTGCTGGTGGTGCAAGGGCAGCCCGCGGCGGGACCGGTTCGCCACCCGACTGTGGAAGCGGCGCCGAAGACGAGCGGCGCGGTCGAAATTGAGCTAGCCGGGTAGCCCGCTAGCGCCCAACCAGCCGGGCCCTAGCCTCCGGGGCGTGATCTACCCGGGGCAGGGCCCGGTCGGCTACGCGGAGCTGGCCGAGATCCTCCGCGCGCAGATCACCTCCGGGCAGATCAGACCCGGCCAACGCCTCCCGTCCGAGGCGACCCTCGCCCAGACGTACGGGGTGGCCAGCAAGACCGCCCGAGCAGCGCTGATGCAGTTACGCAACGAGGGCCTGGCCGTGTCGGTGCGGGGCTACGGTGTGGTCGTGCGGGAGCACGTCGAGCCGGAACTGGTGACTGTCGACCCGGGTGACGCGGTGTCGGCCCGCAACCCGACGCCCCGCGAGCGCGACGAGTACGACGTGCCCGAAGGTGTGCCGCTGATCGTGGTCCACCACCCCGACGGTCTGCAAGATCTGTACCCGGCGGACAGGCACCGGATCGTCTTCCAGGCGGGCTGAACGGACGCACCCCCATCTGACTAGTTCGGGGCGATCTTGCAATCCGTAACAGTCAGATCACTCATGTTCGCCATCTGCGTGACCGGACCGGTAGGCCTTGCCGTGGCAAGGCTCCGCGACGGATCTTCACATGGCGCGAAGTGACCGGCCGGTAGCTGGTCACAGGGGACGAATCGTCACCGATCTTGATGGCTGAACGGACACGACCCATAGCCGAGCGTGCAAATGGCGGACACTTGTACGACGATGGACGCTTCGCCGAGCAAGGTCCACACTTGCCCGACGGAACCTTTCCCCAGCCTTAACCGGACTGGTGAGAGGATCGGGGGAAGTCCCAGCCACGGGACCGAAACGCCTTCGGGGAGGTGACGGCCATGCAGCACCACACCATCCGACGCGTGCTCCTGGCCGGAGCCTTCACCGCCGGCGCCTGGATCGGCCTCTCGGCCCTCGACGCCGACGACGCCCACGCCGCCGACAAGAAGCCGGCCGCCGCGGTCCAGCTCCCCGAGCAGGCCAGCGACAAGGCCAAGGCCGCCGTCACCAAGGTGTCCAAGCCGAAGTGCGAACCCGGCAAGAAGCCGGCCAAGCCCAAGCCGCCGGCCGAGGACCAGGGCGACGAGCCCGTCCCCAAGCCGGACCCGAAGCCCACCGAGGACCAGCCGCCGGCCGACAAGCCGGACAAGCCCGCCGAGGACAAGCCCGCCGAGGACCCCAAGCCCGAGCCAGACCCCATCGTCGAGCTCCCGCCGCTGGACCCGCCGCTGCCCGAGCTGCCCACCATCCCGCTGCCGCCGCTGCCCGAGCTGCCGCCGGCCCCGACCGCGCCGGCTCCGACCGCGCCCGTCGTCATCGGCCCCGTCGCCGGCACCACCCCGGCCGCCACGCCCGCCAACCCGCCGCCCGGCCCAGCCGTCGCCGCCCTCATCACCGCGCTCACCGCCGGCCCCGACCAGCCAGCCCTGTGCGGCGACCCCGACGACGCCCCGCCGATCGACCGGGACGCCCTCCGCGCCCTCCTGCGTGTGCCCGACGAGCCGCCGGCCGCCGAGCGCACCAGCAAGCCGTGCCAGCCTGAGCCCGCCGACAACGCCACCAGCGGCGCCACCGCCAGCAGCGGCCAAACCGGCGCCACCCACGCCGCCGACCTCACCGGCAGCCACGTCCCGCCCACCCTGGCCCGCCTCGAACACGCCCGGCCGCGGTCGACGATCCCCGCCTCCCGACACACCAGCGTCGAGCCCGGCCCAGCCTGAGCCGCCCCCTGCCCGCCTTCCCGCGGGCACACGCCGGCCGCCACCCCCTGGGCGCCCGGCAGGAGGCGGCTACCCCCCGGCCTCCGATCAAGCCACCACAGCACAACCGATCGGAGCTGATCAGACCGTGTACCACCCGAAGCGCCCCACCCCGTTGTCGTACGGCATCGCAGGCGCGATCTGCACCGCCGGAACCATCGCCGTCTTCGCCCGCGTCCTCCACAACTTCACCCCGTTCACGCTGGCCGAGCCGTTCGACACCCTGACGTTCGCCGTCGGCGCCACCTACGCCGTCGCGGGGCCCTTCCTCGGCGCCTGGCTGGCCATCAAGGTCTCGCGACGGGAAAACGCCGCCCTCCGCGCGCAGGTTGACCGGATGCGCGACGAGCGGCGCACCTTCGACAGCCTCGTCGAGCACATCGAGAAGGTCGACGCCCAGGCGGAGGTCACCACCGTCGTGGTGCGCAAGCTGCTCAAGGCGATGGAGGAGAAGGCGGCGGAAGAGGACACAGTGTTCCTCGCCAAGCTGCACTCCATCAACGGAGGGGGCGGCGCCTAGTCCCCCCACCAGCCCCCCACCAGCAAACAGCCCCCGTCGGCAAACGGGGGCTGAGCTGCGTAAAGGGAGATCCACGACGGGCGGAGGGTGTGGGATTCGAACCCACGAAGACATCGCTGCCTTACCGGTTTTCAAGACCAGCGCCATCGGCCACTAGGCGAACCCTCCCGGACCGCCACCCGAGGATGCGCGGCCGGTGCCTAGTCTGCCACGGACGCCGCACGGACGAACCGACCTCCCACCCCCCGTGTGGCAGCAGGGCAACGGTGATCATGTCGACCACCAGGATCGGGGCGGGCGATCGGTCCACAGTGGGCGGATTTTCCGGTGGGGGGATATCCCGACCCGGACGTGGCCCGGGGGATGGATCGGGTAAGACTGGGCCATGCGCGCGATCACGATCCCGGAACCCGGCGGCCCCGAGGCACTCGTCTGGGCCGAGGTGCCCGATCCCGAGCCCGGCCCGGGTGAGGTGATCGTCGACGTCCGGGCCAGCGCGGTGAACCGGGCGGACCTGCTCCAGCGGCAGGGGCACTACCCGCCGCCGCCCGGCGCGCCCGCGTACCCCGGTCTGGAGTGCTCCGGGGTGATCGGCGCGACCGGCCCCGACGTGACCGGCTGGGAGGTCGGCCAGGAGGTCTGCGCGCTGCTGGCCGGCGGCGGGTACGCGGAGCGGGTGGCCGTCCCGGCCGGGCAGCTGCTGCCGGTGCCGGCCGGCGTCGACCTGGTCGACGCGGCGGCGCTGCCCGAGGTGGCCTGCACGGTCTGGTCGAACGTGGTGCGGCTGGCCCGGCTCGGCACGGGCGAGACGCTGCTGGTGCACGGCGGCGGCAGCGGGATCGGCACCTTCGCCATCCAGCTCGGGGTGGCGCTCGGCGCGACCGTGGTGGTCACCGCCCGGTCGGCGAAGCACGACCGGCTGCGCGAGCTGGGCGCCGCGCACACCATCGACTACCGGGAGCAGGACTTCGTCGAGGAGGTACGCCGGGTCACCGACGACCGGGGCGCCGACGTCATCCTCGACATCATGGGCGCCTCCTACCTGGGCCGGAACGTGGCGGCGCTGGCCGACGGCGGCCGGCTGGTGGTGATCGGCATGCAGGGCGGCCGCAAGGGCGAGCTGGACCTGGGCGCGCTGCTGGCCAAGCGGGCATCGGTTGCCGCCACGGCGCTGCGCTCCCGGCCACCGGAGGACAAGGCGGAGATCGTCCGGGGAGTCCGGGAGCAGGTGTGGCCGCTGGTGGAGTCCGGCGCGGTCCGGCCGATCGTGGACCGGCGGCTGCCGATCACCGACGCGGCGCAGGCGCACCGGCTGGTCGAGTCGAACGACCACGTGGGCAAGGTGCTGCTCACGGTCGGCTGACGGCGCGGGGCAGCCTCACCGCCCGGCCGGCGAGGCCGAGGGAGCGGCGACGGCCGGCGGCCGGGGCAGGACCAGCCGGGCGCCCGGCCCCTCGCCGGCGAGCGAGTCCCCCGGGTTGTAGAGGGTGCAGCGCTGCAACGACAGGCAGCCGCAGCCGATGCAGCCGTCCAGGTCGTCGCGGAGCTTGCCGAGCAGCCTGATCTTCTCGTCCAGCCGCTCCCGCCAGGTGCGGGAGAGCGCGGCCCAGTCGTCCGGGGTAGGGGTACGCGAGGACGGCAGCGAGTCCAGCGCGTCCCGGATCTCCTCCAGCGAGATGCCGACCTGCTGGGAGATCCGGACGAACGCCACCCGGCGCAGCTCGGTGCGGGCGTACCGGCGCTGGTTGCCGCCGGTGCGCTCGGCCCGGATCAGGCCGAGCCGCTCGTAGTAGCGCAGCGCCGAGGGGGCCACGCCGCTGCGTGCCGCGAGCTGCCCGATGGTGAGGGATCCGTGCATCACACCGCCTTGAGTTGAAGTGAACTTGAGATTGCAGGCTAGCCGCATGACCATCACGACCGCCACCGCCCCACCCGGCCGGACCGTGCCGGGACCGGTCGCCACGCCGCTGGAACGGCTGCGCGCCGGCCGCGAATTCGGCCCCAACGTGTACTCGACGATCGACGTGCTCTGGGTGCTCCACGACCGGATCCTGCGGATCACCCCGACGACCGTCGACGACCCGGAGCGGGACCGCTTCCTGCTCTCCAAGGGCCACGCCGTCGCCGGCTACTACGCGGTCCTCGCCGCCAAGGGCTTCGTCCCCGCGAACTGGCTGGACGACCAGGGCGGCCCCGACAGCCGCCTCGGCGACCACCCGGACCGGCTGCTGGTGCCCGGGGTGGAGATCGGCTCCGGCTCGCTCGGCCACGGCCTGGGGCTCGGCGTGGGCACCGCGCTCGGGCTGCGTGCCCAGGGCCTCGGCGACCCCCGGGTGTACGTGCTGCTCGGCGACGCCGAACTCGACGAGGGCTCCAACCACGAGGCGATCGCGTACGCCGGCGCCACCGGGCTGGCCAACCTGACCGCGATCGTGGTCGACAACCGGTCCGCCAGCCACGGCTGGCCGGGCGGGGCGGCCAGCCGGTTCACCGTCAACGGCTGGACCGCCGCCACCGTCGACGGGCGCGACCACGACGCCCTGCACACCGCCCTGACCGGGCACGACCAGCACCGGCCGCACGTCGTCGTCGCGGTCGTCACCGACGGGGAGCAGCCGTGATGCGGGAGACCTTCATCGACACCATGACCGACCTGCTGGCGGAGGATCCGCGTACGGCGGTCGTGCTGGCGGACATCTCCGCCGCGTCGTTCGCCCCGGCGGCCCGGCGGCACCCGGACCGGGTGCTCAACGTCGGCATCCGGGAGCAGCTGCTGGTCGGGGTGGCCGGCGGGCTGGCGCTGACCGGGCTGCGACCGGTGGCGCACAGCTACGCCCCGTTCCTGGTGGAGCGGGCGTACGAGCAGATCAAGCTGGACCTCGACCACCAGGGCGTCGGCGCGGTGCTGGTCAGCGTCGGGGCGTCGTACGACCGGGCGGCGGCCGGCCGGACCCACCTCTCCCCGGCCGACGTGGCGCTGATCGACACGCTGCACGACTGGACGGTGCACGTGCCCGGGCACCCGGGCGAGGTGGCCGGCCTGCTGCGGCGCGCCGTGGCGGCGGACGGCTTGGCGTACCTGCGGTTGTCGACGCAGGTCAACGGGCGGGCGTACCCGGGGAGCGGCGAGCTGCGGGTGGTGCGCGACGCTGGGCCGGGCGCGGCGCTGCTGGTGGCGGTCGGACCCATGCTGGACGCGGCGCTCGCGGCGGTGGCCGACCTGCCGGTCACCGTGGCCTACACCCACCGCCCGCGGCCGTTCGACGTGGGCGGCCTGCGGGCGCTGGCCGGTACGGAGGTGATCCTGGTCGAGCCCTACCTGGCCGGGACGTCGGCCCGGGTGGTCGGCGCGGCGCTCTCCGACCGGCCGCACCGGCTGCTCAGTCTGGGGGTGGGTCGGGCGGAGCTGCGGCGGTACGGCTCGGCCGACGACCACACCCGTTGGCACGGGCTGGATGCGACCGGCCTGCACCGGTCGGTCGGCGACTTCCTGTCGCCGGCGCTGTCAGCCGCGGGCTGAGCCGGCGGGACGGCGGCGGGTGCGCTCCCGGCCGAGGATCCAGAGCGCCTCGACGCCGTCCTTCCAGGTGATCTTCTTGCCCTCCTCGCGACCGCGGGCCCGGTAGCTGATCGGCACCTCGTAGGGGCGGATCCGCTGGCGCAGCAGCTTCCCGGTCACCTCCGCCTCCATGCCGAAGCCGCGGGAGCGGATCTCCAGCGAGCGGTAGAGCTCCACCGGCATCAGCTTGAAGCAGGTCTCCAGGTCACCGATGTAGGAGTTGAAGAGCACGTTGGCGACCATCGTGACGCCCTTGTTGCCCATCACGTACCAGAAGCTGTAGGCGCTGTGGCTGCCGAAGGTCCGATTCCCGTAGACCACGGTGGTCCGGCCGTCGAGGACCGGGGCGAGCAGGCGGGGGATGTCCTGCGGGTCGTACTCCAGGTCGGCGTCGAGGATGACCATGTATTCACCCTCGGCGTTGTCCACCGCCGTCTTGATCGCCGCGCCCTTGCCCGCGTTGCGCTGGTGGGTGATCACCCGAAGCCGCGTGTCGTCGGCCCGCCCGAGGATCTCACCGGTGCCGTCCCGGCTGCCGTCGTCGACCACGACCAGCTCGATCTCGCACGGGTAGTCGACCGCCAATGCCTGCTTGAGGGCATCCGCGATGCGTTCTTCCTCGTTGTAGACCGGCATGAGGATCGAGAGCTTCACGGGGATCTCCACGGTGGCGACAGCATGTCGGCCCTAGCCTAGCCTGGCAGGTCAGTCCCACCGAGCCCGCCACCACGGACATCCGCCGGTCGGGCATCAGGAACATGGTGTTTACTTCCGCCCATGTCGGCAGCCGGCTCCCTGTTGGCGGTGACGCCCGTCGCCGCGCTCGCCCCGCCCTCCGGCGTGCTGTGGCCCCGCCGGGACAGGGTGATCGCGCCGCTGCGGCTGGCCGTCGTCCGCGCCGCGCTGCTGACCGGCATGTTCGCCGTGCTGACCGTGGAGCTGCTCGGCGCCCGGCACGCGCTCACCCGGCCGGCCTTCGTCGCGGCGTGGCTGCTCTTCCTGGTCGGGGTCGCCGGCGCGGCCGGGTGGCGGCGCCGCCGGGCCACCGTCCGCCGGGAAACGGCGGTCACCGCGACCCGGCGCGCCACGCTGGTGGGGGCGGGCGCGCCGGCCGCCGCGCCGGCCACTCTCGACGGCCCGGCCGCCGGGTCCGGCCCGACGGTCTCCCCGGGGCCGGCGTCCCTGCGGCGCGACGTCGCGACGGCCCTGGCCGGCTGGTCCGCCCGGCTGGCCCACGTCCGGCGTACGGCCGGCCGGGGCGAGCGGCTGCTGGCCGGCACGGTCGCCGGGCTGGTGCTGGTGGAGCTGTTCGTCGCCCTGCTGGCCGAGCCGAACAACTTCGACTCGCAGACCTACCACCTGCCGAAGGTGGAGCACTGGGTCGCCCAGGGCAGCCTGGACTTCTGGCCGACCGCGATCCACCGGCAGGTGACCATCCCGCCCGGCGCGGAGTACCTGCTGCTGCACCTGCGCCTGTTCACCGGCGGGGACCGGCTGCACAACCTGGTGCAGTGGGCCGCCGGGATCGGGTGCCTGGTGGTGGCCACCCGGGTGACCGCGCAGCTCGGCGGTGGGCGGCGGGCCCAGTTGTTCACCGCGTTCGTGCTGGCCACCACGCCGATGGTGGTGCTCCAGTCGACCAGCACCCAGACCGACCTGGTGGCCGCCGCCTGGGCGGCCTGCGCGGCGACGCTGGCCCTGGACGGGCTGCGCCGGCGAGCCGGCCTCGGCGCGCTGCTGGCGCTGGGCGCCGCGACCGGGCTGACCGCGCTGACCAAGACCAGCGGACTGCTCGTGGTCGGTCCGCTGCTGGTCCTCTGGGGTGTCGCCCAGCTCCGGCTGGCGTTCCGACCGGGAGCGACGCGGTCAAGACCGGTCGGAGCGGACGGTTCCGGCGGCGACCCGGGCCCGGCGCCCACCGGACCGGCGGACCGTGATGCGCGGGTCCGGCCGGCGGCCGGGGTGGCGCGGACGGCCGGTAGCTCGCTGCTGGTGCTGCTGGTCGCCGCGGTCGCGGTGGGACCGTTCCTGGCCCGGGAGATGGGAGAGTTCGGGCACCCGCTCGGGCCGCCCCGGTTGCGCGAGTCCGTCCCGATGGAACGGCACGACCCGGCGTCGATCCTGGTCAACGCGCTGCGGATCGGGCACACCGCGGTCGACACCCCGCTGGCCCCGCTGCGGGCCGGCAGCGCCGAGGCGATCATGGCCGGCTCCCGGGCGTTCGGCGTCGACCCGCAGGACCGGGCGATCACGTTCGGCCGGGCCGTCTTCCCGGTGCCGGCCTGGTATCCGGACGAGGACCGGGTGGCGTTCCCGCTGGCCGGGTCGCTGGCGCTGGTCGGCGCGATCGGCGCGCTGGCCCGGCCGGCCCGGATCAGTCCGGCGCGGCCGAGCGCGCTGCGCGCGTACGCGGTCGTGGTGGTGGTCGCCGTCGGGCTGCACACCGCGATGATCAAGTGGCAGCCGTGGGGCAACCGGCTGCTGCTCTACGCGCTGGTGGCGGCCGTACCGCTGGCCGGGCTCTGGCTGGACGCGCTGTTCCGGCGCCGGCCGGTCCCGGGCCGACGGTCGGTGGCGGCGGGGCTGGCGGTGACCGTGCTGGCCACCTCGGCGCTGGCCGGCGTGCTGACCCTCTCGTACGGCTTCCCGCGCCGGCTGGTCGGCGCCGGCTCGGTCGTCACCACCCCGGAGTGGGACACCCGCTTCCTGCGCCGGCCGCAGTGGGCGGCCGAGTTCCGCTGGGCGGCCGCGGCGGTCCGGGGCACCGGCGCCCGCCGGATCGGCCTGGTGCAGCAGAACGACAACTGGGAGTACCCCTGGTGGCTGCTGCTGCGCGATGCCGACGGCGGGCCGCCGGAGCTGGTGGCGTTGCAGTCGGTGCTCCCCGAACGGCCGCCCGCCGACCCGGCCTCGGTGGACGCGATCGTCTGCACCGGTACCCGCGCGGCCTGCGCACGGCTGGCCCCGCCGAACTGGCGGGTCGAGTTCCGCGACCACGTCGGCTACGCGCTGCCACCGTCCCGCTGAATCACCCACGGTCCGGCGGACACCGCGGCGCGCAGATGGCGGAAACCTTTCCCGAGACATATTCACATCACTGAGTCCCGCGCGTTACCTTCCGGTAACTCGATCGACGCCCCGCGATCGAGCCGAAAGGAGTGCGTCGATGCTTGGCACCCCCACCAGGCGCGCACCGGCGATCCGACGGCGGACCCTGGCCGTCGTCTCCGCCGCCGCCCTCGTCCTGCCGATGCTCCTCGGGCCGGCGTCCCCCGCCACCGCCGACGACCGTCCGACCGTCCAGCCACTCCCGACCAACCTCGAGGCGGTCCGCGCCGCCGAGGCCACCGCGCTCTACGGCTCACCGGAGATCCGGCCGCTGGAGCAGCGCCGCACCGCCCTGGTCACCATGGGCGACAGCGAGATCTCCGGCGAGGGCGTGGGCAACTACGTCCCCGGCACCCACCAGAACGGCAACTGGTGCGACCGCTCGTACGACCAGGCCGTCTTCCGTACCGGCATCCCCTCCGACACCCAGTACAACCTGGCCTGCTCCGGGGCCACCCCGTGGAACCTGGTCGCCGGCGGTCCCACCCAGCACAACGAGCTCAACCAGGGCGACTACCTCGCCGTCAAGGCCCGCAACACGCAGGTCAGGCTGATCTGGGTGGTGGTCGGGGCCAACGGCGACGGCACCATCCAGTTCGGACCGGTGGCCACCGACTGCGCGGTCCGCCGGGTCTTCTTCCAGGGCCCCTGCTACCCGACCTACACCGACGAGTGGACCATCCGCACCGACGGCAGCCGAGGCGCCGTCGAGGAGGCGCTCGCCTCCATCCGGCAGACCATGACCGACGCCGGCTACCTCCGCTCGGACTACGAGCTGGTGCTCATGTCGTACCCGAGCCCGGGCAGCCCGGACGTGGAGGACAACCCGGACTTCCCCGGCTGGTACGGCGGTGGCTGCCTGCTCTACCTCGCCGACACCGCGTTCGCCCGGAACAAGGCGGTGCCGCTGTTCGAGTCGGCGCTGCGCGCGGCGGCGACCAACACCGGCACCCGCTACCTGGACGCCAGTCGGCTCTTCCACGGCCACGAGGTGTGCACCGACAACACCTCGGTCCGCGGCCTCTACATCGAGGTGGGGATCTGGGACGAGAACGCCGCCCGGCAGTCGTTCCACCCCAACGCCCGCGGGCACGGCATGTTCGCCCAGTGCATCACCCAGTTCTGGAACTCCGGCCAGCAGCGGGCCACCTGCGTCGACCCGGCCAGCACCGGCAGCGGCGTGCTCTACACCGGGCTCCTCGAGTTCAAGCAGCTGCGCAACGCCGCCACCGGCACCTGCGTGGACGGCAAGGGGTACAACTCGCGCAACGGCACCGCCCAGCAGTCGTACGCCTGCCACGGCGGGCGCAACCAGGGCTTCTGGTACGACCCGACCCGGCAGTCGCTGCACTCCGAGCTCTCCCACGACCGCTGCCTGGACGCGGCGGGCGGCTCGCTGACCGCCAACACCGCGGTCAACATCCACGACTGCCACGGCGGCGCCAACCAGAAGTTCGTCTTCGCCGGCAACCAGCTCAAGCCGGCCGGCGCGACCAACCTCTGCGTGGCGTTCGACAACCCGTGGTTCGGCACCCCGAGGCTGCGGCTGGCGACCTGCTCCACCAGCGCCCGCCAGCAGTGGTCCTTCGAGTCCCGGTCGTTCCCGAACCCCGTCGGGTACGGGCACGACGACTTCATCGGTTCCCGGGTCTACTGACCGACGACGGGAGCGGCCGTCCCCTGCCGGGGACGGCCGCTCCCGCGTGCTCACTGCTGCTTGAACGGGACCACGATCAGTCGGGCCGTACCGCCGTCGCCGTCCTTGGCACCCGCGACACCGACGGTCGTACCGACCGTGATGTCGCTGGACCGGACCGTGGTGCGCCGCTCGATCACCCGCAGGTCGTCGCCGAACGTCCAGGTCATCGTGAAGCCGTCGGAGGACTTCACGGTCATCGAGTCGCCGTCGATGGCGGTCACCTGGCCGCGCTGGACGGCGACGGTCTTCGTGCCGCCGTCCTTGGTCTGCACCACGGCCTCGCCGTGCAGGGTGTTCTTCCGCAGCAGCACCCGGGCCTGCCGCCGCTTGCGCCACTCCTCGGCCCGCTCGCCCCGCTTGCGCTTCGGGCCCGGGGAGGCCTCCGGGGCGGGCGACTCCGACGCCGACGGCGCGGCGGCGGCGCGCACGTCCAGCTCGCCGGGGTCGAAGCCCATCGCGGCGAGCGCCTGGCCCTCCGCACCCATCGCCGCGGCCACGTCGACCGCGGCCGCCTTCGAGGCGTCCTGCGCCACCTGGGCGGGGCCGCAGCCCGTGAGACCGAGCGCGACCCCGGCGACCAGCGCGGTGGTGGCGGTGGCGAAACCCCAACGTGCCATGATTCTCCCTCTCGTCCGTGGTGCAATCAGCGTCCCCGACCCGGATGGGCGCGGGGTCAGGCCGATGTTCGGGTCAGGTAAGGATGCGCGGGGAGCCGGACGGTGAACGCCGCCCCGCCCTCCGGGGCGTGCCCGGCCGCGATGTCCCCGCCGAGCCGGCGGACCAGCCCGGCGGCCAGCGCCAGCCCCAGGCCGCTGCCCACCTTCCGCACCCCCCGGTAGCGCTGGTGCAGCGCCCCGCGCTCGAAGGCCACCGCGAGGTCGTCGTCGGTGAAGCCGGGCCCGCCGTCGCGGACCTCGACCACCCCGCCGGCCGCCGGGTCCGCACCGGCCGGCCGGACGGCGAGCACCACCGGCGCCCCCGGGGGTACGACCCGCAGCGCGTTCTCCAGCAGCCCGTCCACCACCTGCCGGATCCGCCCGGGATCGGTGTACGCCGGCACCGCCGCGGCCGGTACCTCCACCCGGAACGGCACCCCGAGCGCCGCGCACCGGTCCGACCAGGTGCGCTCGGCGTCCGCGGCCAGCCGGGTGAGGTCGACCGGGACCGGTTCCAGCGGGAAGTCCGCCGCCTCCAGCCGGGCCAGCGCGAGCAGGTCGCTGACCAGCCGGTCCAGGTGCTCGGCCTCGGCGAGCATGGTCCGGCCGGTGCCTGGCGCCTGGTCCGCGTCGATCACCCCGTCGGCCAGCGCCTCGGCCCAGCCCCGGATCGCGGTCAACGGGGTGCGCAGCTCGTGCGAGACGGAGAGCAGGAACTCCCGCTGCCGTCCCTCGCTGGTGGCCAGCGCGGCGGCCAGCCCGTTCAGCGCGTACGCCAGGTCGGCCACCTCGTCCGGCGGCTCCACCGGCACCCGGACCGCCCGGTCGCCGGCGCGCAGCCGGGCGGCGGCGGTGGCCGCGACGCGGATCGGCCGGGCCAGCCGGCGGGCGAGGAGCAGCCCGGCCGCCACCCCGGCGGCGAGCCCGGCCAGCAGCGGCAGCCAGAGGGTGCGCAGCACCTGCCGCCAGGGGCCCTCCGGGGTGGCGCGGGTGAGCACCACCCCGTCGCCGCCGGGCAGGGCGCGTCCCTCGACCAGGGCCCGCTCGCCGTCGACAAGCCTGCGGCCGGAGACGTTCCCGCCGGCGGAGACCCGGGTCACCACCTGCCGGGGCAGCCCGGGCCGGTCGACCTGGCCGCCCCGGACGACCCACACCTCGATCTCCTGCTGCCGCAGCTGGCGGATCAGTCGATCGCCGCCGGCGTCGCGCTGCCGGGCCGGGCGGACCCGCAGCACGTCGGCGGCGAGCCGGGCCTGCGCGGCGAGCGCCTCCTGGTCGCGCCGTTCGGCGCCGCGGACCGCCAGGGGGACCGCGACCAGCGCGGTGACCAGCACCGACACCAGCGCCACCGCGCAGGTGACCAGGACCGCGCGGGCGGTCAGGGTACGACCGAACCGGAGCCGGGGGGGCGCGGGCACCGGGCGGGCCCCGATCACCGGCAGCGCGACGGTGGGCTCGTGCGGCCGGTGCGGGGCGACGGGCTCAGCCATCGGCCGCGTACCCGACGCCACGGTGGGTGCGGATCACGCTGGCCGCGCCGAGCTTGGCCCGGACCTGCGCGACGTGCACGTCGACGGTCCGGGTGCCGGCGTGCGCCGCGTACCCCCAGACGCCGGCCAGCAGCTCCTCCCGGGTGAAGACCCGGCCGGGCCGGGCCATCAGATGCGCGAGCAGGTCGAATTCGGTGGAAGTGAGCTGCACGGGCACGCCGGCTGCGGTGACGGTGCGGCGGGCCGGGTCGAGGGTGACCGGGCCGACTGTGCGTGGCCGCTCGGCTCCCTCGGGGGCGCCGGCGGTGCGGCGCAGCACCGCGCGGACCCGGGCCACCAGCTCGCGCGGGCTGAACGGCTTGGTGACGTAGTCGTCCGCGCCCAGCTCCAGGCCGACGATCCGGTCGACCTCGTCGTCGCGGGCGGTGAGGAAGATGACCGGCGTCCAGTCTCCCGACTCCCGCAGCCGGCGGCAGATCTCGGTGCCGGCCAGGCCGGGCAGGGCGATGTCGAGCACGCAGGCCACCGGGCGCAGCCGGCGGGCGGCGGCCAGCCCCGCCGTGCCGTCCCGTTCCAGGTGCACACCGAACCCGTCCCGGCCCAGATAGAGCCGGACCAGCTCGGCGATGGCCGGCTCGTCCTCCACCACGAGGACGAGCCCGCGCGGCGCGGCGTCGACGGTCACCGGCCCATGATGACCGACCGCCGGGCACAGTGGCCGTACGGCTGTGTTCGGGTCAGGTAAGGATGCGGTCAGCGGGCCGCGACGGGGCGCAGGCCCGGCGCGGCGGCCGGCGTCTCGCCGATGGTGGCGACGACCCGCTCCTCGGGCTTGCGCAGCCGGGTGCGGAAGGCGTGGTGGAGCAGCGTGTCGAGCTGCCACACCTGCTTCGGGTGCTGGGTACGGATGACGAACCGCTCGCGGGCCCCGTCGATCGCGGTGGCGGCAAGCTCGACGGAGTGCGACCGCGGGTCCGGGCTCCAGGTGACGTTGCTCAGCTCGCGGAGTTCGGTGTTGAGGTGCAGGCGCAGCCGGTGCAGCACCCGGGTCTGCTGGGTGACCACCATCCGGCGGTGGGTGAGCAGGAGGAGGTATTCGCCGGCCACGGGGCGGTCGGGGCGACTGCACCGGGTGACCAGGATGGTGGCGTCGCCGGAGCCGACGCACTGCCGGAAGACCGGCATGTTCCGGCTCACCGTATGGACCGCCAACCCGGTCTCGGCGGCGGCCGGGAGGAACGTTCGCGAGAACACGTCCATGCCCTGGTCAACGAGCAGTGACCTGCGGTGATGTGGGTCACTGCCGACTTTTGGAACTTCCACGCCGCCGAGTCGCACCCCCGGTGCGACATCCGGCCGGCGGCGGGTCGGCGGTCAGGAGGTACGCGGCCCGGACACGCCATGACTGCCGTCACAGCGCCGGGCGACGGCGCACGGGTCGGCGCTCAGCGCGGGCCGGCGCCGGCGCCGGCGGTCAGAGCGGGGCCGGCGGTCAGAGCGGGCCGGGGGCGAACAGCTCCTCCAGCCAGCCGGGCACCGCCTCGGCGTACTCCGTGCGCGCCGGGTCCGGGGTGTCCAGGGCCCGCCGCCAGGAGAGCGACCGGCTGACCACGGTCACCCGCGTCGCCAGTCCGGCGGCCTCCCGCAGGGTGGCCCGGTCGTACCGGTCCGTCCACGCCTCCAGGTACGCGTCACGAAGCCGCGCCAGCGCCGGGTCGCCCCGGTCCAGGTCGAAGCCGTGGGCCACCGAGCGGAGCGTCACCAGCAGGGTGCCGAAGGGGTGGGCGACGGAGGCGTCCCCCCAGTCGAAGATGCGGTACCCGTCGTCGGTCACGAAGATGTTGCCGTCGTGCAGGTCGTCGTGCTGGATCGTGGCCGGGACGCCGACGTCGGCGAGCCGCCGGCAGTCCGCGGCGTACCCGGCCCGGTGGGCGCGCAGCCGGTCGTACGCCTCCCGGGTCAGCCCGTTCTCCGCCCCGAGCAGCAGCGACCCCTCGTCGTCCAGCAGCGCCCCGAACAGCTCCGGCAGCACCTCCGGCCGGTGGTCGGGCACGCCGGCGGCCAGCATCGCGTCGACCCGGGGGGCGGTGGCGAGCTGGAGGTCGGCGTACGCCGGCAGCACCCGCTCCCAGCGGGTGAGGTCCCGGTCACCGCCCAGCACGTCGCGCAGGCTCGGGCCACCGTCGGGCAGCAGCGACCAGCCCCGGTCGACGTCCACCGCGAGTGGGCCGAGCACCCGGTCCGGCGCGAGCCGGGCCAGCTCCGTCAGGAGCGCCGCCTCGTGCCGGGTGCCGGGGTTGTTGGCCTTGAACCAGAACGGACCGACGTCGGTGGGCACCCGCCAGACCAGCGACCAGGGGCGGACCCGGGGCTCGACCGGGCCGGTGACCCGCCGGCCGAGCTGCTCGCCCACCCAGTCCAGGGCGGTCGCCTGCCAGTCGGGGTCGGTCCAGTCGGTCTGCGGCGCCGAGGTCGCGGTCACCTCGGCAATCTAGGCCGAGGACCGGCCACGGGCGAGGGATTTCCGCCCCGTCGGGAGGTCGACGCCTGCTGCGGCGGGTCGGGTCGGGTCAGAGCAGCTCGACGATGGTGGCGTTGGCCATGCCGCCGCCCTCGCACATGGTCTGCAGGCCGTACCGGAGGCCGTTGTCCCGCATGTGCTGGAGCATCGTGGTCATGATCCGGGCGCCGGACGCGCCGAGCGGGTGGCCCAGGGCGATCGCGCCGCCGCGCGGGTTGAGCCGCTCCGGGTCGGCCTCGGTCTCCGCCAGCCAGGCCAGCGGCACCGAAGCGAACGCCTCGTTCACCTCGTACACCCCGATCTCCTCGATGCCCAGCCCCGCGCGGCGCAGCGCCTTCGCGGTGGCCGGGATGGGGGCGGTGAGCATGGTTACCGGGTCGTCGGCGGCGACCACGGCGGTGTGGATCCGGGCCAGCGGGCGCAGGCCGTGCCGGCTGGCCCACTCGCTGGTGGTGACGGCGAGCGCGGCGGCGCCGTCGGAGATCTGCGACGCGGACCCGGCGGTCACCACGCCGTCCGCGCGGAACGGGGTGGCCAGCTCGCCGAGCTTCTCCAGCGAGGTGTCCCGGCGGATGCCCTCGTCGGCGGCGAACTTGGCGCCGTCGGCCAGGGCCACCGGGGCCAGCTCCGGGTCGAACGCGCCGGCGTCCTGCGCGGCGGCCGCCTTCTCGTGGCTGGCCAGCGCGAACTCGTCGAGCTGGGTCCGGGAGAAGTGCCAGCGGGCGGCGATCAGCTCGGCCCCGACGCCCTGGTTGAACGGCAGCGGCTGGTCGTCGGCGAAGCCCTCGACGCCCCGGTAGCGCTCGCGGAGCTGGTCGCTGAACGGCATCCCGCCGCCCACGCTGGAGCCCATCGGCACCCGGGTCATCGACTCGACGCCACCGGCCACCACCAGGTCGGCCTGGCCGGAGAGGACGGTGGCGGCGGCGAAGTGCAGCGCCTGCTGGCTGGAGCCGCACTGCCGGTCGAGGGTGGTGCCAGGGACCGACTCGGGCCAGCCGGCGGCGAGCACACCGTTGCGGGCGATGTTCCAGGACTGCTCCCCGACCTGGGAGACGCAGCCCCAGACCACGTCGTCGACCTGGCCGGGCTCGATCCCGGTGCGCTCGGCGAGGGCGCGCAGCACGTGCGCCGAGAGGTCGACCGGATGCACGGTGGCCAGGCTGCCCTTGCGCCGCCCGACCGGGGTGCGTACCGCGCCGACGATGACTGCGTCACTCATATCTACTCCCCGGTAACCTGGCTGCGTCGATCCTACGTCCTCGGCGGGCCGTCGTCCTCCCCCGGGAACCGGGGACGTCCGGCTGGCATGCTGGACCCGTGCATCCACCATCGTCCCCGGCCCACCAGTGGCGGGTGCCGGCGGCCCTGCCGGCGGCGAAGCTGGCCGGCGCGGCCGTGCTGGTCCTGCTGGGACTCCTGCTCTCCGACGGCGACCGGGTCCGGCTGGTGCTGGCCGTGACGGCCGGCGTGGCGCTGGTCGGGTGGGCGCTGCGGGACCTGCTCGCCCCGGTACGCCTCGCCGTCGACCCGGAGGGCGTCACCGTCATCCACGGCTTCGCCGGCCGGCGGCGGCTGCCCTGGCCGGCGGTGGAGGCGATCACCGTGGACCGGCGTACCCGGCTCGGGCTCTCCGCCGAGACGCTGGAGATCGACGCCGGGGAGTCGCTGCACCTCTTCGGCCGGTACGACCTGGACGCCCCGCCCGCCGAGGTGGCCGAGGCGCTCCGGGCGGCCCGCCCGTCGGGCTGAGCCACCGCCGGCCGCGCCGAGCCGACCCGCGCTGAGCGAAGGCTCAGCCGGTCAGTGCGGCGGTGCGGACCAGCACCAGGCCGAGCAGCGCGACCAGGATGATCCCGGTGCCGGCGGCCTGGAACACGGACCGCTTCATCCGCGGCGCGTACGCCAGCACCCAGCCCATCGCCGCGCCAGTGACCAGGCCGCCGATGTGCCCCGGGATGGAGATGCCCGGCACGGTGAACGTGAAGATCAGGTTGATCACCAGGATCGGCACGATCGCCGAGGTGTCCCGGCCCAGCCGGCGCATCAGCACGAACACGGCGGCGAAGAGCCCGAAGATGGCCGTCGAGGCGCCGGCCGAGGCCGCGTTCGGGTTGCTGAACAGGTAGGCCGCGACGTTGCCACCGAGGCCGGCGACCAGGTAGAGGGCGAGGAACCGCAGCGGCCCGAGCAGGGCCTCCAGGTCCCGGCCCAGCACCCAGAGCGCCCACATGTTCAGCAGCAGGTGCACCAGGCCGTAGTGCAGGAACATCGCGGTGACCAGCCGGTACCACTCGCCGGCGGCCACGCCCTCGACCGGGAACTGCGGCGGCCACTGGGCCAGCACCGCGCCCCAATGGGTCAGCGGGGTACCGCCGCCGAGCAGGCCACCGAGGCCGGCGCCGCCGGCCATCGAGTCGCCGCCCCGGTCGCTGGCGATCGACAGCACCATGGCCAGCACGTTCAGCGCGATCAGGGTGCGGGTGACCAGACCGCGGCGGCCGGCGGCACCGCCACCGAAGGCGGTACGCGCCGGCCGCACGCTGCGGCGTCCCTCGTTCACGCACTCCGGGCACTGGTGGCCGACGGAGGCGTCCCGCATGCAGGCCGGGCAGATCGGCCGGTCGCAGCGGGTGCACCGGACGTACGTCTCCCGGTCCGGGTGGCGGTAGCAGACCGGAGTGGTCGGCACCGGCCCACCGGTGGCGTCGCCGGTCGGCCCGGGGCGTTCAGTCATGCGTGCAAAGGTACCTCGCGGAGGCAATCAGGCCGTGCGCTCGATCTCGACCCGCTCGATCACCACGTCCTGCAGCGGCCGGTCGCTCGGGCCGGTCGGGGTGTTCGCGATCGCGTCGACGACCTTCACCGAGTCCTCGTCGGCCACCTGGCCGAAGATGGTGTGCCGGTTGTTCAGGTGCGGCGTCGGCGAGACGGTGATGAAGAACTGCGAGCCGTTGGTGCCCGGCCCGGCGTTCGCCATCGCCAGCAGGTACGGCCGGTCGAAGCGCAGCTCCGGGTGGAACTCGTCGGCGAACTTGTAACCCGGGCCCCCCCGGCCGGTGCCGGTCGGGTCGCCCATCTGGACCATGAAGCCGCTGATCACCCGGTGCGAGATGGTGCCGTCGTAGTACGGCCCGCTGCCCGGCTGACCCGTCCGCGGGTCGGTGTATTCGCGGTTGCCGTCGGCCAGGTCGACGAAGTTACGGACCGTCTTCGGAGCGTGGTTGGGGAAGAGCTCCAACCGGATCGGGCCAGCGTTGGTGTGCAAGGTGGCGTAGACAGCCTCGGCCACGGGTACTCCTCACTCGTTGGTCAGTTCCATGCGGATCCTCCCATGTGCCCGATCTGGCAGTGCGGAGGCATCCGAAGATGGAGGATGACGAAGGAACAACTCCCAGGAGGTGGGACCGTGTTTGGAATCGGGCGGCGCAAGACCCAGGGGCAGCTCGCGAAGGCCGAACTCAACCAGGGCATCGGCCACCTGCGCCAGGCCGCCACGTACGCGGCGAAGGGTGCCGGCGCCACTGTCGGCCCGCGGGTCCAGGCAGCCCGGGGTGCCGTCGCGCCGACCGCCGTGATCGTGCGGGGCCGGGCGTCGAGCGGTTTCGCATCGACCGTCGCGGCCCTCGCGCCGCTGGCCCTGGCCGTGCGCAACGCGCGGGCCGAGGCGGCGGGCAAGGCGGTGGCCGGCCGGAAGGCCGCCGCCGCGAAGCAGTCCGCGGTGAGCAGGAAGGTCAAGGCGAAGAACCTCAAGGCCGCCAAGAAGAAGCGGAAGTCGTCGGGCGGCATGATGACCGGCCTGCTGGCCGCCGGCGCGGTCGCCGGCGTGGCCGGCGCGATGGCCATGCGTCGTCGCCGCGAACAGCAGGAGTGGGCCGAGTACGACCCGACCCGCGGCGTCGCGCCGGTGAGCGACGAGGTCGACACCCTGGTGGTGCAGACCCCGTCGACGAACGGCGGCAAGGTCACCGAGGCCTCGACGACGTCCAGCGGGGCCGGCACGGCCGGCGGCCCGACCGGCGCGGGCAGCTCGACGGTGGCCGGTGGCGCCAGCGCCTCCACCACCACTCCGGGCAGCCAGCCGGTGATCCACGAGGACGACAGGGTCCCCTCGGTCGCCGAGGGCGCCACGGACGTCACCGGTCGCCCGGCGGACGACCTGAGCAAGGCGCTCGGCAAGAACGCGGCGAAGTCCCGCCGCTGACATCCGGGCCATCGCCGGCGGCGCGGGAGTGATCTCCCGCGCCGCCGGCGTACCTGGGCGGGTGACCGTCGTCATCGGATCGTCCGGCGAGCACCCGGCTCCTACAGTGCAGGGCATGCCGACGCCCACGACCGACCCCGGCCCCCCGGCACCCGCGCCGGATCCGGAGCCGGTCCGCCGGCCGCCGCGCACCGGCGCGGTGTCCCGGCGGACGATCCTGGCCGGCGCCGTCGCCGCGCTGGGCGGCGCGGGCGCGACACTGACCGGCGAGATCGGGTACGACGAGGCGACCGCCGACAGCAAGCTGCCGTTCTACGGCGGGTACGCGTCCACCGTGCACGCCGACCGGTGCACCCCGCCCCGCGCCTCCCGGGTGGAGGTGGTGTGGGGAGTGAACACCACCCGGCGGCTGATCGCCCTCACCTTCGACGACGGGCCCGCGCCGAACTGGACCCCTCAGATCCTGTCGATCCTGGCCGAGGCGGGCGCCCGGGCCACCTTCTTCATGGTCGGGCGGAACGCCCGCCGGCACGGCCACCTGGTCGCCGACCGGCTCGCCGGGCACGAGGTCGGCAACCACACCTGGGCGCACCGGGACCTGGCCCGGATGACGTACGAGGAGAGCCGCGCGGCGATCAGCCGGGCGCACGACGAGCTGACCCGACTCTGCGGCCGGGAGCCCACCCTGCTCCGCCCGCCGTACGGGCACCTCGGCGGCAGTACCCTGCTCGCCGCGAACGACCTGGGCTACCAGGTGGTGCTCTGGAACCGGCAGATGCTCGAGTCGCAGTACACCCACGACCCGGCCGGCCTGGTCGACTACGTCGTCGGCTCGTGCACCCCGGGGACGATCCTGCTCGCCCACGACACCGGGCCCGCCGACCGGCTGATCGCCGTCCGTGGCCTGGCCGTGATGATCAAGGGACTGCGCGCCCAGGGCTTCGACTTCGTCACCGTCTCCGAGCTGCTCGCCGCCGGTTGATCCGCCGCTACAGCCAACCGTTGCGGCGGAACAGGCGGTAGAGCGTGAACGACGACACCAGCATCAGGGCCCATACGCCCGAATAGCCGTACGTCCACCCCAGCTCGGGCATGTTCTCGAAGTTCATGCCGTAGATGCCGGCGATCGCGGTCCACACCGCGCCGATCGCGGCCCACGCGGCGATCTTGCGCATGTCGTTGTTCTGGTCGACGGTGACCTGGGCCAGCCGTGCCTGGAGGATCGAGTTGAGCAGGTCGTCGTAGGAGTTGACCTGCTCGACGGTGCGGCTGAGGTGGTCCTGCACGTCCCGGAAGTAGCGCCGGATCTCCTTCGGCACGTCCCGGTTGACCTGCGAGGTGACGGTGAGCAGCGGCCGCTGCAGCGGAGTGACCGCGCGCTTGAACTCCACCAGCTCGCGCTTCATCTGGTAGATCCGCTGGATCCGACCGCTGCCCTGCCGGTCGAAGACGTCCGCCTCCAGCACGTCCAGGTCGTCCTCCAGCTGGTCGGCCACCTCGAGGTAGAGGTCCACCACCCGGTCGGTGATCGCGTACGCCACCGCCCACGGACCGTGCACCAGCAGCTCGCGCTTGGCCTCCAGGTCCGCCCGTACCGGGGCGAGCCGGCAGGCATCGCCGTGCCGGACGCTGATCAGGAAGTTCGGCCCGATGAAGAGCATCACCTGGCCGGTCTCGACCACCTCGGAGTTCTCGGTCAGCTCCGTGTGCTCGCAGTACCGGGCGGTCCGCAGCACCAGGAAGACGACCTCGCCGAACCGCTCCAGCTTGGGGCGCTGCTCGGCCTTGACCGCGTCCTCGACCGCCAGCTCGTGCAGGCCGTACGTCTCGGCGATGGCGGACATTTCGGCCTGCTCCGGCTCGTGCAGCCCGATCCAGACGAACGCGTCGCGCTCCTGGCGGGCGGCCTCCAGCGCGTCGGCGTAGTGCCACTCGCCGGGCTGGCGCTCCCCGTCGACGTAGAGACCGCAGTCCACGACGCCGCTGCGCCCCGGGTCGGTCGCCGCGGGCGTACCCGGGGAGCCGTCGGCGTTGAGGATGCGGGACATCGCGCGGACCGGGGCCGCCCAGGCGCGGGGCCGCAGGGCCCGCCCGGCGTTCGGCACCGGCGACCGCTCCGCTCGGTCCGTCATGGCATCCCCCTCCCCACGCTGCTGCGGCTTGCAGGCTACGCCGCCACCGAGATGTCGGCCCGCCCGCGAGGCGCGGCCGCCGCGGTGGCGGTCCGGCGGACCCGGTCCGAGGGTGATCGTCGCCACAGTCGGCCGGATGGCGGCGGCGGCGCGGGCGGCCGAGGAGCGGACCCGGGCGGGACGGCGGGAGGCCGACGGCCGTCCGGGGCTCCGAGGCACGTCGCGCGCACCGGCCCGGGGCGGCACCGTTCGACGGGTGGGCTCGACGGCCGTTCCCCGGGTGATCCCGGGGAACGGCCGTGGGGGCACCGGGCGGGCCGTACCGCGTCAGGGGGGTGAGGGGGCGACACGGCCCGCCCGGCGCCGTTGGGGGCGGGGGTGGTGCTGTGGAAGGTCGCGGCCCGGCGGACCGGCGCGGTGGCGACCTCGTGGTCGGCCCGCCGGTCGGGGCGTGAGCGACGCTCGCAGCATTGTGGGCCGCCGGCCGGCCCGAGGGGGAGCCCCGAGCCGGCCGGCATCGCAGAATTGTCGGAAACCCGACAGAAATCAGCTGCGGACGGCAGCCACCGCCTCCGCGAGCCGCCGGACACCCTCGTCGATCCGGTCGGCGGTCACCGCGGAGAAGGCCAGCCGGAGCGCGTGCCGGCCACCGTCGATCATGAAGTCGCTGCCCTTGACCACCGCGACGCCCCGCTCGGCGGCCGCCGGGGCGAGCTTCTCGACCAGCACGTCCTCCGAGAACTCGACCCAGAGGAAGTAGCCGCCGTCCGGCTCCACGAACCGGGCCTCGGGCAGGTGCCGGCGCAGCGAGTCGGCGAGCACCCCGGCCCGCTCGCCGAGGGCGATCGACACCGTCTCGATCGACCGTGCGATGTCCCCGGAGACGCAGAACTGGTGCACGATCGCCTGGGAGACCATGCCCGGGGAGATGTAGAGGCTGGTCGCCTTCTTGGCGATGTCGGCGATCAGGTCCGCCGGCCCGACCAGGTAGCCGACCCGGACGCCGGGGCAGACCGTCTTGGTGAAGCTCGACGCGTGCACCACCACGTTGCCGGTGTCCATCGAGAGCATCGACGGCAGCGGATCGCCCCGGAACCGGATGTCGGCGTACGGGTCGTCCTCGAAGATGGTGAACTCGTACTCGGTGGCCAGGTCGAGCAGCTCACGCCGCTTCTCCAGGGAGAGGGTCACCCCGGCCGGGTTCTGGTAGTTCGGGATGACGTGCGCCAGCCGGGGACGCACCCCGGACTCCAGCAGCTTGCGCAGCTCCGCGGTGTCCAGACCGTCCGGCTGGATGGAGACGCCGTGGATCTCGCCGCCCATCCGCTGGAGATTGAGCAGGGTCCGGTCGTACGTCGGACGCTCCACCACCACTGCGTCGCCCCGCCGCACCAGGTGGTCGAAGAGGAACGCGTCCGCCTGGAGCGAACCGTTGGTGATCAGCACCTGGTCCGGCTCGACGCCGTGCTTGTCGGCGATCCACTTCCGCAGCGGCGGGTAGCCGACGGCGGTGCCGTACGCCGTGATCCCGGCGGGATCGGCGTCGAAGGCGCGGACGGCGGCGGCCTTGAGCCCCTCGACATCCACGATGTCCAGCGAGGGAGCTCCACGGGCGAACGAGATCAGCTGCTCGGCGGTCATGCGCACGAGCCTAGGGCCTGCCCCGGCCGATCCGACCGGCATACACGCCAAGTTCAACATGCGGGCGGCGGATCGGTCGGCGGATCCGAGTCAGGTTCTGGTTTTGCCTGGTACGGACGGGGTTTCGCGGATCGGCCGGGAACCGTCGGGGGAGGGCGCGACGGTTCCCGGCCCCCCGGGTCAGCGCAGCGCGAGCCCCTGCTGCGCCCAGACCCGCATCAGGTCACGGACCGAGATCACCCCGGCCACCTCCCCACCGTCCAGCACCACCAGGTGCCGGAAGCCGCCCCGGGCCATCGCCACGGCCGCCTCCTCCACCGTCCACTCCGGACCGGCGTAGACGACCTCCCAACTCACGTGCGCCCTGGTCCGCTCGACGTCGCAGTCCAGATCGGCTCCGATCGCGTTGAGCACGTCGCGCTCGGTCATGATCCCGATCCCCTCGGACTCCGGGTCGACCACGACCGCCGACCCGACACCGCGGGCCGACATCATTCGGGCCGCCTGGCGGAGCGTGTGCTCCGGGCCGACCACAAGTACCTCATTGGACATCGCTTCTCGAACGTGCATCACGCATCACCCCTGTGGGACGGCGGCACCGGTACCAACATGGTGGCCCCGGAGGGAGATCCGGACAAGACCGGTCATCGGCGCGGTCGGCCCGGGCTCGCTACTGTCGACCCGTGCCCACCGAGCCTCTCCGCTGTGCCGGCGCGCTGATCGTGGACGACGACGGCCGCATCTTCGTCCAACGCCGGTCCCCCGAGCGGCGACTGTTTCCCAACGTCTGGGACATCGTCGGCGGTCATCTGGAACCAGGCGAGGAGATCGAGGACGCGCTGCGCCGCGAGGTCACCGAGGAGACCGGCTGGACGGTCTCGCACGTGCTCGCCGAGTTCGCCGAGTTCCGCTGGACCGGCGACGACGGCCTCGACCGGGTGGAGACCGACTTCCTGGTCCGGGTCGACGGCGACCTGACCCGGCCCCGCCTGGAGGTGGGCATGCACACCGAGTTCCGCTGGCTGACCGAGCGGGACCTCGCCGTGCTGGACGAGAACCGGGACGTCGACGACGGGCAGCTCCGGCGGATCGTCGAGGACGGGTTCGCCACGCTCCGGTCGATCGGTCTGTGAACTCCGGCGTCGAGCTGGCGCCGCACCGGCTCGCCGGGCTGGTCGCCCCGGCAGTCGACCGGACCTTCGTCGCCGGCATGCTCGCCGGCCGGGACGGCGGTGGCGCCGAGCTGAGCCAACGGTACGGCGGGCCGGCGGCCACCGGCTTCCTGGTCGAGTTCCGCACCCGGCTCGCCGCACCCGGCGGGACGGTCGACGGGCCGGGCTTCGCCGCGGTCACCCGGTACCGGGACCCGGCCACCTGCCAGCGGGCCCTGGACAAGCAGGTCGCGCACGGGATGATCAGCCGCCGGCCGGACGGCGGCTTCGCCGCCACCGAACGCGGCGCGGACTTCCTGGCCGAGATCTACCAGGTGCACGGCGAGGTGACCGAGGAACTCTGGGCCGGGCACGACGACCGGGTGGTCCGGCTGGTCGAGGCGCTGGGGCGGCTGCTCGCGTACGCGCTGCTGCTCGCCGACGAGCCCGGCACCGAGCCCGGGCCAGCGTTCGCCACCATGGCCCCGCCGTACGAGCCGGACGGCACCCCGCCGGGCGTGCTGCTGCTCAACCGGCTCGGCACGCTGCGTTACCACCGGGCGGACGCGCACGCCGCCGCGTGGACCGCCGCCGGGCACACCGCGACCAGCGTGGCCGAGCTGCCGCCGGGGCCGGAGCGCCAGGCGATCGAGCTGGAGACGGACCGCCGGGCCGGCGGGCCGTACGCCGCGCTCACCGCCGACGAGCGGCTGGGCATGCTGGCCGACCTCGCGGCGCTGCCTGGCTGAACACGGTCCCACACCGGTTGACCGGAGCACCACCGACAGGTGGCGTTATCCTCCACGTGACCGTGAGTAGCTCGTGGGAGGACGTCGGCATGATCGGGATGGTGCTCGCCGCCGGTGCGGGGCGCCGACTGCGCCCGTACACCGACACCCTGCCCAAGGCGCTGGTGCCGGTGGACGGTGAGACGACCATCCTCGACATCGCGCTGCGTAACCTCGCCGAGGTCGGGCTCACCGAGGTCGTGATCGTGGTCGGCTACGCGGCCGAGGCGGTCGTCCAGCGGCAGGCCGCCCTGGAGCAGAAGTACGGCGTGACGATCACGCTGGTGCACAACGACAAGGCCGAGGAGTGGAACAACGCCTACTCGCTCTGGCTGGCCCGGGAGCACTTCGCCCGGGGTGTGCTGCTGGTCAACGGCGACACCGTGCACCCGGTGAGCGTGGAGAAGACCCTGCTGGCCGAGCGCGGCCCCGGCATCCTGCTGGCCATCGACAACATCAAGGCGCTGGCCGAGGAGGAGATGAAGACCACCTTCGACGCCGCCGGCCAGCTGACCCGGATCACCAAGCTGATGGACCCGTTCGAGGCGTACGGGGAGTACATCGGCGCGACGCTTATCGAGCCGCAGGTGGCAGGACCGCTCGCCGACGCCCTGGAGGCGACCTGGCGGCGGGACCCGAACCTCTACTACGAGGACGGCTACCAGGAGTTCTCCGACCGGGGCGGCGAGGTGCGGGCGGCGCCGATCGGCGACGTCTCCTGGGTCGAGGTCGACAACCACGCCGATCTGGCCCGGGCCCGGGAGATCGCATGCCGCTACTAGCCCGGACGGTACTGACCCCGCTGCACATCGACGTGCGGCGGGGTGCCGTGGCCGACCTGGGTGCGATCCTGGCCGACCGGCGGATCTCCGCCGGTGGGGACGTCGCCGTGGTGGTCGGCCCCGGGCAGGGCGAGAAGATCGTCGAGTTGTGCCGGCCTTCGCTCGGCGCGGCCGACGTCTTCACGGTCGCCGGTGGCACCATCGACGCGGCGAACGAGCTCGGTGACCGGCTCCGGTCCCGCTCGTACGACGCCGTGGTCGGCATCGGCGGCGGGAAGACCATCGACACCGCCAAGTACGCCGCCACCCGGTACGGCATCCCGATGGTGACCGTGGCGACCAGCCTCGCCAACGACGGCATCGCCTCGCCGACCGCCTCTCTCGATCATGAAGGCGGCAAGGGCTCCTACGGGGTGCACATTCCGATCGCGGTCGTGGTCGACCTCGACTTCGTGGAGCACGGGCCGGACCGACAGACCCAGGCCGGCATCGGCGACGCGGTCAGCAACCTCAACTCCTGCGCCGACTGGGAACTGGGCCACGAGGTACGCGGGGAGCCGATCGACGGGCTGGCGATGACCCTCGCCCGCACCGGCGCCGAGGCGCTCATCAACCACCCCGGGAAGATCACCGACGACGCCTTCCTCACCACGCTGGCCGAGGCGCTGATCATGGGCGGGATCGCGAGTTCGGTATGCGGGTCGACCCGCCCGGTCAGCGGCGGCGACCACGAGATCTCACACGCCATCGACCGGCTCTACCCCGGCACCGGCTCCCACGGTGAACAGGTCGGGCTCGGCGCGCTCTTCTGCACCTTCCTCCGAGGCGATCTGGAGCGGTTCGGCCAGCTCGCCCGCTGCCTGCACCGGCACGGCCTGGCGACCACCCCGGCCGACCTGGGCCTCACCGACGAGCAGTTCATCGAGGCGGTGCAGTACGCCCCCCGCACCCGGCCGGACCGGTACACCATCCTCGAACACCTCGCGATGTCGCCTACCGAGACGCGGGAGCGGCTGGCAGACTACGCCGGTGCACTCCGCGACCACCTTGGCTGAGCCGAACCGCCCCACCGTCACCGACTTCCACCGGGTCAACCGGGGTGGGGGTCTGTTCAGCGAGTCGGTGAGTCAGTGGCTGGGCGCGGTCTTCGCCCTGGTCGCCCAGCGTCTCGGGCTGCGCCCGACCGCGCTGACCCTCGCCAACCTGGTGCTCGGCCTGGCCGCCTCGGTGACCGTGGTGGCGCTCGCCGGCCGGGTCGCCGCCGGGGAGGTGCCGGCCTGGGTGGTGGGGCTGGTCGCGCTGGTCGGCTGGCAGGTCGCGTACTCCCTGGACTGCGCCGACGGGCAGCTCGCCCGGGTGACCGGGCAGCGCAGCGCGGCGGGGGCCCGGATCGACGTGCTGTGCGACGTGGCCTCCCAGATCGCGCTGGTCGCCGCGCTGGCCGCGACCGCCGTGGCGCAGCGGCCGTCGACGCCGACCTGGCTGGTCGCGGTCTTCGCCGGCACCTGGATGGTCAACCTGGTGACCTCGGTGATGCAGTCCGGGCCGAACGCCGCCAGCATGGTCACCTCGACCTCGCTGCCGGTACGCCTGGTCAAGCTGGTCCGCGACTACGGCGCGGTGATCTTCGTGGCCGCGCTGGTGCTGATGATCGCCCCTGCGCTCACCTTCTGGGTGATCGTCGCCTTCACCATCGTCAACGGCGGCTTCCTCCTGGCCAGCATCGCCTTCACCGCCCGCGCCTCCCTCCGCTGACCCCCCACCCCAGCCGGTCGGTCAGCGGCGGGCGAGGTCGGCGTAGATGTCGAGGTGCTGCTTGATGACCACGTCGGGGTGGAAGGTGCGCTCGTAGCGGGCGCGGGCGGCCGCCGCGAGCGCGGGGGCGCCGGCCCGGGCCACCGGCAGGGCGGCGGCCATCGCGGCAGGGTCCGGCGGGACCACCCAGCCGGCCTCGCCCGCCACCACGCCGACCGGCATCGGCGCCGCGCCGTCCCCGGCGACGGCGGAGGCGACGGCGGCCGGACCGGTCCCGGCGGGCTCGCGGGGGGCGTCCGCCCCCACCAGGTACGGGATGCCGCCGAGCGCGGTGCCGAGCACCGGCCGGCCGCTGGCCAGCGCCTCGATGATCACGGTCGGGAGCACGTCGTGCCAGGTGGAGGCGGCGAGCACCACCGCGCTGGACTCGATCGCGGCGCGTACCCCGGCCCGGTCCAGCTGGCCCAGGTAGACCACGTCGGGCCGCTCGGCGGCGGCCGCCTCGACCATCGGGCGCAGTTCGCCGTCGCCGGCGATGCGCAGCGGGCCCAGCGCCCCCACCGGGTGCCGGCGCCACGCCTCCAGGAGCAGGCCCACCCCCTTCTCCGGGGTGAGCCTGGCCAGGAAGAGGAACCCGTCGCCGAGCGGCGCGGGTCGGCCCGGGTCCGGCACCGAGTTGGGCTTGACCACGATCCGGTCCGCCGGGATGCCGTAGTCGTGCAGGTGGTCGGCGATGGCCGAGGTGAGCGCGATGAACCGGTCCACGGACCGCCAGGTGCCCCGGTGCACGGCCAGGGTGGCCGCCATCAGCGCGCTCTGCGCCGCCGAGTTCCGGTAGCAGCGGTGCACGATCGCCGGCACGCCCAGCGCCCGGCCCTTGCAGTCCTGGCAGATGATCCCGTCCCGGAAGTAGATCCCCGAGGAGCAGACCTGCCGGTAGTTGTGCACGGTCTGCACCACCGGCACGCCGTGCCGGTGCGCGGTCCGCACCACCCAGGGCGAGAGCAGGGGGTACGGGTTGTGCAGGTGCAGCACGTCCGGCCGGTGCGCGGTGAGCAGCCGGCTCAGGTCCTCCTGCGCCCGGGGCGCCCAGATCGGGGAGATCGGCAGCAGCGCCTTGGCCGTCTTCGACATGCTCGGGATCTCGTCCGAGCTGCGGATGAACGGCAGCACCTCGACGCCGGCGGCGGTCAGCTGGGCGATCTCCGAGTCGACGATGGTGTTCTCGCCGGACGGCTGGGCTTCCCGGTACCGGTTGTGTGCCACCACGATTCTCACGGTAAAGAAGGCTACCGTTGGCACGTGCCCGAACTACCGGAGGTGGAGGCGCTCGCGGGTTACCTGCGTGAGCGCGCGGTGGGGCGGCGTGTCGACCGGTTCGAGGTCGCCGCGATCAGCGCCCTGAAGACGTACGACCCGGCGCCGTCCGCGGTGTCCGCCCGGGCGGTGGTGGACGCCCGGCGGCACGGCAAGTTCCTCGACGTGGCCTTCGACGGCGGCCTGCACCTGGTGGTCCACCTGGCCCGCGCCGGCTGGCTGCACTATCGGGAGGCGTTCCCGTCGACCACTCCGCTGCGGCCGGGCAAGGGCCCGATCGCCCTGCGGGTACGCCTCGACGACGGCTCGGGCTTCGACCTGACCGAGGCGGGCACCCAGAAGAAGCTCGCCGCCTACCTGGTGACCGACCCGGCGCAGGTGCCCGGGGTGGCGAAGCTCGGACCGGACGCGCTCGGCGCCGACCTGGCCACCTTCGCCGAGCGGCTGCGCAGCCGCCGGGGCCAGGTCAAGGGGGTGCTGACCGACCAGGCGGTGCTGGCCGGGGTGGGCAACGCGTACTCGGACGAGATCCTGCACGCGGCGAAGCTCTCCCCGTTCGCGATCAGCGACCGGCTCACCGACGACCAGGTGGCGACGCTGCACGCGGCGACCCGCGCGGTGCTCGGCGACGCGGTGCGCCGCTCCCTCGGCCAGCGGGCGGCGGAACTGAAGGGCGAGAAGCGCTCCGGGCTGAAGGTGCACGCCCGGAAGGGGCTGCCCTGTCCGGTCTGCGGCGACACGGTGCGCGAGGTGTCCTTCGCCGATTCCAGCCTGCAGTACTGCCCGACCTGTCAGACCGGCGGCAAGCCCCTCGCTGACCGACGGTTGTCCCGCCTCGTACGGTGAGTGACGACACGTTCTGATTACGGAGAGGAATCGCCCCGGGCGCGTCGAAGCTCCCGGTCCACGCCTCTACCCGACCCGTCATCCCTCGGTATAGTGGCTCGGTCCCCGGCTTCGAAAACTGACGTGGAGCCGGCCGGATCCCCCGCTGGCAGCACCAGACGCAAGGTCCCTCGGGTCAGCGTCCGGCCCGGTGGCAGCGTGGGAGACTGGAACGGTGGGCGACCCCGGGCCCCTCACGGCGAGTGAGCGGCACGTGGCATGCGGGAGGACATGGGTGAGGTGACGACAAGCCTCCAGCGCCCGGTAACCAACACAGGCCGGAGCAAACTCGTGCGGCACGTCGACAGCTTCGAGATCCAGCCGCCGACACCGCCGTCGCACAACGGCGTACCCCGGTCGGCGTGGGCCCGTGCCCGCCGACGTGTCTCCCGCTGGCACCGGCCCTACATCGCGCTGCTCCTGCTGCTCGACTTCGGGGCGGCGGCACTGGCCAGCTGGATCGCCGTCCAGACCTTCGACCAGGCCGCCTCGGGCTTCCAGGACGCCAAGGAGTCCTGGTTCCACACGGTGGCGTTCGTGCTGCTCCCGCTCGGCTGGTTGATCATCCTGTGGGGCAACGGGTCCTACGACCGGCGGTACCTCGGCCTCGGGCCGGACGAGTTCAAGCGGGTGATCCGGGCCGGGGTGGCGGTGGCCGCCACGGTCTCCTTCATCGCCTTCGCCACGCGGACCCTGCTGTCCCGGTGGTCGGTCGGCTTCGCCCTGCTCGGCGCCCTGCTGCTGATCCTGCTGGTCCGGTTCCTGGCCCGGTTCGTCCTGCACGCGGTGCGCAGCCGGGCCGGTCAGGCCGGACACCGGATGGTGCTCGTCGGCACCCTGCCGGAGTGCCTGGAGGTCTACACCGCGGTCACCCGCAACCCCGGCGCCGGCCTGATGCCGGTGGCCATCCACCTCACCGACGGGTACGCCGCCGCCCGGGGCATCGAGACCCCGGTGCCGGTCTACGCCGGCCGGGACGTCCTCGCCCTGGTCCGCGAGGTCGGCGGGGACACCATCGCGGTCTGCGGCTCGGCCAGCGCCGAGCCGGGCGAGCTGCGCCGGCTGGCCTGGCAGCTGGAGGGCTCCGGCGTCGACCTGGTGGTCGCCCCGCAGCTGACCGACATCGCCGGCCCCCGGGTGCACATCCGCCCGATCGAGGGCCTGCCGCTGCTGCACGTCGAGGAGCCGACCCTGTCGGGTCCGGCGCTGCTGGTCAAGAACCTGATGGACCGGGTCGCCGCCGGCCTGGGCCTGCTGCTGCTGACGCCGGTCTTCCTGGCCATCGCGATCGCGATCCGGCTCTCCGACCGGGGCCCGGTCTTCTTCCGCCAGCCCCGGGTGGGCCATGAGGGCCGCACCTTCCGGGTCTGGAAGTTCCGGACCATGTACGTCGACGCCGAGGAGCGGCTGGCCGGCCTGGTCGACCAGAACGAGACCGACGGCATGCTGTTCAAGATGAAGCAGGACCCCCGGGTCTTTGCGGTGGGCCGCTTCCTGCGCGCCTCCTCGCTGGACGAGCTGCCCCAGCTGATCAACGTGCTCTGGGGGGAGATGTCGCTGGTCGGGCCGCGTCCGCTCCCCGCCGACGACGGCGACTTCCTCGGCGACGTGCGGCGCCGGCTGCTGGTCCGGCCGGGCATCACCGGGCTGTGGCAGGTCTCCGGCCGCTCCGACCTGTCCTGGGACGAGTCGGTCCGGCTGGACCTCTACTACGTCGACAACTGGTCGCTGGCGTACGACCTGAGCATCCTGTGGCGGACCGTCGGGGTGGTGCTCGCCCGCAAGGGCGCCTACTAGGGCTTGGCGATCCGGCCCCGAGCGGCCAGGATCGCTGCGTGGATGGCAACCTCTCCGCCGTCGTCGGCGTCGTCTCACTGGTCACCGCGCTGGCCGCCGCGCTCTGGGCGGTGCTGCGGCTGCGCGGCCGGCGGGGCATCGCCACGGCCACCCAGCGGGCCACCTACGAGGTGCTGCACACCGCCGGCCTGGCCGCCGACCCGCTGCGCGGCGGGCTGCACCCGGCCGGCGCGGCGAAGGCCGTACGCCATCTGCGGGCCCTGGTGGGCGCGGCCGGGCTGGCGCTGACGGACACCGAAAAGCTGCTCGCCCTGGACGGGCGCGGGGCGCACCACGGCGACCAGCTGCTCGCGGCGGCCCGGCGGACGGCGGAGGCCGGGCGCTCGACGGTGCTGGGCGAGGCGGAGCTGCACTGCGACCGGGTGGACTGCCCGGTCCGCGGCGCGGTGGTCGCCCCGCTCTCCGCCGCCGGGCGGGTGGTCGGTGCGCTGGTCGCGGTCGCCGACGCGCCGCCGGCGCCCGGGCTGGTGCAGGCCACCCTGGAGACCGCGCACTGGGCCGGCAACCAACTCGCCCTGGCCGAGCTGGACTCGTCCCGGGAGCGGCTGGCCCGGGCCGAGATCCGCGCGCTGCGCGCCCAGATCAGCCCGCACTTCATCTACAACGCGCTGACCGCGATCGGCTCCTTCGTCCGGACCGACCCGGAGCGGGCCCGGGAACTGATCCTGGAGTTCGCCGAGTTCACCCGCTACTCGTTCCGGGCGCACGGCGAGTTCACCACCCTCGCCGAGGAGCTGCGCTCGATCGACCGCTACCTGACCATCGAGCGGGCCCGGTTCGGTGACCGGTTGCAGGTGCGGCTGCAGATCGCCCCGGAGGTGCTGCCGGTGACGCTGCCGTTCCTCTGCCTCCAGCCGCTGGTGGAGAACGCGGTCCGGCACGGGTTGTCCCGCAAGCCCGGCACCGGCATGGTGAGCATCGAGGCCCGGGACGCGGGCGCGGAATGCCACATAACGGTGGAGGACGACGGAGTGGGGATGGATCCGGCCACGCTGACCGCGGGGATCGCCGAGCTGGCCCGCGGCGGCAGCGACCCGAGCGACGACCCGGGCCAGCACGTCGGCCTCTCCAACGTCGATGAGCGGCTCCGGTCGGTCTTCGGGGACCGGTTCGGCCTGGTCGTCGAGACCGGCCCCGGCTCGGGTACGAAGGTGAGCCTGCGGGTGCCGAAGTTCCACCCCGGCGTACGGGCGGGGTCGTGATCGTGACCGCCCCCGGGTTCCTGCGGGTGCTGGCGGTGGACGACGAGCCGCCAGCGCTGGACGAGCTGGCGTACCACCTGCGGGCCGACCCCCGGGTGGCCCGGCTGCGCACGGCGGGCGACGCGACCGAGGCGCTGCGGGTGCTCCGGGACGCCGACGTGGACGTGGTCTTCCTGGACATCCGGATGCCCGGGCTGGACGGCATGGAGCTGGCCCGGGTGCTGCGCCGCTTCGCCCGGCCGCCAGCGATCGTCTTCGTCACCGCGTACGACGACGGCGCGGTGGACGCCTTCGACCTGGGCGCCACCGACTACGTGCGCAAGCCGGTACGCGCCGAGCGGCTGGCCGAGTCGCTGCGCCGGGTGATCGGCTCGCGGGTGGTCCCCTCGCACCCGGCGGCCCTGGCCCGGGCGGAGGAGGACCCGACCATCCCGATCGAACTGGGCGGGACGACCCGGATGCTGCCCCGCTCGGCGGTGCGCTGGGTGGAGGCGCAGGGCGACTACGCCCGGCTGCACACGGCGGACGGCTCGCACCTGGTCCGGGTCTCGCTGGCGACGCTCGCCGAGCGCTGGGCGGACGCCGGGTTCGTCCGGATCCACCGGTCGTACCTGGTGCAGTTGAAGCTGATCGCCGAGCTGCGCCTGGTCAACTCCGGCTACGTGGTGGTGATCGACGCGACCGAGCTGCCGGTTAGCCGGCGGCATACCCGAGAGCTCAAGGACAAGCTGGTCCGGGCGGCCAAGCAGGATTGGAGCCGCTGAACCCGATCGGCGACTCAGGCGACCGTGGGACCCGGGTGTCCGCCGCGTGCAGCGGCACGTAGTGGTCGAAGAAGAGCGCTTTCACCAGCTCGACCCGGCCGGACACCCCGAACGCCGTGAACAGCGACATCATGCCGTCCTGCACGGCGTACGCGGACATGCCCAGGTCCTGGGCGATCTGGCGGGTGTTGCGGCCCCGGGCGACAGCCCCGAGCAGTCGCCCCTGCCAGGGCTCCAGCCCGAGCGCCCGGGCGACGAACTCGCTCACCTGGTGCGGACGGATGCGCTGCACCGTGACCGCCACCGCGGTCTCCCGCTGCGCCGCGTGGAACGCCAGCCAGCGGCCGTCGTGGCGCACGGCCGCCGGATCGATCACGCCGGACACCCGTCCCCTGGTCACGGCCGCACCGACCTTGTCCAGCTCCGCAGTGTCCAGCAACTGCCGGGCGTCCTCGGTCATGTCGAAGAGCCGGCCGTCATGCGAGATCGTCAACGAGCCCGCCACCGGCCGCCGCGGCCGGCCCGGCAGCGTCTCCACCGTTGCCGGCCGGACGTCCGCCCGGCCGCGCCCCTTGCGGGACTTCGGGACGCGCAGCCAGCGGGGGCCGGCGGCGTTGGTCGGCGGGGCGGGCGCCTCGGGGTGTGGCGGGTCGTCGCCGGGCGCGTCTCCCCGGATGAGGCTCTGGTGCAGCACCGACCCGAGCGGCCGGCTCGCGGGCGCCAGGTGGGCGATGTCCGCGTCGGTGAAGCGGCCACCGGCCCGGTAGAGCAGGAGGGTCCCCCAGGTCCCCTCTTCGTCGTAGCAGGCCAGACGCAGCTCGTCGTCGAACCCTCGGGGCCGGAGGATGTTGCGGAACCGCGAGCTGGCGGACGGGTCGTTCTGGGTGCTGGCGCAGAGAGTGCCCACCCGCGCGCCCTCCGCCAGGTCGACGATCCGGAGGACGTCCTCCTGGCCGTACTCGTTGGCGAACAGCTCGTGCTCGAACTGCTCGTCGTGCGGGCCGCCGTCCACCACGCAGGACGCCCACATCAGCGTGGTCGGGTCCAGCACCGTCCAGATCGCCAGGTCGAAGCCGACCGTCCCGCGCAGCAGCACGCTCGCCTGCTGGCGGAGGCCGACGTGGTCGAGCGAGGTGTCGAGGTGCTGGGCGAGCCGCGCCACGTACGGGTCGCCGGCGGAGCCGGGCGCGGCGGGCAGCGCGGCCAGCGGGTCGGGTCGCACCGTGCTCCGGCCCCGGTCCGACCCGACCTGGTTGCCGCTGTCCCCGCCTCCCGAGGAGGGCTCCGCGGCGGCCACGTCGTCGAGATCGTCCTCGGCCGGGCGGTCCAGTGGCACCTGGATGCCGGCCGCGTACGCCAGCGTGACCGCCACCTCGCGGCTGTCCGGGCGCTTCGCCGGCTCCTTGGCCAGGCAGCGGTGCACGAGATCACGGACGATCGGCGGCACGCCGGGCAGCCGCGGCAGCGGCGCGGGTGCGACGAAGGCGTGCGCCTCCAGCATCTCGGCGCTGGAGTCCACCGTCCACGGCAGCCGGCCGGCCAGCAGCCGGTAGAGGATCACCCCGAGCGAGTAGACGTCGGTGGCCGCGACGACGGCATTCCCGAACAGCCGCTCCGGCGCCACGTACTCCGGGGTGCCGCGCAGCTGCTCCCCCTCCTCGGACGTGTCGCGTTGGCCAGCCACCGCCGCCAGACCGAAGTCGACCACCTTGGCACCGGCCGCCGTCAGCATCACGTTGCCCGGTTTCACGTCGCGGTGCACCACGCCGTGCGCGTGCGCGGAGGCGAGCGCCGACGCGATCTCCGCGCAGGCACGCAACGCCGACTCGACCGGAACCGGTCCGCGCTTGAGCCGCTGGTGCAGCGAGCGTCCCTGCAGCAGCTCCATGACGACGAACGGCACCCGGCTGCCCGCGTCAGTCACCGACTCGCCGTAGTCGTAGACGGCGGCGATGTGCGGGTGGGTCAACCGTGCCGCCGCGCGCGCCTCGGCCAGCACCCCCTGGCGGGAATCGACGTCCTCGGCGTACCGCGGGGACAGCACCTTCACCGCCACCTGCCGGTCCAGGACCTCGTCGAAGGCCCGCCAGACGACGCCCATGCCACCCCTGCCGATCTGGTCGACCAGCCGGTAGCGGTACCCCAGGATCTCCTCGCCCCCCACGGGTTCCAGTTTGCCCCCTCCGTACCGCCATCAACCTGTCGGAAATCGGCTTCGCTGCAGGTCAGCTCCACAGGAAGTGCCGGATTTCCGGCAGGAATGTCGATTCATCGACCCTCGACGTGGTAATCATCGTTCCCACCGGGTCTCACCGCACGGTGAGCTCGCCACCGATCACCGCGAGGGGGTCGCATGTCGGTGTCGGCGGTCTTCGCCGTCCACGCACGGCCCGCCACGCACCTGCTCGTCAGCCGGGCCGTCGCCACCCTGCCGGGCACGGAGCTGGTCGGAGCCGGCAGCTCCGCCGCCGAGGCCGCACGGGTCTTCGACAACCTGGCGCCGGACCTGCTCACCGTGGACGTCCGCCTGTCCGACGGCGGCGGGATCGATCTGGCGCGGCGGCTGCGCGCCGACCGGCCTGACCTGCGGGTCGTCCTCTTCGGGCGGACCACCGACCGGCTGCTCAGGAGCGCGGTGACGGCGGGGGTCTCCGCCTTTTTGCCCGGCAGGCCCGAGGTGGGTCCGGCCGCGGACGCCATCCGGGACAGCCTGGCGGGCCGGGCCAGCTTCTCCTCCCGCTCCCTCGCCGGTGCCCTGCGCAGCGGCCGGCCGGTCGGGCTGAGCCGGCGGGAACGGGAGGTCAACGAGTTGATCCTGGACGGCCTGAGCCCGGTCGAGATAGCCGGCCGCCTCCGGGTCAGCGAGTCCACGGTCAGGACGTACGCCGCCCGGGCGCGTGCCAAGATCGGCCCGGACGCCACCGGGCCCGACGCCCCCGGTTAGCCAGCAGTTCAGTTGCCGAAGGCGTCCAGCAGTCTGATCACGCCCGGCCCGATCACGACGACGAACAGTGCGGGGAAGAGACAGAAGACCATCGGAAAGAGGATCTTCACCGGCACCTTCTGGGCGAGCTCCTCGGCCCGCTGGCGCCGGCGCAGGCGCATCTCGGCGGCCTGCTGCCGCAGCACCTTGGCCATCGGAATGCCCAGCGTCGTCGCCTGCACGGCGGCCGACGCGAACGCCTTCAACTCGTTGACGCTGCTGCGGGCTGCCATCTCGCGCAGCGCGTCCACCCGGCGCCGACCGATCTGCATCTCGTGCAGCACCCGGGCGAGCTCGCCGACCATCGGTCCACGACCGTTCCGGACCACCTGGGCCAGGGCCGCCTCGAATCCCAGACCTGCCTCGACCGTCACCACCAGGGTGTCCATGATGTCGGGCAGGGTCCGGCGGATCTCCTGCTGCCGTTCCTGCGCCAGGTGCAGCACGAGCAGGTCCGGCGCGAAGAATCCGGCCGCGGCGCCGGCCACGACCCAGACCACCGCGGCGAGCGGAGCGGCGACCAGCACAGCCAGGAGCAGCCCGACCGCGCCGCCGACGACGAGCAGCGCACCCTTGTACGCGAGCACCGCGTCGATGCCCAGCCAGGACGGATTGCCCGCCTGGTCCAGCCGGCGGCCGAGGCCCTCGAACGCACCGCCGGGCGTCAGCCGACGGCCCACCGACCGGGCCTGGTCGACCAGCGCCCCGTGCGGCTGGCCGGCAGTTGGCGGGGCCGACGGGAGGAGGCGGTAGCCCTGGTCGGCGGCCTGGAGCGTGCGGGTGACCGCACGCCGGCCGCTCCCGCCGGTCACCGCCGTCAGGGCCACCACGAGGGCCAGGAACAGCGCGCCCAGACCAACCAGCAACAGCATCGCGTCCATGCCCTCACACCTCGACCTTGATCCAGCGCGCCATCCAGAAGATGCCGACCACCATCAGGACCGCGGCGCCGACCAGCATCATCAGCCCAACCGGCGTGGTCCACAGCGGGCTGAGGTACTCCCGTCGGGTCAGCAGCATCCAGATCGCCATCACGATCGGCAGCGCGATGAGCACGTAGGCGGACAGCCGCCCCTCGGCGGACAGCGCCCGCACGTGGCGGCGCAGCCGGTCGCGCTCGCGCAACGTCTCCACCGTGGTCTCGAGGACCTCCGCCAGGTTTCCACCGGTGTCCCGCTGGATGCGGATTGCCATCACCGCCCAGGCGAGGTCGTCGTTCTCCACCCGCTGCGCCACCCGCTCCAACGCGTCGTCGAGGTCGGACCCGAGCCGGACCTCGGCTGTGGCCCGGCCCAGCTCCACGGTCAGCGGACCCGACGGCGAGTCCTGGACCACCGCGTCGATCGCCTGCGCCAGCGAGAAGCCGGAGCGCAACGAGCCGACGACCAGTTGGAGGGCGTCCGGAAGCTGTTCGGCGAAGGCCCGCCGGCGCCGCGCCTCGCGGATCCGGCGGTAGAGGCCGGCGGCCAGCCAACCCAGCGCAAGCCCGAGCAGCGCGCCGAGCACACCACCGAGCAGCCCAAGGAGGACACCGCCGGCGACCGTCGTGCCCGAGCGGACCGCCGTCCACTCCCGCGGGCGGACCGTTATGCCCGCGCGTTCCAGGTCATGGGCGATCCGCTCCTTACCGCGGGCTCCCACCAGCCGGTCGGAGAGCCCCAGGACGGTTCCCGCGAAGCCGCCCTCCGGCCGGGACCCCGCGTCCGGGCCGCCGGTGCGGGCGCCGGGGGCGGGCAGCCGGAACTGTTCGACCTGGCGGAGCCGGCGCTGCCGGACCGACCCGCCCAGGCCGGAGGCGACGAGCAGGATCGAGACCAGCAGGACCCCGAACACGAGCGCGGCGAGCAGCTCTCGCCGGAGCGCCGGCAGACCGGGGAGCACCCGGTCGGCGGCGACCGGCGCCGACGAGGCGGCGGAGGCCGAGGCCGCGAACTTCACCTGTACCGTGCCGCGCGCCGCACCCGCTCCGGTGCCGGCGGTCACCGTGAGACTTCCCGCCTGGCCGGCCAGCTCCGGCGGGACGGCCACGATGATGGTGACCCGCAGCGGGACGCTGTCCGCGACCGCCCGCAGCACCCCGCTGAGCGCGTCCGCCCGCGCTGCCGGACGGACGGTGCCACCGGTGGCGGTGACGAGCTGCCGCAGCTCGGTCAGCCCTGCGGGCACGGCCCGGACGGTGACGAGGTCGACCCGGGTGCCGGCCGTGGTGAGGTCCCGCACCACCGGGCCAGGATCAGTGCTGGTGTCCGGACCACCCGCCACCACCAGCAGCCGTCGGTCCGCGGCCTGCTCGGTGACCTCCGCCGCCGCCCGCAGCCCGGCGTAGAGGGCGGTGTCGCCCGTCGCGCGCAGGCCGGACAGCGCCGCCCGCAACTCCCCCCGGTCCCGGGTCGGGCGGACCAGCACCGCCGGCTCCCCCGCCGCCGCCACCAGGCCGATCGCCACGTCCGCCGGGACCCCCTCGGCGAAGGCGAGCACGCCCTCCTGCGCCGCGCGCAGGGGAGCACCGGCCATGGCCGCGCCGGTGTCGAGAACCACGACGACCGTACGCGCCGGACCGGCATCCTGCACCGCCACGCTGGACGGAAGCAGCCACCCGTCCTTGGCGACGGTCACCGACGGGGTCCTGGCGGCGGAGCCGCCCGGGATGTCGGCGACGAGCCGCACCTGGTCCGGCGCCACCTCGGCGACGGTCAGAGCCAGGTCCCGGGCCGCGTGCGCCGGGGCGGCCGGGCCCAGCAAGACGGCCAGGGCGGCCAGCACAGCCAGCCCGAAACGGCGGGTCACCACGGCCGGCTGTCGAACAGGCCGACGGGCACCGGGATGCCCGCGTCGGCGAGGGTGTCGAGCAGGCGCGGACGCAGGCCGGTCCACCGCAGGGTCCCGAGATGCCGGCCGTTCTCGTCGTTACCGGCCCGGTGGTCGAAGACGAACAGGTCCTGCATGGTCACCACGTCGCCCTCCATTCCGAGCACCTCGGTCACGTGGGTCACCCGCCGGCTGCCGTCCCGCAACCGGCTCTGGTGCACCACGAGGTCGACCGCCGAGGCGATCTGCTCCCGGATCGCCCGCACCGGCAGGTCGAGGCCGGCCATCAGCGACATGGTCTCCAGCCGGGCCACCGAGTCCCGGGGACTGTTGGCGTGCACCGTGGTGAGGGAGCCGTTGTGGCCGGTGTTCATCGCTTGGAGCAGGTCCAGCGCGGCGCCGTCGCGGACCTCGCCGATGACGATCCGGTCCGGGCGCATGCGCAGCGCGTTGCGGACCAGGTCCCGTACGGTGATCTCACCGCGTCCCTCGATGTTGGGAGGGCGCGACTCCAACCGCAGGACGTGGTTCTGGCGCAACTGGAGCTCCGCCGCGTCCTCGATGGTGACGATCCGCTCCTCGGGCGGCAGGAAGCTGGAGAGCACGTTCAGCGTGGTGGTCTTGCCGGAGCCGGTGCCGCCGCTGATGACGACGTCGAGCCGGCCGCGTACGCAGGCGTAGAGGAACTGCGCGACCGCCGGGGTGAAGGTGCCAAAGCCGATCAGGTCGTCCGTGGTGAGCGCCTCGTGGGCGAACTTGCGGATGGTCAGCATCGAACCATCGAGCGCCACCGGCGGCAGGACGACGTTCACCCGGCTCCCATCGGGCAGTCGGGCGTCCACCATGGGGCTCGACTCGTCGACCCGCCGGCCGACCCGGGAAACGATGCGGTCGATGACCCGCCGCAGGTGGTGCTCGTCGACGAACGACGCGTCGACCTGGTGGATGCGCCCGAAACGCTCCACGAAGATCTGGTCCGGGCCGTTCACCATGATCTCGGTGACGTCCGGGTCGCGCAGCAGCGGCTCCACCGGGCCGTGACCGAGGATCTCGTCGATCAGCTCGGCCGAGATCCGCGCCGGGTCAGCGACGGCCATCGGCGAGTCGCTACGGGCCAGCACCTCGCTGATCGTGTCCCGGACCCTCTTCTCCAGCACGGCGTCCGGGGTGCGGTTGTCGTACAGCTGCGGGCCGAGGATCTCGAGCAGCTCGCGGTGGACCCGCAGGCGCAGGGCGGCGGTCGACCCACCGCCGGTGGGCCCGGTGATCGGGCCGGACGGGCGCCCGGTCCGGCCGCTGTCGCCGCCACCCGGGTGACCCTGCGCCAGCCGGTCGGTGAGGCTCATCGGTTGCCCGCCCGACCGATCCGCTCGCGCAGGCTGCGGCCCGCGCGGTGCGCGGCCTTGTCGGAGATCCGTTCCAGCGCCAGCTCGCGAATGGCCCGGCTGACCGGGTGGCCCGGCTTCTCCACCATGATGGGCACCCCTCGGTTGATCGACACCGGCACGTCGCGGCTGGACGGGATGTGCACGGAGGTCGGTGTCTGCAGCACCCGTTCGACGTCGGCCCCGGTCAGTCCGACCCGGGCGTCGCTGCGGTTGAGCACCACGAGTCGAGCCTCCTTGCGCAGTTCGAGGAGATCGAGCATGTCCATGGCGACCCGCAGGTTCTTGAGGGCGGGTACGTCCGGGGTCGCCACCAGCACGTGGAAGTCGGAGACGTCGAGCGCGGCGAGCACCCCTTCGGTGAACGCGGCGGGTGTGTCGACCACCACGTAGTCGGCCATCGTGCGGACCGCGGCGAGGACCTGGGCGATCAGGTCCCGCCCGATCCGCTCCGCGTCCGTCGGCCCGACCGGCGCGAGCAGCACGTCGATCCCCGGCGCGTACGGCGTCAGCAGCGCGCGTACCAGGGTCGGGTCGATCCGCTCCCGGGCGTTCACCGCGTCGGCGATGCCCCGTTCGGGCACCAGCTGCAGCATGATCCCGACGTCGCCGAAGGCGAGGTCCAGGTCGACCAGACAGACCCGCCGCTGACCGCCCTCGGCCAGTGCCACCGCCAGGTTGGTGGCGAGCGTCGACTTGCCGCAGCCGCCCTTGGCCGAGAAGATCGTGACGACCCGCGCCGCGCTGGTCGCCCGGGCCGGCGTACCGGCGCCGAGCAGGTGGCGGGACACCTCCAGCGAACGCGCGCAGGCCGCCCGCACCGCGGCGATGTCGCGGGCGTTGACCACATCCCGTACGCCGGCCCGCAGCGCCTGGCCCATGGTCTCCACGTCCAACTGCTCGCGCAGCAGGAGGACGCCCAGGGCCGGGCGGGCGAGCCGCTGCCGGGCCGCGAAGTCGAGCGCCAGCGCGGCGTCGGGGCTCGGACCGAAGAGCACCAGCGGATCGGGGTGCTGGTCGGCGAGGAGCCGCTCCACGTCCTCGAGCCGGCTGGTGGTGAGCACCCCGGTGCCCAGCAGCGAGGCCAGCTGGGCGCTCCACTGGCGGTGGGGTTCGAAGAGAATCGTCATCGCCGCTGGCCGAACAGCGACCGGTTGTCCACGCCAGAATCGGGCTTGACGTTCGAGGAGTCGCCCAGCACGCCGACGTTGAGCTCGCCGCCGAGCGCGACCGCGTGGGCCAGCCGCTCCGCGTCGACCTGGTTCAACCCGAAGGTGACCGAGAGCTCGTCCTGCGCGCCGCCTCCGGTCGTACCCCCTGCGGCGGCCCCGTCCTGCCCGGGCACCGGCCCCACCGAGATCACCTCGACGTCGGTCATCAGCAGCCGGGTGACGCTGTTGATCTCGCGGCCCTTCTCCAGGCCGGCGCCGGAGACAACGTCCCGCCTCTGCTCGCCGAGAGGGGTGTACGTGTAGAAGATGGCCACCCGGGCGCCGGCGCGCAGCGAGGCCGGGCCGAACACGGTGGACTTCACCCGGGCCGTGATCGCCATCTGGCCGTCGGGGATCGCCAGCCCGCTGCCGCTCGTGACCGCGGTACCGAGTATGGGGCGCAGCAGGAGCTGACCGCGTTGCACCGGGGCGGTGGTCACGAGGGCGTCGAGGTTGCCGCTCACCTGCTCCAGCGCGTCCTCGGGCAGGGTCTCCACCGGCATGCGCACCTGACGCACGTACCCCTTGGTGCGCAGCGCCTTCCCGGACGTGCCCGCCGGGATCTGCTTGTCGGCGACCAGCACCGTGCGGGCCCGCTTGCCCTCGAGGGCGCGGTCGTCGGCCGAACGCAGGTAGAGCATGACGGCGCCGGTGCCCAGCGCCGCCAGGACGACGGAGATCAGCACCAGGATGATGCGTCGGGCCATGAGTGGAGGTCCCCTACCTTTTCCGGTTCTCGATGTCAGCCGATGGGGGCGACGACGCGCGCGCCCAGGTCCGGTCCGCCGATCGCACCGCCGCCCGGCACGACTGTCTGGGTGAAGTAGCCGTAGACGCAGGAATTCCCGCCGTCGTCGCACGCCGACCGCTCGGCCGACGGGACTTTCAGGCCCGGCAGGTACCAGCCGGTGACGACGAACGCCGCGAAGCCGGAGACGATGTACTCCGCGTTGCCGCCACCACCGGAGATCGCGCCGAACACGGGCACGAGGATCGGCCGGTTCGCCGTGACGAGGTCGGCAAGCGTGTCCTTGCAATCCACCGGCCAGCTGTCGCCCGTGTGGACGCCGCGGCTGTCGTCGACTGAGTAGGTGACCCGGCAGTCGTCGTCCGCGTCCTTCAGCCACCGGTAGCCCCCCGGTCCGCCACCTGACCCCGCCTTGGGGGCACAGGTCGTGGCGGTGTCTTCGTCGTACACCGGGAAGGACCGCTCGACCGGCGGGCGGAATGCGTTGCCGTTGTCGGTGTACCGGTTCCAGTCGCAGGCGGAGATGGCCATCGCCAGCGTGGTCGCCCTCATCGGCGGGCCCCAGGCCACCCGGGAGCAGGCGCCGACCTCCGCACCCTTGTAGCCGCCTACGAGCGCTTGGGCGAAGACCGGCGGGAGCACGGTGGAGTCGTCCTCGCCCCGGGTGCTGGTGTGCACCTCGACGTAGCTGCCCCCTGCTGGAGGCGGCCCGACGCAGTCGGTGAGCCGGCCCTCCCAGGACGGACATGCCGACAGCTCCCCGCCCCGGCCGCAGACGGTCGCGGCGGCGGCACCGTCGTTCGCGTTGCGGTCGGCGTACGACTCGGCCACGTCCTGCAGATCTGTGCCCTGCGGGTCTGTCGCTTCCGGCGAGCAGTCGGCCGGGTCCGTGGCGCAGATCTGGGCGACCTTCACCGCGCCGGCGTCCGCCCCGTTCTGCAGCTGGCCGCGTTCGACGTAGAGGTTGCCCACGTCGACCACCAGGGCGGCCATGCCGAGCAGCACCCCCGAGCCGAGGAGCAACCCGACGGTCAGCGCCACGGCCCCGCGGTCCTCGCGCGCGCCGAGGCGAGCCCGAAGGCGACTTATTACTGGCATGGCACGACTCCCCGACCGGTGAGCTTGACCTTTTCGCCGAAGCCGCCGCCGAGGAGGCCGACCGGTGTGATGAAGGTGAACTTGTGGGTGAGGACCACCTCGGCGTCCTGGCGGGTGCCGGAGCACCCCACGGCGGTCACCCCGATGTCCTTGCCGGCGATGAGCTCGGCGCGGGCCTTCGCGTTGCCGCCGAAGGAGGCGGCCCGGGCTGCGTCCCGGGCCGCCTCGGTCAGCGCGATCTGCTTGGTGAGCATCCGTCCGAAGTCGATGATCCCGAAGATGAGGATCAACAGCAGCGGCAGGACGAGCGCCATCTCCACCGCAGCCGCCCCCCGGTCGGTCCTGCGCCTGCTGCAGCCGGCGCCGTCGCCCTGAATCCGAGCGGCCGACTCGACAGATCGCAGGTGCGGCCAGGGCCGCGCCACTAGCGCGTCTGGTCGCACTCGTTCACGCCGGCGCCCGCCGAGACGTTGTCGCAGGCCCGGTCGAACATCCAGTCGACCCGGTTACCGAGTACGAAGATGACGCCGCCGAGAACGGCGGCGATGAGGCCGACGATCAGGGCGTACTCGACCGCGCTGGCGCCGCGGTCGCGGCTCTTGGCCCAAGCCATGATCCGGAAGATGACATCGTTCATTGAAGAACGCTCCAGGGGAGGGATCGCGGCCGGTGACCGCGACGGTGGTTGACGCCGGGCAAGGAACGAGTTGAGTTTTCCCGGCCGCAACTAACTGTGTCAATGACGTCACAGGTCAAGGTGCTACCCGCCGTTCGCCGGCAGCGTCCACAAGCGAAGCCACCGGACGGTGGAGGGTGACTGTGGCCGGTCGGGCTATCGCAGCGCGGCCAGGACCGTCGCGGTGACCGCCGCGGCGAGCATCGCGGGGCCGTACGGCACGGCCGTCTTCCGGCCCGCGCGCCCGGCGATGACCAGGCCGATGACCAGCGGAAGGTTCAGCACCGGCGCGAGCAGCACGCCGGCCGCGACGGCGAACCAGCCGAGCCAGCCGAGGTAGAGACCGAGCACGGCCCCCAGCTTGACGTCGCCGAACCCCAGCTGCGATCGCGGCAGGAGCGCCAGCGTCACATATCCGACACCGCAGCTCACCGCCCCGAGACCGGCGCGGACCAGCGGTGCGCTGTCCTGCTCGACGGCCGCCGCGATCACCAGGAGGACCACGCCGCCGACGAACGCCGTCCCGACCAGGGGGTCGGGCAGCCGCAGCACCTTCAGGTCGATCAGGGCCAGCGGGACGGCGACGGCGGCGAGCAGCAGGAAGGCCGGCAGCGCCGGCGTCGGACCCAGGGCTGCTGCGACAGCGCCGCAGACCGCAGCCGACAGCGGGACGGTCAGCCACTGACCGGGAGTGGGACGAACTCCGCACTCGGGGCACCGATCCGACCGCCACCACCCGCCCCGGACGGCACCGCACTGCACGCACCCGCGTCGCCACGGGGGTTGCTGCGTACCGTCCGGCCACTCCACGGAATACCGATTGACGAGGCCGGGCAGCACCACCCCCCAGCATGCGCCGGCGAGAGTGGCGACGGCCACGACGGGAAGCAGCACGGGCGCATCGTAGCCACCCGGCAGACCGGGACCGGAATCGCGAACGGAAATGACGAACCTTGTCGTACACTGTACGGCAGACCGTACGAGTGAGTGGAGGTCCGCGTGACCGAGTCCCCGTTCGATGCCGGAACCGAGTTCGACCGCCAGGTCGCCACCCTGATCCGCCTGGGCTACCCGAACCTCGCCGGGCTGGCCGAGGAGCAGTTCACCGAGCTGGTCACCCCGCTGCGGGCGACCGCCGTCGCCGGTGCCGCGGAGTTGGCGCCGCCCACCGAGGCCCGGGTGCCGTTCCTGTTGGTGATCACCCGTGAGCTGGTCCCGGTCGAGGCACGGCTGGGGCTGACCACGCTGCCCGGCAAGCGCAAGCCGGGTTTCCTGGACCGGCACTACGCCGAGGGCGACCTGGCGACGTTCGACCCGATCAAGGAGTTGGAGGTGCCGGCCGGGCCGGCGTACCTGCTCTTCGACGTGGACCGGGGCGAGGAGACGCTCAACCTGGCGCCGTCGGCGGCCATGGAGGTGATCACCGCCCAGGACCGCCTGCCCCTCAGCATCGACGAGGGGCTCGCTTTCATCACGCTCCACCCGGCGGCACTGGCGAAGAACAGGTGCTTCTCGCTGGTCGGGTCGCGCTGCGGCGACAAGCGGGTGCCGGCGCTCTGGATCAGCCAGGGCGCGCCGAAGCTCGGCTGGTGCTGGTGGGGCAACCCGCACACCTGGCTCGGCTCCGCCTCCGCCCGACCCGAACGGGTCGGCCTCGACTGAACTAGTGCCGGCCACCGGGTTATCCACAGGAGTGAAGTGTTCTCCACAGGTTGTTCACAACGCGCCCCACCGATCTCCACGGCCGCTCCCTACAGTCAGGTCCCATGAAGGAACGCCGGGTGTTGGTGGTCGAGGATGAACGGACCATCGCCGAGTCGGTCGCCGCCCGACTACGGGCCGAGGGTTTCGCGGTGGACATCGCCGGTGACGGCCCCAGCGCGGTCGATCGGTTCCGCAGCGGCCAGCCCGATCTCGTCGTACTCGACGTCATGCTGCCGGGCTTCGACGGCCTGGAGGTGTGCCGGCGGATCCAGGCCGACCGAACGGTGCCGGTGCTGATGCTCACCGCGCGGGACGACGAGACCGACCTGCTGGTGGGGCTCGCGGTCGGGGCCGACGACTACCTGACCAAGCCGTTCTCGATGCGCGAGCTGTCGGCGCGGGTGCACGTCCTGCTGCGCCGGGTGGAGCGGGCCGCGGCCGTCCTGGTGCCCGGCCTCGAGCTCGGCGACATCGAGATCAACCAGGCCGAGCGGCGGGTCCGCCGGGGCGGCGCCGAGGTGCACCTGACCCCGACCGAGTTCGACCTGCTGGTGCACCTCGCCGGCCGGCCGCGCACCGTGCTGCCGCGGGAACGGCTGCTCGCCGACGTCTGGGGCTGGGCCGAAGGCTCCGGTACCCGCACCGTCGACAGCCACGTCAAGGCACTGCGCCGCAAGCTCGGCGCGGACCTGATCCGCACCGTGCACGGCATCGGATACGCGCTGGAGGTGCCGGAGTGATCGCGCGCCTGTTCACCTGGGTGGACCGGGTGCTGGAACTGCTGCCGCGCCCGCTCGACCCGGTCCGCTCGATCAAGGTGAAGCTGGGGATGTTGCTGGTCGGCTCCGGCGCGGCCGGATTCACCTATTTCTGGTACGCGACCGGCTGGCTGCCTCGGACGACCACGGCGACGGCCATCGCCCTTGCGCTGCTCACCTCCCAGGTGCTGGCGCACGGCATGACGTCGCCGCTGCGGGAGATGACCGCCGCCGCCGGGTCGATGGCCCGCGGCGACTACACCCGACGGGTACGCGCCACCTCCCGTGACGAGGTCGGCGAGCTGGCCCAGGCGTTCAACAAGATGGCCGAGGACCTGCACGCCGCCGACCAGCGCCGCCGGGAGCTGATCGCCAACGTCTCGCACGAGCTGCGTACCCCGATCACCGCCCTGCAGGGCGTCCTGGAGAACGTGGTGGACGGGGTGGCCGCACCGGAGCCGGCCACCCTGCGGGCCGCGCTGGCGCAGACCGAGCGGCTGGGTCACCTCGTCGCCGACCTGCTCGACCTGTCCCGGTTGGACGCCGGCGTGGTGCCGCTGCGGCGGGTACGGATCGACGTCGCCGACTTCCTCGACGAGGCGGTGAAGCGCGCCACGGCGACCGCCGCCGGGACCGGGCGGGACGTCCGCTTCCGCCTCCGGGAGCTGCCCGCACCGCTGACCCTGCAGGCCGACCCCTGGCGGCTGCACCAGGTCTTCGCCAACCTGCTGGACAACGCCGCCCGGCACAGCCCCACCGGAGGCACCGTGCTGGTCGCCGCCGAGGAGCGGGCGGGAGAGCTGTACTTCGAGGTCAGCGACGAGGGCGAGGGAATCCCGCTGGCCGAGCGGTCCCGGGTCTTCGAGCGGTTCACCCGGGGCGACCGGGCCGCCGGCGGCGGGACCGGACTCGGCCTGGCCATCGCCCGCTGGGTGGTCGAACTGCACGGCGGCAGCATCCAGGTGGTCGACCTGCCGACGACGGTCCGGAGTGGACGTGGCGGCTGCCGGGTCCAGGTCACCCTTCCCCGTACCGCACCCATTCGAGGAGAAGCAGCATGACCAGCTCACCCGTCAGGCCGGGCCCGGTACCACCGCCCGGGCCGGTCGCCGCCGGGCCGGCCGTGCCGCAGCAGCGGCCCTGGCCGCCGCCGCCCGGGCCACGCCCGCCGTCGGTGTTCCAGCGGCGGTGGGCCGGCCCGACCGGTCCGGCCCGACCGCTGATCCTCGGCGCGGTCACCGTCGCCGCCACCGTCACCGCGTCGGCGGTGCCGCTGGACCGTCCCGGCCTCGGTTGGCTGGTGGCCGCCGCGGCCGGAGCCGGCACCCTCGGTACGGCCGCCACCGCGCGGCCCGGTTCGTCAGCTCCGACGACCGCCACCGGGTCGGCGCAGTCCCCCGCCGTACCGGACGCAGCGCCACGATCCGCGACGACCCCACCCGCGCAGCCGGCGCAGCCCGCAGCGGCCAGTCCGGTCCAGCCGAACAACCCGCCGCCGCCGGTCGGCGTACCGGAGAAGCAGCAGACCAGCGCGCCAGCCGGCGCGACCGTCCGTCCCGGCGCCACGGGGGCGCCGGGGCGGGCGGCCCGGCTGGTCTGGGCGGCCGCCACGCTGGCCCTGGTCGGGGTCGGTACGGTCCGGGCCGCCGGCTGGCTCTTCGTGCTCTGCCTGCTCGCCGCCGTGGTCACCGCCACCCTCGCCGTGGCGGGCGGGCGTACCCCGCTCGGCATGCTGATGGCCGGGGTGCTGCCGCCGGCCGCCACGGTCCGGGCGCTGCCCTGGGCTGCGCGCGGCCTGCCGCGGGCCCGGCCGGACGGCCCGAGCGTCGGACGCAGCCTGGCCAGCGTGGCCGTCACCGCCGGTCTGCTGCTCGTCTTCGGCCTGCTCTTCTCCTCGGCCGACGCGGTCTTCGCCGACCTGCTCGCCGACGCGCTGCCCGACATCTCGACGCCGGGCGTGGTCGGTTGGGTCTTCCGCTTCCTGCTGGTCGGGGCGGCCCTCCTCGGTGGGGCGTACCTGCTGGCCGCGCCGCCGGACCTGGAGGGTCTGCACGCCGGTCCGGCCGGTACGGTCCGCCGGCTGGAGTGGGCGCTGCCGCTGGCCCTGCTCGACGTGCTCTTCGCGGCCTTCGTGCTGGTGCAGCTCGCCGTGCTCTTCGGCGGCTCCCGGCACGTGCTGCGCGCGGCGGGACCCACCTACGCCGACTACGCCCGCAGCGGGTTCTGGCAGCTGCTCGCGGTCTCCGCGCTCACCCTGCTGGTGATCGCCGGCGCCGCCCGCTGGGCTCCTCGGGGCACCCGCGTCGACCGCATCCTGATCCGGGTGCTGCTCGGTACGCTCACCGCGCTCAGCCTGGTGATCGTCGCCTCGGCGCTCTACCGGATGCAGGTCTACACCGACGCGTACGGGGCGACCCGGCTGCGGCTCGTGGTGGCGACCGTCGAACTCTGGCTCGGGCTGCTCTTCGTGCTGGTCGGGGTGGCGACGATCCGGCTCCGCGGCGGCTGGCTGCCCCGGTTCGTCCTGGGCGCGGCGGTGGTGGCCCTGCTCGGGCTGGCCGCGGTCAACCCCGACCGGTTGATCGCCGAGCGCAACGTCGACCGCTACCGGCAGATCGACCGGATCGACGGCGGCTACCTCTCCCGGCTCTCCGCCGACGCGGTGCCGGCCCTGGACCGGCTGCCCGAGCCGATGCGCTCCTGCGCGCTGCGGGACATCGCCGCCGAGTTGCCGGAGGACGGCTGGCGGACGGCGAACGTCGGCCGGGCCCGGGCTCGGGCACTGCTCGGCCCGGATCCGGCCGAGGCCAGCGTCGGGGGCTGCCCCAACCCCCGCTGGTGACCACCGCACCCCGGCGGCGACCTGTCCCGCCGCCGGGGGCACTCTTGACAATCCCGCTGAGCAGGCGAGACTGCCGGGATGCCCGCACCCCACGATCCGGACGCACCGGGGCGGCCCGAACGGGACCCGGCCGGTCGGCTGCCAGCACCCCGGGCGCCGGAGCCGCCCTGGCGGGCGCGGATCGTGCTCGCCGAGGTACGCCGGGACACCCGGGCCGACCGCACCCGCACCGAGCTGACCCAGCAGACCCGGGTCGGCGAGGCGCTGGTCCGGGGGCTGGTCCGCGCCCAGCTGGCGCTGGCGCTGCGGCTCAGTCTGGTGGTGCTGATCGGGCTCGGCGGGCTCCCCTGGCTGTTCGCGATCGCCCCCGCCGTCGGCCGGGTCACCGTGCTCGGCGTCAACCTGCCCTGGCTGCTGCTCGGGCTGGCCTCCTTCCCCTTCCTGATCGCGGTGGGCTGGGCGTACGTCCGGCTGGCCGAACGCAACGAGCAGGACTTCACCGACCTCGTCCACCGGCCGGAGCGCTGAGATGGGCAACGGGTTCGTCGTCCCGGCGATCGTGGCGGTCACCCTGGTCACCCTCGGGATCGGCTTCTACGGCCTCCGGTTGGCCCGGACCACCTCCGACTTCCTGGTCGCCTCCCGGGCGATCAGCCCCACCTGGAACGCCGCCGCGATCGGCGGGGAATACCTGTCGGCGGCCAGCTTCCTCGGCATCGCCGGGCTGATCCTGAAGTACGGCGTGGACGTGCTCTGGTACCCGGTCGGCTTCGCCGCCGGCTACCTGGCGCTGCTCCTCTTCGTGGCCGCCCCGCTGCGCCGCTCCGGCGCCTTCACCCTGCCCGACTTCTGCGAGCTGCGACTCGGCTCCCGGTGGCTGCGCACCCTGGCCACCGTCTTCGTCATCTTCATCGGCTGGCTCTACCTGGTCCCGCAGCTGCAGGGCGCCGGGCTGACCCTGGCCACGGTGGCCGGCTCGCCGTACCCGGTGGGGGCCCTGCTGGTCGCGGCCGTGGTCACCGCGAACGTGGCGCTCGGCGGCATGCGGGCGATCACCTTCGTGCAGGCCTTCCAGTACTGGTTGAAGCTGACCGCACTGGCCGTACCCGCGATCTTCCTGGCGTTGCAGTGGCAGGCCGACGCCCGCCCCGCGGTGACCCCGCCCGACGGGCCGGCGTTCCGGACCGCGACCACCGTCGTGGTCGAGCACCGCGCGACCCTCACCCCCCCCGACGGCACCGCCCGGGAGGTACGCCCCGGCGACCGCCTCGACTTCGCCGCCGGCGACCCGGTGCCCGAGGTCTCCGGGGTGACCACCGACGCCGCCGACTGGCTGCTGCCCAGCGCGGCCGGGGACGACGACCGTGGGCTCTTCGCCACGTACTCGCTGATCCTGGCCACCTTCCTCGGCACCATGGGTCTGCCGCACGTGCTGGTCCGCTTCTACACCAACCCCGACGGCGCCGCCGCCAGACGCACCACCCTGGTGGTGCTCGCCCTGGTCGGCGCCTTCTACCTGCTGCCCACCCTCTACGGCGTGCTGGGCCGGATCTACACCCCGCAACTGCTGGTGACCGGGCACACCGACGCGGTGGTGGTGCTGCTGCCCGGCGCGGCGCTCGGCGACGGCCTGACCGGGCGGCTGCTCGCCGCGCTGGTCGCGGCCGGCGCGTTCGCGGCGTTCCTCTCCACCTCGTCCGGCCTGCTGACCAGCGTCGCCGGGGTGATCTCCACCGACGTGCTCGGGCGGGGCTCGGTACGCGGCTTCCGGCTGGCCACCGTGATCGCCGGCGGGGTGCCGGCGGTGCTCGCGCTGAACGTCTCCGGGCTGGACGTCTCCCAGGTGGTCGGGCTGGCCTTCGCGGTCGCCGCGTCCAGCTTCTGCCCGCTGCTGGTGCTCGGCATCTGGTGGCGCGGCCTGACCGACCTGGGCGCCGCCGCCGGGGTGCTGGTCGGTGGCGGCGCGGCGATCGCGGCGGTGCTGGTCACCGTGCTCGGCCCGCCGTTGTCCGGCTGGCCGGCCACGCTCATCGCGCAGCCGGCCGCCTGGACGGTGCCGCTGGCCTTCACCGTGATGGTGGCGGTGTCGATGGCGACCCGCCGCCGCGCGCCGGCCGACGTCGGGGCCACCATGCTCCGACTGCACGCCCCGGAGGCGCTGCGGCTGTGAGGGGACCGGTCACCCGGCCCCCTCACGGACGGTCAGCAGTCGTCGGTACCGGCGCAGAGCCGGTCGGCCACCGGCTCCGCGTACCGCCGGGCATCGGTCGGGGTGGTGTCCTTGTCGAGCCAGACCTGCGCCACCAGGTCACCCTGCCGGACGAAGAGCCATCGGCTCGGGACGCCCTCGATGAGCGCGCCGACCAGCAGCGACTCTTCCCCACCGAGCCGCTCGCCCAGAATCGACAGGGAGTTGCCCTGCCGCTCGAATTTGCAGCCGCTGACCAGCTCACGTACCCGGTCCATGGCCGTGCCGGCCTGGTCGCCCGAGTGCCGGGTCACCCGTTGGGTGATGCGGGCGGTGGGCGAGTCGAAGACGGCTCCGCGGCGGGCTACCTCCCCAGGGGTGATCGACGGTGACTCGCCGCTGCAGTAGATCGTCACCGACTCCAACGTCCAGTCGCCGTCGAGGTCGCTCCCCGCGGCGCGGAAGCCGTCCGGCAGGTCCGCCAACCGAAGCATGGCGGCGGCGGGAACGGCCGGGTCGGCCGGGGTCGACGGGCTGGTGCGGCCGGGCGAGGTCAGGTCGGCCTTCGGGCTACGGGTCGTCTGGGACGGCGTCACCGACGGCGGTGGGACGACCGGGGTCGGCGCCGCCGGGGTCGGCGCGGGCGTAGTGGGGCTGACGCTCGGCGACGGAGTCGCCGGGATGACCGGCACCGGGCCAGGGCGACCGGCCAGGGCCACCGCTCCGGTGGCGACCACGCCGACGGCCACCACGCTGGCCAGGACGGCCGCGGCCCGCGTCCGGCGGGTTCGCTGCCGGCCGCGCCGGCGCACCTGCTCGGTGGCCGCCCAGGTCAGGTTCTCGGTGTCGCGGTACAGGTCGGCGAAGAACGGATCAGGCATTGCTGACCTCCTCGGGGAGGGTGGTGTCGAGCAGTTCGGCCAGCGCTCGGCGCCCGCGGCTGAGGCGGGCCTTGACGGTGCCGGTTGGGGTGTCGGTCTGCGCGGCGATCTCGGCGACCGACAGGTCGGCCAGGTGGTGCAGCACGATCGCCTCCCGCTGCTCCGCCGGCAGTTGGCGCAGCGCGGTCACCAGCGCGACCGTGTTCTCCGAGGGTGGGCCCACCGACGGTGCCACGCCGTGCCGGCGGTAGGCGGTCACCCCGTTGCGGATCTTGCGCCACCGGTTGATCAAAAGACGGTGGCCGACCGTGCGGACCCACGCCTCCGGGTCGCCGTACCCGCTGATCGTGTTCCAGCGCTGCCAGGCCCGGGCGTACGCCTCCTGCGCGGCGTCCTGGGCCTCGCTGAGATCGCCACCGAGCGCGTAGAGCACGGTGACCACCCGGTGCCTGGTGGTTCGATAGAACTCCTCGAACCCGTCGTCTGCGTCCAACGTCCCTCCCCCGTCGTGGTCCTGCCTCTGTCACCCGCCGGTAAGTCGACCGGTTGCATCCGACGCGCGTGCGTCTCGGGGAGGACGTGGGATCATCCTGCGGCCGGAGCGCGGTCTGGTGCCGGCCGGATACGGTCGGACGCATGACTGGTGAGCACCCGGCGCTCGTGCTGCGCGGCCTGGCGAAGCGGTTCGACGGCAAGGTCGCGGTCGCGGGGGTCGACCTGGCCGTCCCGGCCGGCTCCTTCTACGGCCTGCTCGGCCCGAACGGCGCCGGCAAGACCACCACCCTGTCGATGGCGGTGGGGCTGCTCCGGCCGGACCACGGTCAGGCCTGGGTGCTCGGGCACGACGTGTGGGCCGACCCCGTGGGCGCGAAGCGGCTGCTCGGCGTGCTGCCGGACGGCGTACGGCTCTTCGACCGGCTCAGCGGGGCGGAGCTGCTGGCGTACCACGGTCTGCTGCGCGGGATGGACCCGGCGGTGGTCGACCAGCGGGCCGCGGAGCTGCTCGACGTCCTCGCGCTCAGCGACGCCGGCCGGACCCTGGTGGTCGACTACTCGGCCGGCATGAAGAAGAAGATCGGCCTGGCCTGCGCGCTGCTGCACGGCCCCCGGCTGCTGGTGCTGGACGAGCCGTTCGAGGCGGTCGACCCGGTCTCCGCCGCGCTGATCCGGGACATCCTCCAGCGGTACGTCGGCGGCGGTGGAACCGTGGTCTTCTCCAGCCACGTGATGGAGGTCGTCGAGCGGCTCTGCTCGCACGTGGCGATCCTCGCCGAGGGCACCATCAAGCGGGTCGGCACGCTCGACCAGGTACGCGGCGACCGCTCGCTGGAGGACGTCTTCGTCGAGGTGGTCGGCGGGCGGACCGCGACCGGCGAGGAACTGGCGTGGCTGTCCCGGTGAGCGCACCCGCCGGCTCGGCCCGGCGGGTCCCGGTCCGACACTTCGTCCGGCTGAAGCTGCGGGTGATGGGCAACAACTTCCGCGGCCAGGGCTGGCGGATCGCGCTCTTCGTGGTCGGCGCGCTGGTCGGCCTCTGGTTCGCCGTCGGGGGCTTCCTGCTGCTGGCCGCGCCCGGCTTCGCCGACGAACCCCGGTACGCGCTGATGACGGCGGCGTTCGGCGGCGGGCTGCTGGTGCTCGGCTGGCTGCTGCTGCCGCTGGTCTTCTTCGGCGTGGACGAGACCCTCGACCCGGCCCGGTTCGCGCTGCTGCCGCTGCCCCGCCGCACCCTGGTCACCGGGCTGTTCGCGGCGGCACTGGTCAGCGTCCCGGTGCTCGCGGTGCTGATCGCGACCGCCGGCCTGGTGGTCACCGCCGGCGCGCTCGGCGGCTGGCCGGCCGGCGTGGTCGCCGCGGTCGGGGTGCTCGTCGGCCTGCTGCTCTGCGTCGCCGCCAGCCGCGCGGTGACCAGCGCGTTCGCCACCATCCTGCGGTCCCGTCGGGTACGGGACCTGGCCGCCGTGCTGCTGGCGGTGGTCGCCGCGCTGCTCGGCCCGCTGCAGATCGTGGTGCTCGCCGCGGTACGGGAGGCGGACTGGGACCGGCTGACCGGGGTGGCGCGGGTGGTCGGCTGGACGCCGTTCGGCGCGCCGTGGACGGTCGGCGTCGACGTGGCCGAGGGGCGGGCCTGGGCCGTACCGGTGAAGCTGCTGATCACCGCGGTCGCCGTCGGCCTGCTGCTGTGGTGGTGGTCCCGGTCGCTGGAGTCGGCGATGGTCGGCGCGGCGAGTTCGGCTCCGGCCCGGGGCCGGCGCGAACCGGTGGGCGGCGCGGTCGCGCAACTCTTCCCCCGGGCGGTCGGCTGGACCCGGCGGGACCGGTTCGGCGCGCTGGTGGCGCGGGAGTGCCGCTACTGGTGGCGGGACGCCCGGCGGCGGGCCAACCTGATCACCATCGCGGTGGTGGGCATCTTCGTGCCGGTGATGGTCAATCTAGGTGGCGCCGGCTTCACGGCGAGCAGCGAGGAGGGCTTCTCCACCGCCGGCGAATCCTCGCCGGTGCTGCTCAGCCTGTCGATGCTCTTCATCGGGGTGCTCGCCTCGGTCACCCTGGCCAACCAGTTCGGCTTCGACGGCAGCGCGTACGCGGCGAACGTGGTGGCCGGGGTGCCCGGCCGGCTCGAACTGCGCGCCCGGATGACGGCCTTCTCGACGTACGTGGTGCCGATGCTGGGCGTGGTCTCGGTGGTGATCACGGTGGTGCTGGGCGAGCCCGGCTGGATCGGAGTCGCCGCTGGCACCCTGCTCGCCGCGTACGGGGCCGGGTTGGCGATCAACGGGTTCATCTCGGTGCTGGGGGCGTACTCGCTGCCGGAGACGAGCAACCCGTTCGCGATGAACACCGGCGCCGGAATGGCGAAGAGCCTGCTCACCCTGCTGTCGATGGTCGCCTCGGCGGCCGCCGCGGTGCCGATGGTGGTGGCCGCGGCGCTGCTCGGCGACGTCTGGCTCTGGCTGGCCCTGCCGGTCGGCGCGGCGTACGGACTGGGCGCGGCGCTGCTCGGCTCGTACCTGGCCGGTGACGTGCTGGACCACCGGATGCCGGAACTGCTCGCCGCCGTCACCCCGCGCCGCTGACGGCAAGCCGACAGGCGGTCGACCGCAACCGTCGACGACGCCACGGGGTGTGCTGGACAGACACCGTGCAGCCGCATGGTGCGCCAGCAGGGGAGGCGCCACGTGGCAATACAGCAGCGGGGCCCCGGCGACGACAGGCCGGGGCTGTCCTCCCCGGCCGCGGGGGCCGGGGAGGACAGCTTCGAGGAGTTCTACGCCGCCAACTTCCAGCCGTTGATGCTCCAGCTCTACGCGTACACGGCTGATGTCGGTCACGCCCAGGACGCCGTGCAGGAGGCGTTCAGCCGGGCCTGGGCCCGGTGGAACACGTTGGCCCGGTACGAACGCCCGGCCGCCTGGGTGCGCACCGTCGCCCTGAACGTGGCGCGGAACCGCTGGCGCCGGCTGCGGGCCGCCCAAGCCCACGCGAGATTCCATCAGCACCCGGTGGTCGAGGGCCCGAGCCCGGACCGGGTGGCGCTGGCCCGGGCACTCGCCACCCTGCCCGAGAACCAGCGACGGGCGATCGTGCTGTTCCACATCGCCGACCTCGGCATCGCCGAGATCGCCGAGCACGAGGGGGTGGCGGCGGGGACGGTGAAGTCCTGGTTGCACCGCGGTCGCCTCGCTCTCGCCGCCGAACTCGCCGACCTGCGGACTGGAGAGCAGCATGTCTGACCACAACGTTGTGCCCGAGCTGACCGATGCCTTCACCGCCTTCCGGTCGGGTGGGCCGCTGACCGTGCCGCCCGGTGCACGGGCCGCCCGTGAGGTCGTCCGCCGTCGTCGTACGGCGCGGGTCACCGCGACCGGCCTGATGGCGGCGACGCTGATCGCCACCCCGGTGCTCGCCGGCGTGGGGGACACCGATCCTCGGCCGCCAGCGCCTCCGACGACCAGTGAGACACCCTGGGCGCCACCGTCGGCCACCACGGGTCCGCCGTCGGCGTCCCCCACCCCGTCGGTGACGTCGACGCCGTCCGCACCCGCGCCAGACGGCCGGATCAGCAAGGAGGACCTCGGGAACGCCACTCTCCGGCTGCCGGCGTGGCCCTCGTACCTGGCGGACGAGTGCCCCGCCGGTCAGGTCCGGTTCCGGGACGGCCGGGCGCAGCGCTCCGCGGCCGCGGAGCTTCGGGTCACCATCGACCAGGTCGTCCACGCCGACGTGGACCGTGACGGCGCCGAGGAGACGGCGGCGCTGATCAGATGCAGCGGCCTGGAGATGGGCGAGGCGAGAGTGCTGGCCTTCGACCGCGACCGCGGCGGATCCATCCGGACGATGGGTGTCGTGGTCGGGGAGACGGGCGACGTCGCGGGTATCGGCGGAATCCGGGCGGATGGACGGCAGATCGCGGTGGAGGTGGTCGACTACGCCGGCGACGGCATTCCGGACGACCTGGCCCAACGACAGTGGCGCGTCTACTCGTGGACCGGTCGGGGTTTCGCACAGACCGACGGGCCGACCAGCTTCCCCGCCAACCCCCGGATCACCGACCTGTCGATCAGCGGGGACGACCTGCGGCTCACGTCCGGGGTGGCGGACTCCGCGACCGGCACGCTCCGTCTGACAGTAGAGAACAACGGGCCGCAACCGGCGGACGCGCTCCGGGTGCGGGTGAATTTGCCGAAGCCGTTCACGGTCACCGCCGTGCCGTCGGGCTGCACCGCGTTCCCCTTCAGTCAGGGCACGTCGTACACCTGCCGGCCGGGTGCCCTTCCGGTCAGCGCGAGCATCCGCGTCGACCTTCCGGTGTCGGTGCCGCGGTCCCAGGTGGGCAGCGGTTCCGTCGGCGAGTACTCGGCCCTGGTCGACTGGGGCGTGGGCGACGGCGCCGCCAATCCGGAGCCGGACGGCGCCCGGAAGGACAACGACCTCAATGGGGCCCTCATCGTCGACTGAGCCCACGGTTGCCGACCGCCTGGACAATGGGCACATGCCCGTCGTCCAGGCGGTGGTGACCGTTCCGGTGCCACCCGAGTTGGCCTTCGCCGTGTCCCAGACCGCCGCCCCGGTGCGCTACCGCTGGGACCCGTTCGTCCGCGAACAGCACTTCACCGACGGCGCGACCCGGCCCGGCAAGGGGGTGCGGACCTTCACCCGCTCCCGGCACGGCCTGGTCATGGTCAGCGAGTACGTCTCCTTCGCGCCGCCGACCAACGTCGGCATGAAGATGGTGCGCGGGCCGTGGTTCTTTGAGATGTTCGCTGGCGGCTGGCGGTTCGCGCCGGGCCCGGAGCCGGACTCGACGGTCGCCACCTGGCGGTACAGCTTCCGCTGCCGGCCGGCGTTCGTTCGCCCGGTCGCCGACCGGATCGGGGTCTGGCTGCTGACCCGGGACATCCGCCGTCGCATCGCCGGCTACGCCGCCGGCTGCGCCGACCCGGAGGTGCTGGCCGCCGCCCGCCGCTCACTCACCCCCGACGACCAGGTCGACCAGCGTACGACCTGAGCCGCGTCAGTCGGGTCGGGTCGTGCGGAGCACGTCGACGAATGCGCGCCAGGCGTCCGGGGCGAAGGTGAGGGTCGGGCCGGAGCGGTCCTTGCTGTCCCGCACCAGCACCACCCCGGGCAGGTTGTCCGCCACCTCGACACAGTTGCCGTCGTTGTCCGATCGGGTAGATGTGCGCCAGAGCGGTGTGCCAGGGGTCATGACGTCACCTTCAGTTTCTTGATCAGATCGAGGGAGGCGCGCTCAGACAGGGCCTCAGCGAGGAGATACTCCCACTTTCGCTGCACCAGTCCAATCCATTCCGGATAGTCCGCAATCTGACCTCGCGCCGCATTGTCGAGGCAGAGCAGGCGCTCTTTGCCGGGCAACTCCGCGATCACGAACCCACCCAAAGCGAGACGTGCGCACCGACATCGAGCGGCAGCACGTGCAGGCGCACATGGGGCAGGTCAGCGCTCTCCAGCAGCCGGCCAAGCTGGCGATCCATCACAGCCGGTCCACCTATCGACCGGCACAGCGCACTTTCATCGATGACGAAGATGCACTCGGGTGGCTCCTCCCGGCACAGCACCTGCTGTCGGTTCATCCGCAGGCTGAGCAGTTCCCCGACCTTCTCGGAACGGTAAAGCTTGCCAGCGGTGAAGACAGCCCGGGCATATTCCTCGGTCTGAAGAAGACCTGGAACAAGACATGGCTCAAAGTGACACAGCCGGGAAGCCCGCTCTTCGTGGCCTGGCCACGACTCAAACCAGGAAGGCGAACTCCTGCCCTCGTGCTCCTTGAGCATGCTGGCGAGGAGACCGCCGGTGCTCAGGGCCTGGTCGGCGGCGACCGCGAACTCCATGGTCGGCCGGCGGCGGCCGGTCTCGATGGCGGCCACCGTGGACGGGCTCCACCTGATCAGGGTCGCCAACCCCTCCTGGGACACCTCGGCACCAGCCCGGGCGGCCTTCAACGCCCGGATCCACATCTCGACGTTCATCCTTACCTCTCCGGTAAGTACGTGACCGCGCTGCGTAGTAAGCGCTGGCATCCTCCCCTGCCATCCGCCCCGAGTCCAGGGTGGAGGGCACGCGGCCCGGCCGGTGGAGGCGACGACCCGGCGGCCGGTCCTGCGTCGGGCCGCCCCGGTCATCCCCCGGCCGGGGCGGCCCCCTTGGAGAGAGGAGATAAAGGAATGTTCGGGTACCTCCGCCGGAGGAACGCGGCGCTGTGGTCGTATCGAAGGAAGAAGGTGGCGGTGCCGACGGCCGTGCCGGGCGCGACCGGGCCGGAGCGGCCGGCGCCCCGGCCGAACCCGCCACCGACGTGGGCGACCGGGCCGACGGTGGCCCTGCCGCGACCGGGCCGGGCCGGCTGGCTGACCCCGGCGCAGACCTGGCGGGCGAACGGCGGCCGCTGGTGACGGCGGCCCGGGCGTGTCGCGCCGGGGACGGGGACATGACCGCCACGCCGAGACCCTCGGGCGATACGCGGCACACCACCGGAGACCGGTGGTGAGCAGGGCGCACCTGCCGATGCGGCCGCTGTGGCGCTGCCGGGCCTGCGGCGCGCTCTGGCCGTGCCAACCGGCCCGACTCGCGCTACTGATCGAGTACCGGCACGACCGGAAGCTCCACCCGCACGCCCGCCACGCGAACCTGCACGACCGCTTCCTCGGCTGCGCCTTGGGCCGGGGCGGCACAATGTTTCACGTGAATCATGAGCCGGGAGCCGAGATCCACCACACCGACCCGTTCGCGGTGCCGGCCGGGCAGCGTTCGCCGGTCCGCCGGTTGCGGGGTCGACTGGCCGCGCCGGTGACCCTCTGGACGGCGCCCGGTCCGGCCGGGCTGACCGTCTCGTCCACCCTGGTGGCCGAGGGCGAGCCGGACCGGCTGCTCGGGCTGATCGACCCCGAGTCGGACCTGTGGGCGGCGGTCGAGGACGCCGGCCGGTTCGCGGTGGCGCCGCTGGGTCCGCCGCACCGGCAGCTCGCCGACCGGTTCGCCGGCCTCTTCCCCTCCCCGGGCGGGCTCTTCGCCACCGGCCCGTGGACCGAGACCCCCTACGGCCCGGTCCCGACCGACGCCGGCGGGTGGGCCGGCTGCCGGCTCGACGCCGCCCGGGAGTACGGCTGGGGCCTGCTGGTCGAGGCCACCATCGAGGCGGTCGACCTGACCGAGGAGACCGCGCCGCTGCTGCACTACCGCGGTCGGTACCACGAGCTGACCTGACGCCGGCGGCGGTCGGCCGTCGACCGCTCAACGGAGTGACCTGGGTCACTCGGCGCAGCCAGCGGACCGCTCGGCGCAGCCGCCGACCGGCCCCGATCCCGGCCTTCCCCGGCGGGGAGCGCGCTCTCTACCGTGCGCGAAACTCCCCACGCCTGTGAAGGTGGTGATCCACAGATGTCCACGGACACACCCGCGTCCGCGCCCGCAGAGTCGGCGGCTGAGCGGTACCTCGCCGTACAACGGTCGGACGAGTTCGCCGGGTTGCGTCGCGCGCTGCGCGGCTTCGTCTTCCCGATGACCATCGCGTTCTTCCTGTGGTACGCGCTCTACGTGATCCTCTCCGCGTACGCGCGGGACTTCATGGGCACGAAGCTCTTCGGCAGCCACATCAACGTCGCGCTCATCTTCGGGCTGCTCCAGTTCGTCTCGACGTTCCTGATCGCCTGGCTCTACTCCCGGTACGCCGACCGGAAGCTCGACCCGATCGCCGACCGGATCCGCGCCGAGATGGGGGAGGTGACCCATGAACACGGTCCTCGCGGCTGAGGCGGGCGGCACCACCGCCCGGAACCTCACCATCACGCTCTTCCTGGTCTTCGTGGCGGTGACCCTGGCGATCACGATCTGGGCGAGCCGGCAGACCAAGACCGCCACCGACTTCTACGCCGGCGGCCGGTCCTTCTCCGGCTTCCAGAACGGCATGGCGATCGGCGGCGACTACATGTCGGCGGCATCGTTCCTGGGCATCGCCGGCATCATCGCCCTCTACGGCTACGACGGCTTCCTCTACTCGATCGGCTTCCTGGTCGCCTGGCTGGTGGCGTTGCTGCTCGTCGCCGAACTGCTGCGCAACTCCGGCCGGTACACGATGGCCGACGTGCTCGCCTTCCGGATGCGCCAGCGCCCGGTGCGTACGGCGGCCGCGGTCTCCACCATCACGGTGTCGATCTTCTATCTGCTGGCCCAGATGGTGGGCGCCGGCGCGCTGGTCGCGCTGCTGCTCGGCATCAAGCCGGGCACGACCTTCCTCGGCATGGACGCGGACACCGCCAAGGTGGCCACCATCATCATGGTCGGCGCCCTGATGATCATCTACGTGACCGTGGGTGGCATGAAGGGCACCACGTACGTCCAGATCGTCAAGGCGTTCCTGCTGATGGCCGGCGCGCTGGTGATGACCGTACTTGTCCTCGCGAAGTTCAACTTCAACCTGTCGTCGCTGCTGGGCCAGGCGGCCGAGGCGTCCGGCAAGGGGAGCGCATTCCTGGAACCGGGTCTGCGGTACGGCGTCGACACACCCGGCGACGCGCTGAAGACCTTCTACAGCAAGATGGACCTGCTGTCGCTCGGCATCGCGCTGGTGCTCGGCACCGCCGGCCTGCCGCACATCCTGATCCGGTTCTACACGGTGCCGACCGCCAAGGCGGCCCGCAAGAGCGTGCTCTGGGCGATCGGCATCATCGGCACCTTCTATCTGCTCACCCTGGCGCTCGGCTTCGGCGCGGCGGCCCTGGTCGGCGGCAAGGCGATCACCGCGCAGGACAAGGCCGGCAACACCGCCGCGCCGCAGCTCGCCGAGGCGCTCGGTATCGACTTCCTCGGCGGCAACCTGGGCGGGGCCACCCTGCTGGCGATCATCGCGGCGGTCGCCTTCGCCACCATCCTGGCCGTGGTGGCCGGGCTCACCCTGGCGTCGTCGTCCAGCCTGGCGCACGACTTCTACGCCAACGTGATCAAGAACGGGCAGGCCTCGGAACGGCAGGAGGTCGCGGTCGCCCGGATCTCCGCCCTGGTCATCGGCGCGGTCTCCATCGCGTTGTCGATCTTCGCGCAGAGCCTGAACGTGGCCTTCCTGGTGGCGCTCGCCTTCGCGGTCGCCGCCTCCGGCAACCTCCCGGCGATCCTCTACAGCCTGTTCTGGAAGCGGTTCAACACCTCGGGCGCGGTCTGGGCCATCTACGGCGGCCTGATCTCCGCCGTGGTGCTGGTCTTCTTCTCGCCGGTGGTCTCCGGGGCACCGACGGCCATGTTCCCCGAGCACGACTGGCACGTGTTCCCGCTGTCCAACCCGGGCATCATCTCCATCCCGCTCGGCTTCCTCTGCGGCTGGATCGGCACGGTCATCTCCAAGGAGCACGACGAGGAGAAGTACGCGGAGCTGGAGGTGCGCGCCCTCACCGGCGCGGGAGCGCACTGACGGCCCACCACCGGTACGGGGTCCTCGACGCGGTCGCGTCGGGGACCCCGCGCCACGCCGGACCGGCACGCGAGTGCCTCGGGCCGAAGGACGTACGACCGGTCCGCTGAGTAGGCTGACCGGCATGAAGGTAGCTCCACGCTTCGAAAGCGGTCACCGCGTCCTCGTCACCGGTGGCGCCGGCTTCGTGCCGTCACATCTGGTAGACGCCCTGATCGAGCGCGGGTGCACCGTCGTCGCGCTGGACAACTTCGTGACCGGCTCCAAGGACAACGTCGCCCACCTCGCGGAGCACCCGCACTTCACCCTGGTGGAGGCGGACATCTCCGAGGGGCTGCCCACCCACCATCCGGCGCTCGCCGAGCGGTTCGACGCCATCCTGCACATGGCCTCCCCGGCCAGCCCGACGGACTTCGAGAAGCTGCCGGTGGAGATCCTCCGGGTCGGCTCGGTGGGCACCCTGCACCTGCTGGACCGCGCGGTCGCCGACGGCGCCCGGTTCCTGATGGCCTCCACCTCCGAGGCGTACGGGGACCCGAAGGAGCACCCGCAGCGGGAGACCTACTGGGGCAACGTCAACCCGATCGGCGTGCGCAGCGTCTACGACGAGGCGAAGCGCTTCTCCGAGGCGGCGACCATGGCGTACCACCGCAGCCGTGGGCTGGACGCCGCGATCGTCCGCATCTTCAACACGTACGGCCCGCGGATGCGCCCCGACGACGGCCGGGCCATCCCCACCTTCATCTCCCAGGCGCTGCGCGGCGAGCCGATCACCGTGCACGGCACCGGCAACCAGACCCGCTCGATCTGCTACGTCTCGGACCTGGTGCGCGGCATCCTGCTCCTGCTCGACTCCCGGGAGACCGGGCCGATCAACTGCGGCACCGAGCACGAGATGAGCATGCGGCAACTGGCCGAGACGATCGTGGCGCTCGCCGGCAGCGACTCCCGCGTGACGTACGTCACCCGCAGCTCGGACGACCCGGAGATGCGCCGCCCGGACCTGACCCTCGCCCGCGACCTGCTGGGATACGAGCCGGCCGTGGCGCCCGAAGACGGCCTCCGACGCACCATCGACCACTTCCGCGAGCGGCTAGGGTAACTCCTCCCGCAGCGCGCGGGAGGATTATCGGCGTTCGCCTTCAGGCAACCCTCGACTGCGCTACGTACCCTGAGACGCATGTCAGCGACATCGTCTGCCGGCGCCCCGTTCCCGCACCTGCACCGGAGCGCCGGACGCGCCCCGGTCCCCGGCTCCGCGCAGAGCGCCGTCGGGCGCTCCCGCTCGTCCGGCTCGCAGTGGTACCCGCCGTACGACGAGGCGCCGGTCCGCACCGGCGGACCGGGCGGCCACGGCGGGCCCGGCACCCCTCAGGACCCGGGTGGGCCGGGCGGCCCCGGCGGGTCGGGCCGACGCGGCCCGCGGCCCCGGTGGGGGCGGATCGGCCTGCTCGCCGGCATCACGGTGCTGGTGCTGGCGCTGCTCGGCGGCGCTGGGGCGTGGTTCTACGCCCGCAACCTCAACGAGGACCTGGCCCGCACCGACCCGTTCTCGGAGATCACCGGCGGCCGGCCGGCCAAGGCGGTCAACGGCGCGCTCAACATCCTGCTGGTCGGTTCCGACTCGCGGGACCCGGACGCCCCGGTGGACAAGCAGAGCCAGTGGCGCGCCGACACGATCATCGTCATGCACATCCCGGCCGACCACAAGTCCGCCTACCTGGTCTCCGTCCCCCGCGACCTGTACGTGCCGATTCCGGAGAACGCCGGCGCGGACTGCGACTCCGGCCGGCGCGCGAAGATCAACGCGGCGTTCGCGTTCGGCGGTCTGCCGCTGGCGGTACGCACCGTGGAGTGCTTCACCGACGTCCGGATCGACCATGTGATGGCGATCGACTTCGCCGGCTTCCGGGAGGTCACCGACGCCCTCGGCGGGGTGGACCTGAAGGTGGAGCGGAGCGTCACCTCGATCCACAAGCCATACCGGAAGTTCACCAAGGGCACCATGCACATGGACGGCGCTCAGGCGCTGGACTGGATCCGTCAGCGCAAGCAGTTCCCCGAGGGGGACTTCGCCCGGATGCGGCACCAGCAGGAGTTCCTCCGCGCGCTGATGGACAAGGCGGCGAGTTCGGGCACGCTCACCAATCCGAAGAAGCTGAACGCCTTTCTCCAGTCGGTCACCGACGCGGTGACCGTGGACAACGGTTTCTCGCTGGTCGACATGGCGATGGAGTTCCGCAATCTGCGCGGCGAGAACCTCACCTTCGTCACCAGCCCGAACTCGGGCAGCGACACGAAAAACGGCGAGTCGGTGGTGGTCTCCGACCGGGAGAAGGCGCTGGCGATGTACAAGGCGATGTCCGCGGACACCATGGCCGCCTGGATGGCGGCCAACCAGAAGGCGGACGGAACGGGCAGCGGGAACTGAACCTCCCCGGCGGCCGGGCCTCCCGGCCGCCGGGTCCGGCCGCCAACCACCGACCGGCCCCATCGGCTCGTCCGTTCGGATGATATCCGCGCACAACTGTCGGAATAGTTGAGAATTGAGCGGGTGACGGCCTCGCCAATGCCAGGGAGCGGTCCGTAAAGTGGTGCCCCGCCCCCCGATCATCGAGCTGGAGCACGCATGCCGGTTCAGACCAGCCCCCGCCCCATGTCGCAGGAGCACGACGCGACGCCACGGGTCTCGTCAGCGATCCCGACCCAGGGCGGGCGCGGCGGACGGCGGGGCGGCGGTGGTCCCCGGAAGCGCACCATGCGCAAGGACCCGCTCTGGGCCCGACTCACCCTGATCTTCGGCGCGGTCCTGATGATGACCAGCGGAATCGCCATCGTCGGCAGCAAGGCGCTGATCAGCCAGGCGACCGGCAACATCGCGCAGAGCAACCTGCTGGGCGGGGCGGGCAAGACCGACGCCGAGGGCGGGGCCAACGTCGAAGGCCCGATCGACATGCTGCTGCTCGGTGTCGACGTGCGGCAGAACTGGGCCAAGGACGACATCCGCTCCGACAGCATCATCATGCTGCACATCCCGGCCAGCCACGACCAGGCGTACCTGATCTCGATCCCGCGCGACACCGAGGCGCAGATCCCCGCGTTCAAGAAGAGCGGCTACCGGGGCGGCACCGACAAGATGAACGCTGCGTTCCAGTTCGGCGCCCGCAACGGCGGCGGCTGGCAGGGCGGTGCCCAGCTGATGGCCCAGACGATCAAGAACATGACCGGGGTCAGCTTCGACGGCGCCGCGATCATCAACTTCGGCGGCTTCAAGAGCGTCATCGACACGCTCGGCACCATCCGGGTCTGCGTCAGCCACCAGGTGAAGTCGATCCACACCTCGGTCGTCGACGGCAAGCACATGTGGAACACGGAAGCCCAGAAGACCGGCCGCCCGATGACTCCCATGGTCTACAAGAAGGGCTGCCAGCAGATGACCGGGCTGCAGGCGTTGGACTACTCGCGACAGCGCTACGGCCTGCCGAACAGCGACTACGACCGCCAGCAGAACCAGCAGCAGGTGATCAAGGCGATGGCCCGCAAGGCCACCGAGAAGGGCGTGCTGACCAACCCGGTCAAGCTCAACCAGCTGATGCGGGCCGCCGGCAAGGCCTTCGTCGTGGACACCGGCGGCATCCCGGTGCCGGACTTCGTCTTCGCCCTGCGCGGCGTCACCGCCAACGAGTTGACCATGCTGCGGACCAACGGCGGAACGTTCCACGGCAACGCCAACAAGCGCGAGACGCTCGACGCGCAGACCCTGGCGATGTTCAAGGCGGTCAAGGACGACAAGCTGGCCGAATTCGTGTACGCCAACCCGAACGTGCTGTCGACCCGCAAGTGACGCCGGCGACCGGCCGGCAGCTGCGCCGAAACCGGCCGCGGCGGGGTGACCGGCCCGTAGCCTGACGTGAGTAAGCCTCACGTCACGGCCACGGGGAGGACGTTACGTCCAGGTCAGCGGGGGCCCACCGGGGGCGGGGTCACCCGCCGGACCGGCGGGGGCGCGGCTGGCCCCGCACCCTGCTCGGCGTCGGCCTGACCCTGGTGCTGCTCGCCACCGCCGCGGTGGTCGGCCTGAAGGCGCTGACCGCCCGGTACGACCGCACGGTCAGCCGGGAGCAACTGCTCGCCCCCGACGCACGGCAGTCCCGGACCGACCTCTCCCGGGGGCTGAACTACCTGCTCGTCGGCTCTGACCGGCGCGCCGGCACGGACGGGCCGGACCAGCGGTCGGACACCATCCTGATGGTGCACGTCCCGGCCGGCATGCGGCGGGCGTACCTGATCTCCGTCCCGCGCGATCTGCTGGTCGCCATCCCGCCCGGCGCCAATGGCTACGGCGGCGGCCAGGACAAGATCAACGCGGCGTACGAGCACGGCGGCGGTGGCGAGGGCGGCGCCCGGCTGCTCTCCGCCACCCTGACCCGGCTCACCGGCGTCCGCTTCGACGGGGCGGCGCTGATCGACTTCGCCGGCTTCCGCCGGGTCATCGACCTGCTCGGCGGAGTCCGGATGTGCGTCGACACGCAGGTCCGCTCGATCCACACCAGGACCCTCTTCACCCCCGGCTGCCAGCAGATGGACGGCGCGCGGGCGCTGGACTACGCCCGGCAGCGCTACGACCTGCCGGGCGGCGACTACGACCGGCAACGGCACCAGCAGCAGCTGCTGCGGGCGATGCTGGACCGGGCCGGCGAGACCAACCTGCGCGGCGACCCGGTCAAGCTGGACCGGGTGCTGCGGGCGGTCGGCGGCTCGCTGACCGTGGACACCAACGGCGTACCCCTGGAGGACCTGATCTTCGCCCTCCGGTCGCTGCCGGCCGACGGGCTGAGCGGGGTGCAGGTGCCGTCGTACCCGCAGACCATCGACCAGATCTCCTACGTGGTGCTGGACAGCGGCGGCGGCGGTCTCTTCGACGCCGTCCGGGGCGGGCGGGTCGGCGACTGGGTCGCGGCCAATCCGCGCTGGGTCAACCGGTTGTGACGATCAAACCGGCCCGCCCAGTGCCGGAATCGGCACCGAGGATCTAGGCTTGGTACCCGTGTTCGGACCCCAGGTACCCACCGTCCCCGTGACCGAGATCGACGACGACACCTACCTGCTCGACGTCCGTGAGGACGACGAGTGGGTCGCGGGCCACGCGCCCGGCGCCCACCACCTGCCGATGATGGAGCTGCCGGCCCGGCTCGCCGAGGTGCCCACCGACCGGGACGTGGCGGTCATCTGCCGCTCCGGCGGGCGCTCCGCCCAGGTCGTCGGCTACCTGCTCAACAACGGGTGGGAGCAGGTACGCAACGTCGACGGCGGAATGCGGCAGTGGGCCGCCGTCGGACGCCCGGTGGTGGGCGGGGACGGGCAGCCCGGCCGCGTCATCTGAGCGTCGACCCATGGGCGAACCACTGGTCTTCGCGCACCGCGGCGCGTCGGCCGACCTCCCGGAACACACCCTCGCGGCGTACCTGCGGGCCCTCGACGAGGGCGCCGACGGGCTGGAGTGCGACGTCCGGCTGACCCGCGACGGGCACCTGGTCTGCGTGCACGACCGCCGGCTGGACCGGACCAGCAACGGTCAGGGCCTGGTCAGCGCCCGTACCCTGGCCGACCTGGAGACGCTCGACTTCGGGTCCTGGCACCCGGGCTGCCTACCGGCCGACGCGGACGAGCCGCTCGACGACTCGCACACCCGGCTGCTCACCCTGGAGCGGCTGCTGGCGGCGGTGCTGGCCGCCGACCGGCCGGTCCGGCTGCTGGTGGAGACCAAGCACCCGTCCCGCTACGGCGGGGACGTCGAGCGGAAGCTGGTTGCGCTGCTACGCCGCCACGGCCTCACCGAGCCGGGCCCCGACGACCCGGTACGGGTCACCGTGATGTCCTTCTCCGCGCTGGCCGTACGCCGGGTCCGGGAGCTGGCCCCGGCGGTGCCGACCGTGCTGCTGCTGGAGGCGCTGCCCCGCTGGGTGCGGCTCGGTCGGCTGCCCTTCGGCACCCGGATCGCCGGGCCCGGGGTCGCCCTGGTCCGGGCCCGCCCGCAGCTGGTGCCCGCGCTGCGCGCCGCCGGCAACCAGGTGTACGTCTGGACGGTCAACGAACCGGCGGACCTGGAGCTGGTCCTCGCCGCTGGGGTGGACGGCGTGATCACCGACCGGCCGGCCCGGACACTGGCCCGGCTGGGCCGGTGAGCCCCACCGGGCGGAGGTGCCCGAACTCCGGTCGAGGGGGCACACTCGGGACATGCCGGAGCGTACCGATCTCGCCGCCCTGATCACCGGCCACAACGCCGTGATCGAGATGATCAATTCCGGTGAAGCGGCGCTGCCCGTCCTCACCCAGCTGCTCCAGGTGGCCCGGTCCGCCCTCGGCGCGGCCAGCCTGGCCTTCGTCGAGTTCGCCCCGACCGGCGGGCGGGTCATCGCCGCCAGCGGCGCCGCCGAGTGGACCATCGGGCGCCCGCTGCCGGCCGCCGACCCGGCCACCGTCTGCCTGCTCGCCGGCCCGCGGGTCCGCCAGGTCCGGGTGGACCGGCTCCCCGGGCCGCTCGCCGGCGAACTGGCCGACCGGGGGCTGCGGCGCATGATCGTGGCCCGGGCCGAGATCGGCGGGCTCACCGTCGGCAGCCTGCACGCCCTCTACGCCGACGGCGACGACTCGGAGGACGCCGTCCAGCACGCCACCCTCGGCTACCTCGCCTCCTGCATCGCGCACATGTACGGCGACCAGAGCGGGCTGCCGGTGCACGGCGACGGCCCGGTGGTGGCGGCGCTCGCCGACGGCCTGGCCGTGGTCGACCGGGACGGCCACGTCCGGCTCTGGAACCCGGCCGCCGCCCAGGTGACCGGCCGCTCCTGCGCCGAGGCGCTGAACCACCCGCTGCCCTTCCCGCTCCCCCCGTCCGGCCAGGTGCTCGACCACCGGCTGCCGGACGGCCGCTGGCTCACCATCACCTCGGGCGAGCTGCCCGGCCCCGGCACGCTGCGCGTGGTCACCTTCCGGGACATCACCGACCAGCAGCGCCGCGACCAGGACCGGGACCTCTTCGTCGCGGTGACCAGCCACGAGCTGCGCACCCCGGTCACCGTGATCAAGGGGTACGCGGACACCCTCACCGACCACTGGGAGTCGCTGACCGAGCACGACCGGCGGCTGGCCGCCCGGGTGATCGGGCAGCGCGCCAACGAACTGGCCCGGCTGGTCGACCGGCTGCTCTCCTCGGCCACCGACGCCCGCCCCGCCGGTGACCCGACCGTCCCGTTCGACCTCGGCGAGGCGCTGCGCGCCGCGGTGCCGGATCTCCCGGCCGACCTGCGTCACCGGCTCGTCCTCGACGTGCCGGCCGACCTGCCGAAGGCGCTCGGCGACCGGCACAGCATGGCCACCGTGCTGACCGAACTGGGCACCAACGCCGGGAAGTACTCGCCACCGGAAGCGCTGATCGAGGTCACCGCCGGGGCGGACGGGCAGACCGTCTCCTTCCGGGTCAGCGACCGGGGGATCGGCATCCGTCCCGAGCACGTCGAGCGGGCCTTCGACCGGTTCTGGCAGGGTGAGTCGGGGGACCGGCGCGGCTACCCCGGCGCCGGGCTCGGGCTCTACCTCGTCCGCCGGATCGTTGAACAGCAGAATGGATGGGTATTCCTCCGACCGAGGAGCGGTGGCGGTACGGTCGCAGAGGTGCGGCTGCCGCGGGGATGACCCGCCGGGCCGGCGGGGGCAGGGGAAGAAGGAGCGGGGTGTCGACGGGAGCGGTCGAACGATCGTGGTGCGTGGTGGTGCCCCACCACGCGACCGGAGCGCGGCTGGCCCGGCACCGGCTGGCCGACGAGCTGGCCGAGGTCGTACCCCCGGTCCTGCTGGCGGACCTGGTGGCGGTCCTGGCCGAACTGGTCGGCAACGCGGTGCGGCACGCCGACCCGCTGCCCGGCGGGGTGGTCCGGGTGGCCTGGCGGCTGCGGCCCACGCCCACCGGCCCGTGCGTGTCGATCCGGGTGACCGACGGCGGTGCTGCGGCCGCGCCGCGGATCCGGGCGGCGAGCCCGGACGCGGTGGACGGCCGGGGCCTGCACATCGTCTCCGGCCTGGCCAGCCGCTGGGGGGTCGACCGGGACGGCCTGGGCCAGAGCGTCTGGGCGGAGTTCGACCCGGCCGGCACCAGCCGGTCGGACCTGGTCGTGGCCGGCTGACCGGGGTACGGGGGCGGGTCCTGCCCACGCGGCCGCGGCGCTGGCTCTAGGCTGTCTCGTCGTGAGCAAGCGTCGAAAGAACCAGCGCGTCGTCGAAGCCGCCCCCCGCCGGGAGAAGGTCCGGGACGTCTTCGTCCCCCGCCCCTTCGAGGGGCTGGCGGACGAGCCGGAGTGGGTCGCCCTGCGCGAGCTCGTGCCGGCCGCCTCCGCGCCGCTGCGGCTCACCCCCGACCTGGTCCAGGAGTACGGCGACCGCCCGGTCACCCTGGCCACCGTGCTGCCGATGGCCGCCCCGGCGATGACCAAGCCGGACGGGCGGGTCTTCATCGGCCTTCAGCGGCACCAGCAGTCCGGTGACGTCTCCCGCGACCTGGCCGAGGCGCTGCTCTGCGCGCTGCGCACCGAGCCGGGCGGCCAGGTCACCGTGCCGCCGCTGCCGGGCCCCGGCCCGCGCCTGCAGGACATCCTGGTGGACGGTCCGCTGGAGATCACCATGCACGACGGCTTCGAGTTCTGGCTCGATCCGGGCGCGGCAGACGACCCGACCGTCCAGGCGTCCCTGGAGCGGGCGAACGCGGCGATCTACCCGACGGTCCGGCTGGCCGCCGCGAAGGCCGCCTACTGGTGCCAGGTGCCGGAGAAGGCGCACGTGCGCTGGGTGCTGCCGGAGGACGAGGACACCGCGCTGGACGCGCTGTCCCGGCTCTCCGCCGCGGGCACCCTCACCCTCGGCGAGGGCACGAAGTTCGCCGGCATCCTCCGCGCGCACGGCCGGCTGGCGCCGGTCTGGGACCTGCCCGAGAACGTCCCGGCGGCCGACTGGGAGGAACCGGTGTCCGGCTTCGCCAAGCGGTACGCCGACGCGCTGGCGGAGCAGGAGCCGCTGGACGCCGCCGGCCGCCGCGCCCGCCAGGGCCTCCTCGGCCGCCAGCTCACCCTCCGCTGACCCCCCGCGCCCGGCCGCCCCACCGCGTCGATCCAGGGCACATCGTCGTCAACGGAGATCGACTCACCGCGACATCTCCTGGATCGACGGGGTGGGGGTGGAGTGGAGTGGCTCGCGGACCAGCGGGCAGGACATGCAGCGGGGGCCGCCCCGGCCGGAGCCCAGCTCGGAGCCGGCGATCGGGATGACCTCGATGCCGGCCCGTTCCAGCTGGGCGTTGGTCTCCACGTTGCGCTCGTAGCCGACGCAGAGCCGGGGCGCGAGGGCGAGGGTGTTGTTGCCGTCGTCCCACTGCTCCCGCTCGGCGGTGACCGGGTCCAGGCCGGTGTCGATCACCCGGAGCTGGTCGATGTCCATCGCGTCGGCCGCCGCGCGCAGGAACGGCGCCGGGCCGTCCACCCGCGGCTCGCCGTCCGGTCCGGCGATCACCGTGTACGCCGAGAGCGTGCTGGCGATGTTCGGGTACATCAGCACCGCGTCGACGTCGACCATGGTGCAGACCGTGTCCAGGTGCATGGTGGCCCGCTCCTGGGCGATCGGGACCACCAGGATGGTGTGCGCCAGCCCGGCCGCGAAGACCTGCCGGGCCAGCCGCTCCGCGCCGGCCGGGGTGGTCCGCTCGCCGACGCCGACGGCGAGCACCCCGGGGGCGAGCAGCAGCACGTCGCCGCCCTCCAGGTGCTCGAGCTTGGGGTGGTAGACGAAGTCGGTGCCGGCGAAGCGCGGGTGGTGGCGGTAGATGGCGTCGGTCAGCGTGGTCTCCCGCCGGCGGGCCGGCATGGCCAGGCTGGTCACCCCGACCCGGTCGCCGATCCACAGTGACGAGTCCCGGGTGAAGAGCAGGTTGGGCAGCGGGTCGATGATGAAGTCGTGCCGGTCCATCAACGTCCACACCAGGCCGCCGGGGCGCTCCGCGGTGATCCGGACCTCCTCGTGGGCCAGCCCGGCGATGAGCACGTCGGCGAGGGCGGCCGGATCGAGGTAGGCGAGGTGGTCGGCGACCCGGCGGCGCAGCGTGTCGCCGAGCCGCCGGGACCGGAGCACCCGCTCGGTGAGCTCGGCCCGGGCGTCGCCGACGGCGAGCGTCTCGGCGAGCAGGGTGGCGAGGTAGAGCACCTCGACGCCGCGCTCGCGCAGCGCCGCCGCGAAGGCGTCGTGCTCCTCCTGCGCCCGGCCGACCCATGGGATAGCGTCGAAGAGCAACGAGTCGTTGTTGCGGGGGGTGAGCCGGGCGAGTTCGGGCCCCGGCCGGTGCAGCAGAACGGTGCCGAGCCGACCGACCTCGCTGTCCACGTAGTGGGTCACCCTCGCAGCGTAGGGCAGATGTGAATGGGGTTCAGCGGAAGAACAGCGGATGAATATGGCATTCATCCGCACTCATTCCGGCGCTCCACCTTGCCGTACCCAGGGACTGGCAACGTAGGGTAGCGAGGACATAACTTCGAGGGACCTTTTGCCGGAGGTCGCGATGACTGTCTTTCCCGCTCGTCGAGCCGTACCCACCCGGGCACTGCCGCCCGTCGCGGTGCCGCATCCCCGGGCCGAAGCGCCGTCGGCGCTCGAGCCGGCCCGACCGACCCCGCTGGAGTGGGCCCGTCGCCGCCGGGCCGAGCGGGGCGCCCGGCGCCTGGAGGCGGCCGGCGCGCGGGCACTCGGTCAGCTCGAGCACCTCGGCCCCGCCTGGCACGTCATCGAGTGGCCCCGCACGGACGTCGCCGACGTGCTGTTCGACCACGGCCAGGACGAACGGGCCGGCTTCCTCGCCATCGGCCCGAGCGGGCTCTTCGCGGTGAGCATCGCCGACCACGGCCGGGCCCGGGTGCTGGTGGCCGGCGACGTGGTCCAGATCAACGGCAAGCGGCCGCCGTACGTGGCGGAGGCCCGGCGGGACGCCAAGCGGGCGAGCAAGGCGCTCTCCGAGGCGGTCGGCCTGCCGATCCCGGTGACGCCGGTGCTGACCTTCGTCGGCTCCGGCGTCATCAGCGTCTACGGGCTGCCCAAGGACTGCCTCATGGCGACCCACCGGGAGCTCGACCGGCTCCTCGTCGCTGGCGGCAACCGGATCAGCCCGGCCACTGCCGAGAAGCTGTCCCGGGTCGCGCAGCAGCCGCAGACCTGGCTCAACGGCACCTACCGTCCGGCCGCCGACTACCGGTGGTACGACGAGGGCCGAACGGCCGCTGACAAGCCGGCCGCCCGCCGGTAACGTCACCGACGACGCCACGCGGCCCGGGCGCTTCCCGAGCACCCGCCGGTCCGCGCCGTCGCCGGCCGCCCGGTCAGGGCATCCGAAATCGTCACCGGCGGCCGGTGGCTCCAGCGCGGTCGAGCGGCCGTCTGAACGACCGGCTAGCGTGGACAGACCGTCGGTGTACATAGGAGGCGCGGTGGCCCACGTCGAACTCTCGCTCTCGGAAGTGTTCGCGCCGGCCGCGCGGACTCCGACAGAGCAGGGGTCCGACAACGTCGGTCAGTGGTCGGCGACCGTCTCCCACGCCGACGAGCCCTGCCTGCTGATCGACGCGGAGACCAAGGTCGTCGCGATCTCGTCGTCCGGGTGCGAGCTGCTCTGCCTCGGCGCCCCCGAGGACGTGGTCGGCCTGCCGCTGCTCGACGGCGGCCTGCGGCTGCTCGACTTCACCGCCGCCCGGCACGAGCTGACCGAACAGGAGACCGACAAGATCCCGCCGCTGCTCGCGCTGCACTCCGGCCGGCTGGCCCGGGGGCTGCTGCGGGTGCAGGCCGCGGGCGACGACACCACGTACGCCACCGTGGACGCCATCTCCACCCCGGTGCTCACCGACGGTTCCGTCGCCGGCTCGCTCACCTTCTTCTCCGAGGTCTGATTTGCGGTGAAGTGTGGCACGCGCCGCACGCCGCGACGCTGGGGTGAGCCCTCGCCGACGCCGTAAGGTGCCCTCATGCTCGATGTCGCTCTGCTGCCGGGGGAGTACGCCGTGTGCCGGATGGCCGCCGGTGCCCCGCTGTCGCCCATCCTCTGGGCGGATCCGGGCGACGCCGACGTGGTGACGGTGGCCTGGACCGCCGACGGGATCTCGGTGATCTGCCCGGCCGGCCGCGCCCCGGCCGGGGCGGACGTGGAGACCGACTGGCGCTGCCTTCGCGTCGTCGGGCCGCTCGACATCGCCGTCACCGGGACCCTCGCCTCGCTGGTCGACCCGCTCGCGGCCGCCCGGGTCAGCGTGGTGGCGTTCTCCACGTACGACACCGACCACGTGCTGGTGCCCGCGGTACGCCTCGCCGAGGCCACCGCCGCGCTGGAACGGGCCGGGCACCGGGTGCTGCGCTGACCTTCACCGGGCCGCCGGATCCTCCTACGATGGGCTCGGCCATCCCGGCCACCACGACCCGTCTCGATGCTCCGAGGCTCGATCCCCGAGGACCGGTCCGTGCCGCCTGACGCACCGCACCGCACCCCGTACCGCCGGCTGGTCGTCACCGGCGCGCTGCTCGCCGCCCTGCCGCTCGCGGCGGCGTGCGGCGCACCGCCCGAGCGACGCCCGGCCGCTCCGTCGACCCCGCCCCGGCCGGCCGTCAGCGCTCCGCCCGCCCTGCCCACGGCGACCCCCGCGGCGACCCCGACCCTCGGCGCGCTGCCGCCCGGGGCGCTGTCACCGAGCCCCGCCCCGGGTCTGGTCGCCGCCCCGTGCGCGGGCCGACCCACCGCCGACCGGGTGACCGGCCTGCTGCGCGACGCGGTGCTCCCCCGCGACGTGCCGGTACGGGCCACCGAGGGGCCGCTCTGCGCGGACGGCTGGCAGTACACCGTGCTCGCGGTGACCGGGCACGAGGAACTCCAGGTGGTCACCCGCGGCCGGCCGGACGCGCTGGAGCTGGTGACCGCGGGGACGGACGTCTGCTCGGTCGAGGTACGGGCCGCCGCGCCGGCCGGCATCCGGGCGTTGGCCTGCGACGCCGGCACCCAGCTGCTCCCCGGTGCGTAGGCTGGTCGGCATGCCCGGAACACCGCCGACCCGCTTCGTCTACCTCGGACCCGAGGGCACCTTCGCCGAGCAGGCGCTGCGCACCGTGCCCGCCGCCGAGCACGGCGGTCGTACGCCCGCCCGCAGCGTCGGTGAGGCGCTGGAGAGCGTACGGGCCGGGGACGCCGACGCGGCCCTGGTGCCGCTGGAGAACTCGATCGGCGGCGCGGTCGGGGTGACCCTGGACGAACTGGCCGAGGGGGACCCGCTGGTGATCACCCGCGAGGTGATCCTGCCGGTGGAGTTCGTGCTCGGCGCCCGCCCGGGCACCACCCTGGGCGCGGTGTACAGCGTCGCGGCCCACCCGCAGGCGTCCATCCAGTGCCGGAACTGGCTGCGGGACCACCTGCCCGACGCGGTGGTCGTCGACGTGCTCTCCAACGGCGCGGCGGCGGCCGGCGCGGCGGCCGGCGAGTACGACGCGGCGATCTGCGCCCCGATCGGCGCCACCCGCCACCGGCTGGCGGTGCTGGCCGACAAGATCGCGGACCATCCGGACGCGGTGACCCGCTTCGCGCTGGTGTCCCGCCCCGGCCCGCCGCCGCCCCCGACCGGCGACGACGTCACCTCGCTGGCGGTCTACATCGCCCACGACCGGGTGGGCGCCCTGCTGTCGGTGCTGATGGAACTGGCCGTCCGCGGGGTCAACCTGACCCGGATCGAGTCCCGCCCGACCGGGGAGGCGCTGGGCCGGTACGTCTTCTTCCTCGACTGCACCGGGCACGTGGCGGACGTGCGGATGGGCGAGGCCCTGCAGGGGCTGCGCCGGGTCTGCGCGGACGTGCGCTTCCTGGGGTCGTACCCCCGGCACCGCTGGACCGGCGGGGCGGGTGATCGGCCGGTCTCGGCGCCGGCCGGGCTCTCCGACGCCGACTACGCCGACGCGGCGGCCTGGCTGGCCGGGCTCCGGGCCGGCGAACTGAGCTGAGGCCGGTGGGACACCCGGACCGGGTGTCCCACCGACGGACGGGTCAGCTGAGCAGGCCGCCGAGCAGGCCGCCCTGCTGCTGCTGGGCGCCGCTGCCCATCACCGGCGGCTCCTCGGAGGGCTGGACCACCACGAAGCCCTGGCCGGCGAAGCTCATGGTAAACGCCTCACCGGTGCTGCGGCCGAGCAGCGTGCCGAGGCCGAGCTGCTCGGCCCCGTGGTAGCCGGTCTGCAGGTTGGCCGACCAGCAGACCGCGGCCTGCGGGTCGACGTAGGTGGGGGCGTCGACGTTGAGCACCACCGGGGTGCCCTTGGTGGTGATGGCGATCCGGCCGTGACCGGTGAAGACGCAGTTGAACAGCCCGGACGACGAGGCCATCCCGGCGCCGCCGACCATCTTGATGTCGTACGACAGGGTGGAGTCGAAGGCCAGCACGCTGGAGCCGTTGATGGACAGGGCGTCGCCCTGCTCCAGGTCGACGATGTGCACGTCCTTGCTCAGGTCGGCGAGGAAGACGTCACCCCGGCCGGAGAGCTTCATCAGCGGCACGCCCTCACCGGTCAGCCGCTGCTTGATGAACTTGCCGATGCCGCCCGAGCCGAGCGCCTGGAACTGCACCTGCCCCTGGTAGGCGACCATCGAGCCAACCCGGGCCATCGCCTCGCCGTTGAGTTCGATCTTCAGCATCTTCGAGTTCTGCAGCCGCATGCCGGGCTGGGCGGACTCCTTCTCCAGGTTCTCCGCGGAGAACAGCGCGCTGCGCATGGATTTCCTCCTGATTCGGGGTGTGCTGCCCCGAAGGTAGGCGACCGGCGCAACGGCGGCCATCGGCCGAGCGGGGACGCCGAACGGGCCCGGTCAGCCCCAGCCCAGGGCGTGCAGCCGCTCGTCGTCGATGCCGAAGTGGTGGGCGATCTCGTGCACCACGGTCACCGCCACCTCGTCGACCACGTCGTCCTCCGAGTCGCAGATCCGCAGGATCGGGTGGCGGTAGATGAGGATCCGGTCCGGCAGCACGCCGGAGTAGTCCCAGCCCCGGGCGGTCAGCGCGTGGCCCTCGTAGAGGCCGAGCAGGTCCTCGCCGGGGGGCGGGTGGTCCTCGACCAGGATCACCACGTTGCTCATCAGCCCGAGCAGTTCCTCGGGCACCTCGTCGAGGGCCTCGCCGACCAGTTCCTCGAAGCGCTCCCGGCTCATCTCCACCGCCACGCGCCCATTCTCCCCGACACCCGCACACCCCGCCCCGTCAAGATCCGCGCAGATTCACGGAAAGAGTGGCCATGCGGCGTCCGATGGGCAACTCTTTCCGTGAAAGTGCGGTCCGCGGGGTGCGGTCTGCGGCGTGCGGCCCGTGGGGGCGGGGTAGTGGGTCAGGAGGCGAGGCGGGCGGCGAGAGTGATCTGGGCGCCGGGGGAGAGCAGCCGGGAGATCGGGCAGTTCTCCTTGGCCGCCTCGGCCAGCTTGGTGAACTGGGCCTCGTCCATGCCCGGCACCTGGCCGACGGTCTCCAGGTCGATCCGGGTCACGCTCATGCCCGCGTCGGTCTTGTCGAAGTGCACCTTGGCGGTGGTCTCCACCGAGGTGTCGGTCGCGCCGGCATCGGCGAGCTGCTTGGAGAGCGCCATCGAGAAGCAGCCAGCGTGGGCCGCGCCGATCAGCTCCTCGGGGTTGGTCCCCTCGCCCTCCTCGAAGCGCGACTTGAAGGAGTAGTTGCCGGCCAGTCCACCCTTGCCGGTGCGGACGGTCCCGGAACCCTCGGTGATGTTGCCCTGCCAACGTGCGGAAGCGGTACGGATAGGCATGCTCCGACGCTAACCGATCCGGCACCGCCCGGCGACCGACTGTCGGTGGGCCGGCCGATGATTCCGGGTCCGCGGCCCCGCTCGTGCCATGATGCGGGGCAGGCCCGTGACGGCGGAAGGTGGCCGATGTCCCAGGATCCCCCCATCCCGCGGCAGGACGACCGGTCCGACGGCACGGCCGTCGTGGAGTGGGGTGCGGTCGAGCGCCCGCCGGCCGGGCGGTTCGGGCCCGCCCTGGCCGGTCTCGGCCGGGACCGCCGGCTGCCCCTGGTGCTGACCGCCCTGGGCGCGGTCGCCGCGATGGCCTCCCTGGTGGGCGAGTGGCTGGTGATGACGGTGCCGAACGGCGGCCCCGACGGCGACAGCACCATCCGGGTGCCGGGCGGGGTGGCCGAGCTGGCCGGCTTCGGCGTCGCGTACCTGGTGGGGCTGCTCCTGCTCGCCGGGGCGGTGGCGCTCGCCCTGCGCGGCCGGCCGGCGGTCCGGCACGACGCGCGGGTGGCCGGCCTGGCCGTGGCGGGGGCGCTGCTGGCGCTGCTCACCGCCACCGCCCTCTCGCTGGAAGACTCCGGCCAGCGGGCGCTGTTCTACTCCCCGGAGGACGGCTTCCGGGTGGTGTACGGGCGCGGCCTGGTGACCGCCTTCGTGGCGGTCGTCCTGCTCGCCGCCGCGCTGAAGCTGGCCGGCCGCGCGCCGGCCGACCGGTCGTCGGCAGACCCGGGCGCCGACCCGGACGTCGCGCCGACCGATTCCCGGCGGGCGGAACCGGACGACCGGCCACCCGCTCCCGCCGACCTCACGGTCACCCCGGCGGTGCCGTTCGCCCGCCGCGAACCGGGGGTCTGAGGCCCGTTCCCGGGGCGGCCGGGACGGGTCCGGGCCGGTCGCGGAGCGCCGGAGCACCGTCACCGGGCGTTGGCGCCCGATTCGCCGGGAAGCCATGGTTGCGACCCGTTCCGCGAGGTACGGTTGCTGCCCGCCGTCACTCCGGGTCGACGCACCGACGACCGAAACGGTTGGCTGCGACGGCGGCGGGCGAAGGAGGAACGATGCCCCGCCCGGGACTGCCCAAGCTGATCGCCACCGACCTCGACGGCACGCTCGTCCGTAGCGACGACACCGTGTCGGCGTACACCCACCAGGTGCTCGACCGGGTGCGTGCCGCCGGGATCCCGGTGGTCTGCGCCACCGGCCGTGGCCCGCGGCTGGCCGAACTGACCCGCAACGACATCCGTGCCGCGGACTTCCTGGTGATGGCCGGGGGCGGCCGGGTGGTGGACCAGAGCGACCCGGCCGGTCCGGTGGTGCTCCGCGACGAACGCCTCCCCGGCGAGGTGCTCGCGCACCTGCTCGGCGAGCTGGAGGCCGAGGTCGGCCCGCTCACCGTGATGGTCGAGGCGTCCGACGAGCAGGACGCCCCGCTCTGGGGCGACTACCACCCGAGCTGGCCCTACCAGGACCGGTTCGAGGAGCGCAGCCGCGCCGAGTGCCTCTCCTGCGACGTGATCAAGGCGTTCGCGCGGACCGCCGACCACCACGTGGACGAGCTGCTGGCGACCGCCCGCCGGATCATCCCGCCGCAGGTCGCCACGCTCACCCAGGCCGGCCTCGGCTTCATCGAGATCTGCCCGCCCGGGGTGGACAAGGCCACCGGGCTGACCGTGGTGGCCGAGCGGCTCGGCGTCGACCCGGCGGAGGTGCTGGTCTTCGGGGACATGCCCAACGACCTGCCGATGTTCGCCTGGGCCGGCTGGGCCCGGGTGGCCGTCTCCAACGCCCACCCGGAGGTCCGGGCCGCCGCCGACGAGGTGACGCTGCGCAACGACGACGACGGGGTCGCGGTCTACCTGGACCGACTACTCTCCCGCTGATGGGAGAGAGACCCCGGCTCGTCGCCACCGACATCGACGGCACCCTGCTGGCGGACGACCGGACGATCAGCCGGCGTACCGCGGCGGTGCTGGAGCGGATCGCCGCGGCGGGCACGCCCGTCGTGCTGGTCACCGGCCGTCCGATCCGCTGGCTCCAACTGGTGTACGACCAGCTCGCCGCCCCGCTGCCGGCGATCTGCGCCAACGGGGCGGTGGTCTACGACCCGGGCTCCGACGAGGTGCTGCGGGCCGACCCGCTCGCCCCGGAGCTGCTCGCCGAGGTGGCCCGCCGGCTGCGCGCCGCGGTGCCCGGGGTGAGCTTCGCGGTGGAGATCGTGGACAGCCGGCAGATGCGGCACGAGACGCACTACCCGCTGCGCTGGGACGCCGACCACGACGCCATCCGGGCCGTCGAGTCGCCGGAGGAGCTGCACTCCGTACCGGCGGTGAAGCTGCTGGCCCGGGCCGGCGAGCAGGATCCGGACGCCTTCGTCGAGGTGGTGGCCGGGGCGCTGGAGGGGCTGGCCGAGGCCACCCACTCGTCGTACAGCGGGCTGGTGGAGATCTCCGCGGCCGGGGTGACCAAGGCGGCCGGGTTGGCCTGGTACGCCGCCCGGCTGGGTGTGGACGAGCGGGACGTGCTGGCCTTCGGCGACATGCCCAACGACCTGCCGATGCTGACCTGGGCCGGTCGGGCGGTGGCGGTGGCGAACGCGCACCACGCCGTCCTGGCGATCGCCGACGAGGTGACCGCGGCGAACACGGAGGACGGCGTGGCGGCGTACCTGGAGAAGGTCTTCGGAGTGGGCTGAGCCGGTCGGGCGCGCGATGCCCGACCCGGTCAGAGGTACTGGCCGGTGGGGTGCCCCTCGCCGCCGGACGGCTGGCCCACGCCCGGCATGCCGGGCATCACCCCGCCCGGCCCGCTGGGCAGCGCGGGCCGGCCGGACCGCATCTGCTCCAGCTGCACGCGGGCGGCCATCTGCTGGGCGACCAGCGCGGCCTGGATGCCGTGGAACAGCCCCTCCAGCCAACCGACCAGCTGGGCGTGGGCGATCCGCAGCTCGCCCTCGCTGGGCGCCTTCTCCTCGGTGAAGGGCAGCGAGATCCGCTCCAGCTCGTCGCGCAGCTCGGGCGCGAGGCCCTCCTTGAGCTCGACGATCGACCGCTCGTGGATCTCCCGCATCCGGTGCCGGCTGGCGTCGTCCAGCGGGGCGGCCCTGACCTCCTCCAGCAGCTGCTTGATCATGCTGCCGATCCGCATCACCTTGGCCGGCTGCTCGACCAGGCGGGTCGGGTCCTCCCCCGCCGCCTCGTCGGTCTGCACGGTGCCGACCGGGCGGCCGTCCGGGCCGACCACCACCACGGTGCCCGGGTGCCCGGCGCCGTCGCGGTCCGGCTCGTCGTTCTGTCCAGCGGAGTGCGCTTCGGTCATGGGTCCCATCTTTACCCACGCTGGCGAGGCACACGCGCCCGGACCGGTTCCCGACCCCCGCCGTCCGGCGGGTCGCGCTACCGTCGCCGGCATGTCCACCGATCCGCGCGCCGTGCTCACCCGCCCGGCCCCGCCACCCGACCTGACCGTCGCGTACGGGGACCACCCGGACCAGCTGGTGGACCTGCGCCGCCCGGCCGGCGACGGTCCGGTCCGCCCGCTGGTCGCCGTGCTGCACGGGGGGTTCTGGCGGGCCGAGTACGACCGCGCCCACACCGGCCCGCTCGCCGCCGCGCTGGCCGGGCTCGGCTGGCCGGTGGCCCAGCTGGAGTACCGCCGCACCGGGCAACCCGGGGGCGGCTGGCCGGGCACCCTCACCGACGTGCTGGCCGGAGTGGCGGCGCTGCCCGCGCTGGCGGCGCGCGCCCTGCCCGGTCGGGTGGCCGCCGGTCCACCGCTGCTGCTCGGGCACTCCGCCGGCGGGCACCTCGCGCTCTACGTCGCGGCGCACGCCCCGGCCGCCGTGGCCGGGGTGCTCGCGTTGGCGCCGGTCGCCGACCTCGCCGAGGCGTACCGGCTGGACCTGGACTCCGGCGCGGTGGCCGCGCTGCTCGGCGGCGGACCGACCGACCACCCGGACCGGTACGCGGCCGCCGATCCACGGACGTTGGTGCCACTACGACCACGCACGGTGATCGTGCATGGGCTGCGGGACCGACAGGTTCCGGCTACGGTCAGCCGGTCGTTCGTGACCGCCGCCCGGGCGGCGGGATCGGACGTCACCCTCGTTGAACTGCCCGAATGCGAGCACTTCGGGCTCATCGACCCGGATTCGGCGGCCTGGCCGCAGGTGAGAGCTGCGTTGCAGTCCCTGCACAAAGATCAATAGCCATTGACGCAGCGTCGTCGAGCAGGTAGAACGCCGAGGGGGCGGTGACGCCCGGCAACGCTCCCGGAAGGATTTTGGTGTCGCAGATGAACCGCAGGCGGGCCCTTCAACTCCTGGCCGCGCTCGGTACCACCGGGCTGGCCGCGGGGTGTGGTTCGGAGGACGACGACACACCCGCCAGCGACGGCTCCCCCATCAAGATCGGGCTGATCGCCCCGAAGAGCGGTGCCGGCAAGGCGATCGGCCAGGACATCGTCAACGGTTTCCAGATCTACCTGACCCTCAACGGGCAGCGGCTGGGCGGGCACCCGGTGACCCTGGTGACCGCCGACGAGGGCACCACCAAACAGACCGGTCAGGCCGCCGTCGACGAGCTGCTCAAGCAGGGGGTGCTCGCCCTCACCGGGGTGGTGAACTCCGACGTGATGTCCGGCATCCGGGACACCGTCGAGAAGGCCCGGGTGCCGCTGGTCGGCTCCAACGCCTCGCCCACCAGCCTGCAGAGCGTGGTCTACATCTGGCGCACCTCGTACGTGCTGGACGAGCCGGGGCGGGCGCTCGGGACGTACCTGAAGCAGACGATGCCGGCCGACCAGCGGATCGCGATCATCGCGCCGGACAGCCCCGCCAGCCTCGACGTCATCCAGGGCTTCCGCCACGCCTTCGGGGCCGACGACCCGCGGATCCTGGGCGAGCCGGTCTGGACGACCGCCGCCGCCGACCCCCGCAGCAACGCCTACCTCGACGACATCCGGCAGGTCCTGAGCCGGAAGCCGAACGCCCTGTTCTGCTTCTACTCCGGCCCCGCCGCGGTCCAGTTCATCAAGCAGCTGCGCACCGGGCTGGGCTGGCGCGGGCCGGTCTACGCGCCCGGGTTCCTCACCGAGGGCACCGTCCTCAACGACCTGCATTCCACCCTGGTGAAGGACAACGACAACCTGAAGCCCGGCACGATCCACACCGCGTCGAACTACTCGGCCGACCTGAGCAGCAACGCCAACCGGGTCTTCGCCGGCGCGTACCGCAAGACGTTCGGCGCCTCCCCCACCACCTACGCGATGGCCTCGTACGACGCCGCGCAGGTGCTCGACAAGGCGATCGGACTGGCCGGGCCGAACCCGACCCCGCAGCTGGTCAACCTGAGCATGGGCAAGATCGGCCAGGTCGACAGCCCGCGCGGGACGTGGCAGTTCAACCAGCCGCGTACCCCGCAGCAGAAGTGGTACCTGCGCAAGGTCGGGTTCGACGGCCGGCTGCTCTCCAACGTCCTGATCAGCGAGATCGCCACGCTCGGCTGAGCCGCCGAGCCCCCGTACGCGCGAAGGGTCGGTCCCCCCGCGGGGGGACCGGCCCTTCGCGCGTACGGCGCCGGTGCGTTCAGTGGCGCAGCTCGGCGATGCAGCACTTCACGCTGCCGCCGCCCTTCTTCAGCTCGGCCAGCTCGACCGGCACCGGGGTGTAGCCGGCCGCCTTGAGCTTGCCGGCCAGCCGGGTCGCCTCGCTGTTGAGCACCACGTTCGCCCCGTCGCTGACCAGGTTCAGGCCGAAGGCCATGGCGTCCTCGTCGTCCGCGATCACCGCGTCCGGGAAGAGCTGGGCCAGGACCTTCTGGCTGGCCGCCGAGAAGGCGCCCGGGAAGTAGACGACGTTCTCGTCGTCGATCGAGGCGAGCGCGACGTCCAGGTGGTAGAAGCGCGGGTCGACCAGGCGCAGCGAGACCACCGGCCGGCCGAGCGCCTCCTGCGCCTCGGCGTGCGCCGGCAGCTCGGTGCGGAAGCCGTGCCCGGCGAGGATCAGGCCACCGTGCGCGTCCGGCAGGTACGCGAAGTCGCCCTCACCCTCGTTCGTCTCGCTCGGGGCGATGAAGTGCCAGCCCTGCTCCTGGTAGAAGGCACGGTGCGCGGCGGCCTCGGCGGCCCGCTGCTCGTGCTTGAACTGCGCGCCGTAGACCGTCCCGTCCACCACGAACGCGCCGTTGGCCGCGTAGACCATGTCCGGCAGTCCGGCCTCGGGGGTCAGCAGGTGCACGTCGTGACCGAGACCGACCAGGGTCTCCCGCAGTCGGTCCCACTGCTTGACCGCCAGGTCCGCGTCGACGGCGGTGGTGACGTCCATCCACGGGTTGATCGCGTACTCGACGGCGAAGTGCTCGGGCGAGCACATGAGATATGTCCGCTTTCGCGGGACTCGCTGCTGGTTCACGGTGACCAAGGGTAGGTAGCGTGGAACCTTGGTAACAGCCAGAACCGTTGCTTCCCAGAGGCGGAACGTTGCAGATCGACGCGGTAGACCAGCGAATCATTGCGCTGCTCGTGGCGGACGCCCGAGCGTCGTACGCGGACATCGGAATCCGGGTGTCACTCTCCGCTCCGGCGGTCAAACGACGCGTCGACCGGCTCCGCGCCACCGGCGTGATCCGGGGCTTCACCGCGGTGGTCGACCCGGCCGCCGTCGGCTGGACCACCGAGGCCTTCGTCGAGCTCTTCTGCGCCGGCCGGACCACCCCCGCCCAGATCGGGGTGGCCGCCCGGCGGCACCCGGAGGTGGTCGGGGCGTACACGGTCTCCGGGGAGGCGGACGCGCTCGTGCACCTGCGGGCCGCGGACATCTCCCATCTGGAGGATGCCCTGGAACGGCTGCGCGCCGAGTCCTTCGTGACCTCCACCCGCAGCACCATCGTGCTCTCCCGGCTGGTCGAGTCGCCCGGCGTCGGCCCGTCCACCGGCTGACGCCGCCCCGGCCGCCGGATCGCGCGGCGGACGGACCGGGCGGCGGGTCGGGCGGCGCTCGGACGGACCGGACGGGTACGGCGGGAACCGGGCGGCGCCGGGCCGCGTCCGAACCGACATGACACGGGGAACCACCCACGCCGCCGCCGGAACCCTGCTCGCCCTCGGCCTGCTGGCCGGGAGCACCCCGACCGGAACGGGATCGGGCGGGACGCCGGCCGTCGCCGCCCCGCCCCGGCTGGTCGCCTACGACTCGTGCGCCGAGGCCCTCGCCGACCTGCGGTCGGCCGCCAGCGCCGCGGTCGGCCCGTGGGGCTTCGACCCCGGCTGGCGTACCGGGATCCAGGAAGACCTCGCGCTGCCCGCCGCCGCCGCAGCGGAGAAGGCCGCGGCCCCGGAGCACTCCACCACCAACGCGCACGAGCCGGACGCCGACGAGCCGGACCTGGTGAAGACCGACGGCCGGCGGATCGTCACGGTGACCCGGGGCGTGCTGCGGGTGGTCGACCCGGCCACCCGGGTGGTCACCGGGCGGCTCTTCCTCGCCACCGCCGGGTGGGACGCCACCGGGCCCGGTGGCGGGCTGCTGCTGCACGGCGGCCGGGCCCTGGTGCTCACCCGCGCCGCCGCGCCGGACGCCGGACCGCTGCCCCGTCCCGCCGGACCGCTGGTCCGTCCCGGCGCGCCGGACGCCGGAACAGCGACCGAGCGCCCCGCCGGCCCGGCCGGACCGCGCCTCGTCCTGGTCGACCTCGCCGGGGCGCCGCGCGTGCTGGCCACGTACCGGATCGACGGGAACCTGCTCGACGCGCGCCAGACCGGCGCGACCGCCCGGGTCGTGGTCCGCAGCACCCCCCGGCTGCCATTCCCGTACACCGAGCAGGGCACCGACGCCGAGCGGACCGCGGCGAACCGCGCGGTGATCGCCCGCGCCGGCCTGGACGCCTGGCTGCCCCGGTACGAGTGGACGGCCGGCGCCGACCAGGGCGCCGGCCGGGTCGGCTGCGACCGGGTCAGCCGACCCACCACCGGTTCGGCCGCCTCGCTGCTCACCGTGCTCAGCTTCGATCTCGGCGCGGACCGGCTCGGCGACGGGGACCCGGTCGGCGTCGCGGCCGACGCGGACACCGTCTACGGCACCGCCGGCAGCCTCTACCTGATCGGCCAGCGCGGCCCGGCGATCCCGGGGACAGCCCGGGGCCGGTGGTCGGAGCTGATCGCCACCGACGTCTACCGGTTCGACCTCACCGGCCCGGGCCACCCCCGGTACGTCGCCGCCGGGCGGGTCCCCGGCGCCCCGCTCAACCAGTACGCGCTCTCCGAATGGCAGGGTGACCTGCGGATCGCCACCACCACCGAACGCGCCTGGGGTGGCGATCCCACCTCCGAGTCGGCGGTGCACGTGCTGCGCCGGCGGGGCGACACCCTGGACGAGATCGGCCGGGTCGGCGGCCTCGGCCGGGGCGAGCGGATCCAGGGGGTGCGCTTCCTCGGCCCCACCGGGTACGTGGTGACCTTCCGCCGGACCGACCCGCTGTACACCGTCGATCTGTCCGATCCGACCGCGCCGCGGGTCACCGGCGAGCTGAGGATCACCGGCTGGTCGGCGTACCTGCACCCGCTGCCGGACGGCCGGTTGCTCGGAGTGGGGCAGGAGGCGGACGAACAGGGCCGGGCGCTCGGATTCCAGGTCTCCCTCTTCGACGTGACCGACCCCGCCCGGCCGGTCCGGCTGGCCCGGCACCACGTACCCGGCACCGCCTCGGCGGCCGAGTTCGACCCGCACGCCTTCCTCCACCAGCCGACCACCGGCCTGGTCGCCCTGCCGGTGCAGGACGCGGTCCGGCTGCTGCGGGTCTCCGCGACCGGGATCGCCGAGGTCGGCACGGTCGACCACGGGCCGGGCACCGCGGTGACCCGCTCGTTGCTGGTGGCCGGCACCCTCTGGACCGTGTCGGACGGGGGCCTGAAGGCCACCGACCCGGTCACCGCCCGCGAGGTCGGCTGGCTTCCGGCGACCTGACCGGCCCGCCGGCCGCCGTTGACCTCACCCCCGGTTGAAGTTGTCGAATGGTGGCGGGTGACGACGGAGGGGGAGTTGTGCGGGCGGTGTGGTTGCGGGAGTTCGGCGGCCCGGAGGTGCTGACGCCGGGCGTCGCGGAGGATCCGGTTCCCGGCGCGGGACAGGTGCTGATCGAGGTGGCCCACGCCAACCTCACCTTCGTCGAGACGATGTTCCGGGCCACCGGGTTCGGGCCGTTCCGCGCCCCGTTGCCGGTGATCCCCGGCAACGGCGTCGGCGGGGTGATCGGCGCGGTGGGCCCGGGCGTGGAGCCCGGGATGATCGGCCGGCGGGTGGTCAGCGGCACCGGCGGCACCGGCGGGTACGCCGAGCGGGTCGTGGTGGACGCCGCCGCGCCGATCGAGGTGCCGGACGGGCTGCCGCTGGACCGGGCGGTGGCCCTGTTCGCCGACGGCCGTACCGCGCTGATGCTGATCGGGGCGGCCACCCCGCGCCCCGGCGAGCGGGTCCTGGTCGAGGCGGCCGCCGGCGGGGTGGGCGGCCTGCTGGTGCAGCTGGCCGCCCGGGCCGGCGCGCGGGTGGTCGCGCTCGCCGGCGGGCGGCGCAAGACGGACGTGCTGCGCGCCTCAGGCGTCGAGGTGGTGGTCGACTACCGGGAGCGGGACTGGGCCGACCAGGTCCGGGCCGCCGTGGGCGGCGCCGACGTGGTCCTCGACGGGGTGGGGGGCGAGGTCGCCCGGACGGCGTTCGACCTGCTCGACCCGGGCGGCCGGATGCTCAGCTTCGGGCTGGCCGGCGGGAGCTGGGCCGACGTGCCCGAGGAACTCGCCGCCGAGCGCGGAGTGACGCTGCTCCGCCCGGGGGCCGACCCCGTCGAGATGCGCGCCCTCACCGAGCGGGCGCTGGCCGAGGGCGCGGCCGGGCGGCTCCGCCCGGTGATCGGGCAGCGCTTTCCGCTGGACCGGGCCGCCGAGGCGCACGCCGCGATGGAATCGCGGGCCACCGTCGGCAAGACCCTGCTCGACGTCGGCTGAGCAGGCCGGCGGGGCCGAGGCGCACGCGTTCCGGGCCCGGAGGCGCGGCCCGGAGGCGCGGCATCCGCCGGCTCCCGGCGAGTCAGAGGTACATGCCGGTCCGGTGCTCGGCCTCGCCGCGGCCCGGCTTGTCGCCCTCGCCGAAGAAGCGCTTGCCGCCGAACTCGCCGTGCAGCCGGTCGTCCAGCTCGTCGGCCAGCCCGGTCATCACCTGCACGGCGAGCATCAGGTGGGTGGCCTGGAAGTTTCGGCCGAAGACCGGGATGGACGCCCAGACCGTGTCGTCGGCGCAGTAGAGCCGGCCGATCGGCATCCGGTTGGTCAGCTCGGAGAGCTTCACGTAGAGCCGCTCGGTCGGCTCCACCTCGGTGAGCACCGGGGACAAGACGTCGACCAGGGGCGGGTTGTCGCGGACCCGGACGAAGACCATCGCCGAGCCGGCGCGGATGTTGATGTCCCCGTCCGAGTCGACCTGGAGCTGGTCGGACTTCGACTTGAGCATGGTGGAGACGACCGTGCGGACCCGCTCCTCCAGCGCCAGCACGTCGTTCTCGCCGTTCTGCGCGGTCGCGGCGGCGCCCAGCGCCTCGTCGAGGTCGGCCTCGACGTCCCGGGCCGGGCCGAAGTCGCTGCGGGCGGTGCCGAGCGGCTCGACCGGCAGCGGCTCGCCATCGGCGTCGTGCACGAGGTAGACCAGGAAGGCCGGGTGCGGCGCGCCGTAGACGTCCCGCAGGGTGCGGGAGAGCAGCGCGGCCAGCTTGCCGGCGTCCGTCGTCGAGCCGTCCAGGCCGAACTGCTCGCCGGAGCCCTCCAGCACGCCGGGGGGCGACCAGCCGAGCGCGATCATGTCCGCCACCGCGGCGCGGTCCAACCGGTAGCCCTGCGGCAGGGTGGCGTTGCCGACCGCGCGCGCCGACAACCTGCCTCCGTCGCCGGCGTCGACGCTGATCGAGTAGACGGCGTCGCCGGTGCCGGAGGCGGTCGGGTCGAGGGTCAGCTCCAGGTGGGCCCCGGTGGGCAGCCCGCGCAGCCGGTCGGCCAGCGCCCGGGCGAACTCCCGCCACGCCTCAGTGACCTTCGCCCGCAGGTCGGCCGTGGTCGGCTCGTCCAGCAGGACCGATTCGTGCTGCTCCGGCGAACCGCCGGAATGATCACCGGTCGGCACCGAGGGGTGGTCTGCCGTCATGATCGCCTCCGTCCGTCAAGGTCACCCTACCCAGGCGGACGCGGGATCAAATCCACCGCGACCGGGATCGGACAACCCGGCGGGGGACGCTCACTCCGGGCGTTCGCCGCCCAGTTCCACCGGCCAGGTGCCGGCCAGGGCACTCAGCCGCGCCGCCGCGTCCGCCGGGTCCGCGCCCCGACCGACGGCGACCCCGAACAGGTACGCGGTGACCGGCGCGCCCGGCCGCAGCACCTGATGGGCGACGTCCTTGGCCAGGTCCAGCACCGTCGGCACCGGCACGTCGACCGGGTCGAGGCCCAGCTCCGCGCAGGCCGCCGTGACCCAGTCGTCCATCACCGTCATCGTGTCCACTCCTCCGCCCGGCGTACGTCGGAGTCAGTGTCGCAGTCGAACCAGGGCGGCGGGCCGCTGCCGGACCAGGGCAGGTCCCGCACGGTCAGCTCGCCGAGCAGGTCTCGCATGGCGGCGCCGTCGAGCGTGCCGTCGCGGCGGGCGGCGAGCCGCCCGAGGGCGGCGCGCAGCGGCGCGACCCGCCACACCCCGCAGAGCGGTTGACGCCGCCCCCGGTCGTCGAGGAAGCAGACCCCGTCGGGACCCGCCTGCGGCTCCGGCTCGACGTGGGGCTCGGTGTGGGGCTCGGGGTGCTCGAGGCGGACCTCCGCCACGGCCGCCCGGGGCGCGGACCCGTCGGCCGGGCTCGCGGATGCGCCCGGATCCGCCTCCAGCGCCTCGAGCAGGGCGGCGACCGCCTCCCGGGTGAGCAGCGGCAGGTCCGCGGCGAGCAGGGCGACGGTGGTCGTACCGGGGTGGAGCAGGGCCAACCCGGCCGCGGTGGCGGCCACCGGCCCACCGCCGGGCGGCTCCTCCCGGGTCACCAGGACGTCGGCGGGCACCGGCCCGGCCGGCCCGACCAGCACGCGCGGGGCGGCGTCGGCGACCGCCGCCAGCACCCGGTCCCGCATCGACCGCCCACCCACCGGCAGGGCGGGCTTGTCCCGCCCACCCATCCGGCGGGCCGCGCCTCCGGCGAGCACCACCGCCGCGTACGCCGTCACCCGGTCACCGTATCCGCGCCGGCCCCCGGCCGCAGACGCGCGCCAGACCGCCGTGGTCTGGCCCGAACGGCCCGAGCCGTGCGGGCCGCCCGGGGGGCGGGGCAGGATGGCGGGATGGGACGGGCGACTGATCGACGTGGCGTGCTCCGGATCGACCTCGACGCGGTGGCCGACGGACGCGCCCCGGAACGCCGCCCGGACAACCTGTCGGTGGAGGAGCCGTTCGAGATCCGGGTCGGCCCGGCCGGCGCCGGCCGGCGCCGCCCTCTCGCGGTGACCATGCGGACCCCCGGCGACGACATCGACCTGGCGATCGGCTTCCTGCTCACCGAGGGGCTGATCCGGTCGACCGAGGACGTGCTCACCGCCCAGCTCTGCGCGGGCGCGGAGACGCCCAACACGTACAACGTGGTCGACGTGGTGCTCGCTCCCGGCGTGCCGGAGCCGACCACCGACCCGTCGCGCAACTTCTACACCACCAGCTCGTGCGGGGTCTGCGGCAAGGCCAGCATCGACGCCATCCGGACCCGCTCGCCGTACCCGGTGGCGGAGGACGCGCTCACCGTACGGGCGGACGTCCTGGCCGGGCTGCCGGACCGGCTGCGCTCGGCCCAACGGGCCTTCGACCGCACCGGCGGGCTGCACGCGGCGGGACTCTTCACCCCGGACGGCGAACTGGTGGTGCTCCGGGAGGACGTCGGCCGGCACAACGCGGTGGACAAGGTGGTCGGCTGGGCCGTGCGGGAACGCCGGCTGCCGCTGGCCCGACACGTGCTGCTGGTCTCCGGCCGGGCCAGCTTCGAGCTGACCCAGAAGGCGTGGATGGCGGGCGTGCCGCTGCTCGCCGCGGTCTCCGCGCCCAGCTCGCTCGCGGTGGACCTGGCCGACGAGGCAGGGATGACCCTGGTCGGCTTCCTGCGCGGCCGGACGATGAACGTCTACGCCGGCGCGCAGCGGGTCGCCGTCGACTGAGCCGCTCACCCGATGCCCCGGCGCAGCCGGCCCCGGCGACGGGGGCGGCGACGCACCACGCCCGGCTCGCCCACCGCCGGCCAGCCGTCCAGCTCGGACGGGGGCACCCCGCGCCGGAGCAGGTCGTCGAGGAGCTGGGCGAGCGAGTAGTCGGGGTGGGCCGCCAGCGCCCGTTCCAGCGCCACCGCGGCCAACGCCCCCTGGCCGGCCCGCCACGCGGCGAACGCCAGCAGGCTCGCGGGCGCGGCGATCAGCTCCTCCTCGGCGCGGCGCAGCACGTCGCTCCAGAGGCTGATGTCCTCCTCACGCCCGTCGGTACGCTCCCAGGCGTGGTCCCGGACCGGCAGGTGGGTGAGAAGCAGGCTGAGCCAGGCCACCTCGTCGTCGGTCAGCCGCTCCCCCCGGCGGTGCCGGCGCAGCGCGGTCCGGACCGCGGTCACCCCGGCGGCCCGGACCGACCGGCCACCCAGCAGATCGGCGCTGGGTGCCTGCTCCAGGAAGTCGAGCAGCCGCCGCTCGGCCCGGACACCGGCACGTCGCATCGCGTCCCGGTCCGTCCCGACCGGCGCCACCTGGGCGGTGAGCGCGGCCCGGTCGGGGAGCGCCACCTGGCCGGCGAAGACCGCCGCGGCGGTGACCTGGCTGGTTCCCGGGTCGTACGGGGTGCCGTCGGGCGGGCAGCAGTCCGCCTCGGTGCAGAGGTACGACCAGTACCGCCCGTCGGTCACCCGGAGGGCGTCGAGCACCGTCAGCCCGGCATCGGTGAGCGCGCCGCCGACCGCGTCCACGGTGGGGGTGACCCGCTCGGCCGGCCCGTAGCCGATGACGGTGACGGACTCGGCGTCCTGCCGGCCGAGGACGCCGCCCAGGTGACGGGCGGGCAGCCGCGGGTCGGCGTCACGGTCGGGCAGGTCCGCCCGGGCGGCAAAGACGATCCGCCGACCGCGCAGCGCCACCACGACCACGCTGTCGGCGGGATGGAAGCCGAGCAGGTAGGGCACGGCGGCGATCAGGTCGGCGGGCGAGCGGACGGTGAGCCGGGGGCGGTCGGTCGCGTTCATGGGGGCAGCCTGCGGCCACTCGGGCGCGGCCGACAGGCCCTGTGGACGACACGCGGGTTGTCCACAGACACGGAGAGTATTCCCGCAGGTGGCACGGATTCGGGGAGTCTCGGAATCCACCCGGCGCTCACCGATGGCCGCGCCGGGTCACGTCCGGGCCGGGGAGCGGATACGTTGCGCTGATGGATCTGGCGTACCTGCGGGCGCACCCGGAGCACCTGCCCACGTTCCTGACCCACCAGCGGATCCGGGAGACCCCGGTCTCCGGCGGGGACATCTGCGCCGCCTCCCGGCTCACCCTCGACGACGGCCACTCGGTCTTCGCCAAGGCCTGGCCGGAACGGGCGGGCCGGCCGGTGCCCGAGCACTTCTTCGCCACCGAGGCCGCCGGGCTGCGCTGGCTGCGGGAGGCCGGCACGGTGGCCGTACCGGAGGTGATCGTGGCGTTGCCGGAGCTGCTGGCGCTGGACTGGGTGGAGCCCGGCGAGCCGACGCCGGAGGCGGCGGAACGGTTCGGCCGGGAGCTGGCCGGGATGCACCGGGCGGGCGCGCCCGCGTTCGGTGCCGACTGGCCCGGCTTCATCGGCGCGCTGCCGCAGGACAACACCCCGCACGAGGGCCCCTGGTCGACCTGGTTCGCCCAGCGCCGGCTGGTGCCGTACCTGCGGATGGCGGTGGACGACGGCGCGCTCACCGGAGCGGAGGCCACGCTGGTGGAGGAGATCGTCGACCGGATCGGCGAGTTCGGCGGTGACGAGCCGCCGACCCGGGTGCACGGCGACCTCTGGTCGGGGAACATGCTCTGGGGCGCCGACGACCGGGTCTGGCTCATCGACCCGGCGGCGCACGGTGGCCACCGGGAGACCGACCTCGCCCAGCTGACCCTCTTCGGGGGGCCGCCGCACCTGGACCGGATCATGGACGCCTACCGGGAGGCGTGGCCGTTGGCCGACGGGTGGCGGGAGCGGCTGCCGCTGCACCAGCTCCACCTGCTGCTCGTGCACAGCGCGCTGTTCGGCACGTCGTACCGGGACGCGGTGGCCGGCGCCGCCCGCATGGCGCTGCGCGGGGCCGGTCGCGCTACGGTCGACGGGTGACCGCCACCCCGACGACCGACGGCGTCCTCGTCGACCGGTACGGCCGCGTCGCCCGGGACCTGCGCGTGTCGTTGACCGACAAGTGCAACCTCCGCTGCACCTACTGCATGCCGGCGGAGGGGTTGCCCTGGCTGGCCGGGCCGCAGCTGCTCGGCGACGACGAGATCGTCCGGCTGATCCGGGTCGCCGTGGAACGGCTCGGGGTGACCGAGGTGCGGTTCACCGGCGGTGAGCCACTGATCCGGCCCGGTCTGGTCGGCATCGTCTCCGCGGTGGCCGCGCTGACGCCCCGCCCCCGGATCTCGCTGACCACCAACGGCCTCGGGCTGGAACGGCTCGCCGCCCCCCTGCGCGGTGCCGGGCTGGACCGGGTGAACGTCTCGCTGGACACCCTCGACCGGGACCGGTTCACCCGGCTGACCCGCCGGGACCGGCTCGCCGACGTGCTCGCCGGGCTGGCCGGCGCGGCAACGGCCGGGCTGACCCCGGTCAAGGTCAACTCGGTGCTGATGCGGGGCGTCAACGACGACGAGGCCCCGGCCCTGCTGCGGTTCGCCCTCGACCACGACTACGAGCTGCGGTTCATCGAGCAGATGCCGCTGGACGCCCAGCACGGCTGGGACCGTACGACGATGGTCACCGCGGACGAGATCCTCGCCTCCCTCGCGGCGGAGTTCGAGCTGACCCCGGACCCGGCCGAGCGGGGCGCGGCACCCGCCGAGACCTGGCTGGTCGACGGCGGCCCGGTCCGGGTCGGGGTGATCGCCAGCGTGACCCGACCCTTCTGCGGCGACTGCGACCGCACCCGGCTCACCGCCGACGGCCAGGTCCGGGCCTGCCTCTTCGCCACCGAGGAGTCCGACCTGCGCGGCGCCCTGCGGGCCGGCGCGGACGACGCCGAGCTGGCCCGGCGCTGGCAGGCGGCGATGCGGGGCAAGCGGGCCGGGCACGGCATCGACGACCCGACGTTCCTGCAACCCGCCCGGCCGATGTCCGCGATCGGAGGCTGAGCCGTGGACGTCACCGTCCGCTACTTCGCCGGAGCCCGGGCCGCCGCCGGCCGGACCGAGGAGACCGCATCCGCGGGCCGCAGTCTGGACGAACTGGTCGGTGAGCTCACGCAACGGCACGGGCCCCGGCTGGCCGCGGTGCTGCAGGTCGCGAGTTTCCTGGTCGACGGCGTGACCTGTCATGATCGTCGGACACCGCTGCCGGCCGGGAGCACGATCGACGTGCTGCCCCCCTTCGCGGGCGGCTGAGAAGGGGCGGCATGTTGGCGACTCTGGCTTTCGTGGCCACCCTCGCGCTGATCACTGGTCTGATCCACTTCTACCTGTGGAAGCGACTGGTCGGGGACACCACCGGCCCGGGGCGGTGGCGGCGGGTCGGCGGAGTCGTCGCGCTGGTGCTGGCGCTGCTCGTACCGGCCACCATGGTGGGCACCCGGGTCGGGGCGCACTGGCTGGCCTGGCCGGGCTACCTGTGGCTTGCGGTGATGTTCTACCTGCTGGTGCTGCTGCTGGTGCTGGAAGTGCCGATGGCGGTCGCGAAGCTGGTGCTGCGCCGCCGGGCGACGGTGGCCGAGGCGACCACCGCCGCGCCGGAGCCGGTGCTGGTCGGGGCCGCCGGCGCCGCCGACCCGCCGGCCGCCGACCCGCCGGCCGCCGACCCGCCGGCCGCCGAGGCGGTCGCCGAGCCGGACCACGACCCGTCCCGCCGGTTGCTGCTCGCCCGGGGGGCCGCGATCTTCGCCGGGCTCACCGCCGCCGGCGTGACCGGGTACGGCGTCCGCAGCGCGACGGGTCCGCCGCAGCTGGACCGGGTACGCATCCCGCTGGCCAGGCTCCCCCGCGGCATGGACGGCCTGCGGATCGCCACCGTCTCGGACATCCACCTCGGCCCGCTGCGCGGCCGGGCGCACACCGAGCGGATCGTCGCCGCGATCAACCGGCTCGACGCCGACCTCGTCGCGGTCGTCGGCGACCTGGTCGACGGCTCGGTGGCCGAACTGGGCGAGGCGGCCGAGCCGCTGCGTGACCTGCGCTCGCGGTACGGCAACTTCTTCGTCACCGGCAACCACGAGTACTACTCCGGCGTGGAGGAGTGGGTGCAGGAGCTGGACCGGCTCGGCCTGCGGGTGCTGCAGAACCAGCGCCAGGAGATCCGCGCCGGGGGCGGCGTGCTGGACCTGGCCGGGGTCAACGACGTCACCGCCGCCGGGACCGGCCTGGCCGCCCCCGCCGACTACGCCGCCGCGCTGGGCGACCGCGACCCGAGCCGCCCGGTGGTGCTGCTGGCCCACCAGCCGGTGGCCGCGCTCGAGGCGGCGAAGTTCGGCGTCGACCTGCAGCTCTCCGGGCACACCCACGGCGGCCAGATCGTGCCGTTCAACCTGCTCGTCGGGCTCCAGCAGCCGGTGGTCTCCGGGCTGGGCGAGGTGGACGGCACCAAGGTCTACGTGACCAACGGCGCCGGCTTCTGGGGTCCGCCGGTCCGGGTCGGCGCCCCGCCGCAGATCACCCTGGTCGAGCTCCGCACCCCATAACGCGGGTGGGCCGCACAGTCCAGCACCGCATTGCTCAGGTCACGCCCACGCGTGGCGGCGGGCGGGCAGTGGACCGGCCGTGACAGGATGCGGCGTGCCTCCGTTCAGCGCCGCGTCCCCCGGTGGCGTCCCGTCGTTCGTCGCGGACCTGCACATCCACTCGAAGTATTCCCGCGCGTGCAGCCGTGACCTGACCCTGCCGAACCTCGGCTGGTGGGCCCGGCGCAAGGGCATCGGGGTGCTCGGCACCGGCGACTTCACCCACCCCGCCTGGTACGACCACCTCCGCGAGACGCTGCACCCGGCCGAGCCGGGCCTGTACCGGCTGAGCCCGGAGGCGGAGCGGGACATCGCCCGGCGGCTGCCGCCCCGGCTGGCCAGCGCGGCGGAGACCGACCCGGTCCGGTTCATGCTGAGCGTGGAGATCTCCACGATCTACAAGCGGGACGACCGGACCCGCAAGGTGCACCACCTGATCTACCTGCCCGACCTGGACGCGGTGGCCCGGTTCAACACCGCGCTGGGCCGGATCGGCAACCTCGGCTCGGACGGCCGGCCGATCCTCGGCCTGGACTCCCGGGACCTGCTGGAGATCACCCTCGAGGCGAGCCCGGACGGCTACCTGGTGCCGGCGCACATCTGGACGCCCTGGTTCTCCGCGCTGGGCTCGAAGTCCGGCTTCGACGCGATCGCGGACTGCTACGCCGACCTGGCCGAGCACGTCTTCGCGGTGGAGACCGGCCTCTCCTCCGACCCGGAGATGAACTGGCGGGTCGGCAGCCTGGACCGCTACCAACTGGTCTCCAACTCGGACGCGCACTCGCCGCCGGCGCTGGCCCGGGAGGCCACCGTCTTCGACTCGGGTCGGGACTACTTCGCGATCCGGGAGGCACTGCGCACCGGCGACGGGTTGGCCGGGACGATCGAGTTCTTCCCCGAGGAGGGGAAGTACCACGCGGACGGGCACCGGCTCTGCGGCGTCAACTGGTCGCCGGAACGCACCCGCGAGGCCGGCGGACGCTGTCCGGAGTGCGGCAAGCCGCTCACCGTCGGGGTGCTGAGCCGGGTGGGGGAGCTGGCCGACCGGCCCGAGGGGCACCGCCCCCCGCACGCCCGCGAGGTCACCCACCTGGTGCCGCTGGCCGAGATCCTCGGTGAGATCAACAAGGTGGGTGCCCGGTCGAAGAAGGTCGAGGGGAAGCTCAACGAGCTGATCACCGCGCTCGGCCCGGAGTTGGAGATCCTCACCGCCACCCCGCTGAACGAGATCGGCCGGGTCGGCGGGGAGCTGCTCGCCGAGGGGATCGGCCGGCTGCGGCGCGGCGACGTCCGCCGGGTGCCGGGCTACGACGGCGAGTACGGCGTGATCACCCTCTTCGACCCGGCGGAGCTGGGCGCCTCCGGTGCCCCGACCGCGCAGGAGACGCTCTTCGACGTACCCGTGCCCGCGCAGCGCACCCCGGCGGAGCAGGCGGCGAAGGCGAAGGCCAAGCGCCCGGCGGCAGCGAAGCCCGAGCCGAAGCGGAAGTCCGCGCCGCCCCCACCGATCGCGCCGGCGCCCTCCCCGCACGAGCCGTTCGAGCCGATGCTCGCCGGCATGGAGGAGGTCGGCACCGGCCTGCTGGACCGGCTGGACGCGATGCAGCGGGTGGCCGCCTCCGCGCCGGGCGGGCCGCTGCTCATCGTGGCCGGCCCGGGCACCGGCAAGACCCGGACGCTGACCCACCGGATCGCGTACCTCTGCGCGGAGCTGAACGTCTTCCCCGAGCAGTGCCTGGCGATCACCTTCACCCGCCGGGCGGCCGAGGAGCTGCGGCACCGCCTGGACGGGCTGCTCGGGCCGGTGGCCGAGGACGTCACCGTGGGCACCTTCCACTCGCTCGGGCTGACCATCCTGCGGGAGAACGCGGACGCGGCCGGGCTGCCGGCGGACTTCCGGATCGCCGACGACGCGGACCGGTCGGCGGCCCGCGCCGAGGCCGGCGACGACCCGGCCCGCTACACCGCGCTGCTGCGCAAGCAGGACCTCGTCGACCTGGACGAGCTGCTCACCCTGCCGGTCGCGCTGCTCAGGGCCGACAAGAAACTGGTGCGCGGCTACCGGGAGCGGTGGCGGTGGATCTTCGTCGACGAGTACCAGGACGTCGACGCGGTCCAGTACGAGCTGCTGCGCCTGCTCAGCCCCGCCGACGGCAACCTCTGCGCGATCGGCGACCCGGACCAGGCGATCTACTCGTTCCGCGGCGCGGACGTCGGTTACTTCCTGCGCTTCTCGCAGGACTTCACCGACGCGCGGCTGGTCCGGCTGAACCGCAACTACCGCTCCTCGGCACCGATCCTGGCCGCAGCGGTGCAGGCCATCGCGCCGGCGTCGCTGGTCCGCGGCCGCCGGCTGGACCCGGCCCGGCTCGACCCGGAGGCGCCGCTGGTCGGTCGCTACCCCGCGGCCTCCGTCTCCGACGAGGCCGACTTCGTGGTACGCACCATCGACGAGCTGGTCGGCGGCCTCTCCCACCGGTCGCTGGACTCCGGCCGGATCGACGGCCGGGCGACCACCCTGTCGTTCTCCGACATCGCGGTGCTCTACCGCACCGACTCGCAGGCCGCGCCGATCGTGGACGCGCTGGCCCGGGCGAACATCCCGGTGCAGAAGCGCTCGCACGACCGGCTGCGGGACCGGCCCGGGGTGATGGCGATCGCCCGCGAGCTGCGGCACGCCGACGGCCTCGGCGGCGGGCTGCCCGCCCGGGTACGCCTCACCGGCCAGGTGCTCGCCGAGCGGTTCGCCGCCCCCACCCTGGATGGCTCCGGCGCGGTACGCCCCGAGGACGTTCGTACCGCCGTCGACCTGCTCACCCCGCTGGCCCGCCGCTGCGGCGACGACCTGGAGCTGTTCCTGTCCCAGCTGGCCACCGGCGCCGAGGTGGACGCGCTCGACCCGCGCGCCGAGGCGGTCACCCTGCTGACCCTGCACGCCGCCAAGGGGCTGGAGTTCCCGGTGGTCTTCCTGGTCGGCGCGGAGGACGGGCTGCTGCCGCTGCGCTGGCCCGGGTCCGCACCGGACGACGACGCGGTCGCCGAGGAGCGCCGGCTCTTCTTCGTCGGGCTGACCCGCGCCCAGGACCGGCTCTACGTCAGTCACGCCGCCCGGCGGGTCCGGCACGGGTCGGAGCGCGAGTGCCGGCCGTCGCCGTTCCTCGACGTCATCGACCCGGGGCTGTTCGAGCGGTTCGGCGAGGCCGAGCCGCGCCGCCCCAGGGACCGCCAGCTCCGGCTGATCTGACCGCCCGGCTCCCCGCCCCACGACGGAGGTGGCACGCGGCCGGACGCTCGGACGAGCCCATGGCGTCACGCACCGTGATCCCGGTGCGTCCCGTCATCGTCATCAGCGATATGACTGAGAGGCATATTCATGCCTCTCAGTCATGTCGATCACCGCGGAATCTGCCCGGCCGGCCCGACACGCCGTGGCCCAGCACGCGCGACGGGCAACCGGCCGGGGGCGCCGGCGACCAGCGCCGCCGACCAGCGCACCGAGCAGCACGGCGGTGGCCACCAGGCCGACGGACACGGCCCGGGACGTTACCGGCGGGCCGGCTCCACGGCTGTCCCCACCGCGGCTCCCTCGACCGGCCGCCGGGGGCGCTCGGTGCTCACCACCAGGGCCACCCCGGCCACGATCACCGCCCCGCCGAGCAACACCTGCGCGGTGACCGGCTCGGCGACCAGCAGCGCGCCCAGCCCCACCGCGACCACCGGGTTGACGTACGCGTAGGTGGCGACCAGCGAGATCGGCGCGTGCGCCAGCAGCCAGACGTACGCGGTGAAGGCGACCAGCGAGCCGGCCACCATCAGGTACGCCAGGGCGAGCCAGGACCGGGTGGTCACCTCGGCCGGGGAGAAGCCCCGCAGCTCGCCCCGGCCCACCGCCAGCACGGCGAGCGCCGCCGCGCCGGCGAACATCTCGTACACGGTGGCGACGAAGGGATCGGCGGGCATCCGCAACCGGCCGGAGAGGAACGAGCCGATCGACCAGCAGGTGGCCGCGGCGACCACGGTCAGCGCGCCGGCCAGCGGTGCCGCGCCCGCGCCGCCGGTCGGCAGGACCAGCAGCACCAGCCCGAGGAAGCCCAGTGTCACCCCGGCGAAGGTCCATCCCCGGGGCCGGTCCCCGGTGGCCGTGCGGAGCACCACGACCAGCAGCGGGACGGTCGCCACCAGCAGCGCGGCGATGCCCGACGGCACCGCCACCCCGGGCGGGCCGGACTCGGCGAGCACCACCAACCCGTTGCCACTGGCGAGCAGCAGGAACCCGACCAGGGCGGCCGAGCCGAGCTGGCCCCGGTCGACCCGGAGTGCGCCGGGGCCCCGGCGCCACCGGAGGACGGCGGCCAGCACCAGGCCGGCGGCGGCGAACCGGGTGGCGGCCGAGGCGAGCGGCGGCAGCGACTCCACCGCGATCCGGATGCCGAGATAGGTGGAGCCCCAGAGGACGTAGACCAGGATCAGCGCGGTCCAGATCAGGGCGGGGCGGGCGGATGTCGCACTCGCGGGAGGTGAGCTCATCGGTGGACCAGGCTACGGTGACCAAGGCGTCGGCGTCCCTCCCGGGGTGGCCGGCCTTCAGCACTCGTATGCGGGAGGGCGTGCATGGCCAACTACGGACCCCCGGGTGGCGGTTCCGCGGAGCCGTGGGGTGGGCGACTCCCCGACGACGGGTACGGGGCCGCGCCGGAGCAGCGCGGCTGGGGCGAGCCCGCCCCGGGCTACCCGCCGCGGGAGCCGGCCGCCGCGCCGGGTCAGCCCTACCAGTCGTACGCCGGGCAGTCGGGCTACCCGCCGCAGGCCCCCGGCGGGTACGTCCCGACCGGGGCGTACGACCCGTATTCGACGGCCGGTCCGGCGGCGTACCCGGGCAACCCGGCGCCGAAGCGCGGCCGGGGGCCGCTGATCGCGGTGCTGGCGGTGCTGGCGGTGCTGGTGCTCGCCGGCGTGGGCACCATCTGGTACCTGCTCGGGCACGACGACGAGCCGAGCCCGGCGGCCGGCACCACCGCGCCCGCTCAGTCGAGCGCGGCGGTCCCCGGGCCGGCCGAGCCGGCGCCCACCACCCCGGCCCCCGCCTCGTCGGCCGACCCGCGGTTCGTCAAGGCGGGGCAGTGCGTGCGCAACGAGGGTCCGGCCGGCGGCAAGCCCAAGCTGCTGATCAGCGACTGCGCCCCGAAGACGTACGAGGTGCTGCGCCGCTTCGACGGGGCGACCAGCGGCGAGAGGGACGCCGAGGCGAAGTGCGCCCAGGTGAAGGGCTACACCAACTGGTACTTCTTCGACAGCGAGCTGGACACCCTCGACTTCGTCCTCTGCCTCAAGCAGCGCTGATCCCACCGGTAACCGAATCTGGGGCTCTCTAGCGTGGACGCTAGACAGCCCCAGATTCATCTCGAGGGCCCGAGACACGCCGGTAGCCCTGTCTATGCATCTCTAGCCCCGCGGCTAGACGGGCCGATACTGTGCGATGCGTGGATCCGGTCCGCAACCCGTACGCCCCCGGCGCCGGCCAGCGCCCGCCCGAACTCGCCGGCCGTGGGCGGGAGCTGGACGTCTTCGACGTGGTGCTGGAACGCATCGCCCGGGGCCGCCCCGAACGCAGCCTGATGCTCACCGGCCTGCGTGGCGTGGGCAAGACCGTCCTGCTGAACACCCTCCGCTCGCAGGCGATCAACCACCTCTGGGGCACCGGCAAGATCGAGGCCCGGCCGGATCAGTCGCTGCGCCGCCCGGTGGCCGCCGCGCTGCACATGGCGGTCCGCGAACTCGCGCCCCGGCACCGCGCCCCGGACCGGATCGACGCCTTCCTCGGCGTGCTCAAGGCGTTCGCCCAGCGGTCCGCCCCGAGCGGCCGCGGCGGCGCCGCCCCGAAGCTGCGCGACCGCTGGCAACCCGGCATCGACGTACCGGCGACCAGCGGCCGGGCCGACTCCGGCGACATCGAGATCGACCTGGTGGAGCTGCTCAGCGACGCCGCGGCGGTCGCCGCCGACGTGGGCACCGGGATCGCGGTCTTCATCGACGAGATGCAGGACCTCGGCGCGGAGGACGTCTCCGCGCTCTGCGCCGCCTGCCACGAACTGTCCCAGCTCGGCGCGCCGCTGATCGTGGTCGGCGCCGGCCTGCCGCACCTGCCGGCGGTGCTCAGCGCGGCCAAGTCGTACTCCGAACGGCTCTTCCGCTACCAGCGCATCGACCGGCTCGATCGGATCGCCGCCGACCACGCGCTCTGCGCGCCGGCCGAGCGGGAGGAGGTCGAGTACGAGCAGAAGGCGCTCGACCTGCTCTACGAGAAGTCCGGCGGCTACCCGTACTTCGTCCAGTCGTACGGGAAGGCGACCTGGGACCACGCCCCCCGCTCGCCGATCACCGCCGCGGACGTCCGGGTCGCCGCGCCCGAGGCGGAGTCCGAGCTGGCGGTCGGCTTCTTCGGCTCCCGGTTCGAGCGGGCCACCCCGGCCGAGCGGGAGTACATGCGGGCGATGGCGACGCTGTCCCTGGTGGCGGGGGAGGCCGACGGCGGCGGCCGGGACGACATGGACGCGGCCGTACCGACGGCGGAGATCGCCCGGGCGCTCGGCCGGAAGCCGGCCAGCCTCTCCCCGGCCCGGGACGCGCTGATCAAGAAGGGGCTGATCTACTCCGGCGAGCGCGGCACGGTCGCGTTCACCGTCCCGCACTTCGGCCGCTACCTGCGCACCCAGCCGGCATGAGCCCGGCGGTCAGACCCGGGACCAGGGCGCCGGGAAGACCGCCTCGCCACGCGGCACGGGCGGCTCGCCGCTGGTGGCCGGCGGCAGCACCAGCGCCTGCCAGGGCTCGCCCAGGCCCGACCAAGGGCTGGTCAGGCCCATCCGGTCCGCCCGGGTGAAGCCGAAGCGCCGGTAGTAGGCCGGGTCGCCGAGCACCACCACCAGTCGCTCGCCCAGCTCGGTCGCCCCGTCCAGCGCGGCCTGTACCACCGCCGTGCCGTGCCCGACCCGCTGCCGGTGCGGGGCCACCGCGACCGGGCCGAGCGCCAGCGCGGGGGCGCGGACGTCGTCGGACTCCACCCGGACCCGGCTCAGCAGGGCGTAGCCGACCACCTCGCCGCCGTACTCGGCCACCATCGCCAGCTCGGGGATCCAGGCGTCGGTGCCCCGCAGCTCCTCGACGAGGGCGACCTCGCCCGGGGTGGTGCCGTCCGGCCGGGCGAAGGCCGCGGCCAGCACCTGGCGGACCGGGCCGTGGTCGGCCGGGTCCTCGGGGCGGAGCCGCAGGGTGGTCACCCGCGCGACGTTACCCGCCGACGCCGGTCCATCAGCGACGGTCGCTCGGATCGGCGTGGCGTGATGTCCACGCCGGCCGGTCCGGATCGGCCGTTGCCCGGGTAGCAGCCGCCGCGACGGGGTATGACTGATCCATGAAACCCGTGCGCTCCCTCGCCCGTGTCATGTTGAGCGGCATCTTCGTGGTCAGCGGCGCTCGCATTCTCCAGGACCCCCAGCGCCTGGTCCCGGCCGCCAAGCCGCTGACGGACCGGGTCGCCCCGCTGATCACCCGGGTCGCCCCCCAGCTCCCCACCGACACCGAGACACTGATCCGCGCCAATGCCGCCGTGCAACTCGCCGCCGGTCTGATGCTGGCCACCGGGAAGTTCACCCGGCCGGCCGCGCTGGTGCTCGCCGGCACGCTGGTACCCACCACGGCCGCGGGACATCCCTTCTGGAACAACGACGACCCGGCGATGCGGAACAACAACCAGGTCCACTTCCTGAAGAATCTCGGGCTCTTCGGTGGCCTGCTGCTCGCCGCCGCGGACACCGAGGGGAAGCCGGGTCTGCGCTGGCGGGCGGGTCACCGCATCGGCCACTCTCAACGTTCCGTGCAGCGCGCGGTGCGTACCGCCCGCCGGGAAGCCCGGATCGCGGTCCGGTCCGCGTCCGCCGCCAGACGACTTCCGGGCTGACCTGCGTCAATACGGCCATCACCCCCGCAAGGCCGCGAATTACCTGAACCACCCGACAGCCGTTAACGCGGTGGAAATGTCAAAAACATGTGTGGGATCGGACACGGTCGCATAACGCGGGAGGCATCAACGTGAGGCGCCGTTCTAGGCTCCGTACCGGACCTGGACGGGTAGGACGATCTTGGTACGGGGGTGGCCACGCCATGCCGGCGACCGTCGGTAGACGGGTGGACCGCCTCGCCCCAGTCCGTCGCGCAACGCGTGGTATCGATCGAAGGACAGTCGTACGGACCGGCGTCGTGGCCACCGTCGCCTACACCGCATGGCTCGCCATCGGTGCGTTCGGGCGGCCGTACAACTTCTTCGACATGAAGATCTACCACGGCGCGGTGGTGTGGTGGGCGAGCGGTCATGACCTCTACGAGTTCATCGCACCCACCACCACCCTCGGGTTCACCTACCCGCCCTTCGCCGCGCTGATGATGCTGCCGATGGCCCGCCTTCCGATCGAGGCCGCCGGCTGGATCAACGCGGCGGTCAGCATCGCCGCTCTGGCGGTCGTGCTGGCCGCGCTGCTGCGCCCGATCGTCGACCGGCTGGCCTGGCCGCTCTGGTTCACCGTGGCCGTCGCGACGCCGATGGCCGTCGCCCTCGAGCCGGTCCGGGAGACCCTCGGGTACGGCCAGGTCAACCTGCTGCTCTTCGCGCTGGTCATGGCCGACCTGGTGGGGTTGCGCTGGCGGTCCCGGCGGGGCACCCACGGCCGGCCCACCGACGGCGCGTTCCTGCGCTTCCTGCACAGCGGATCCTGGGCGGGCGCGGGCATCGGCCTGGCCACCGCGGTCAAGCTGACCCCCGCGCTCTTCATCGTCTACCTGCTGATCACCCGTCAGTGGCGTACCGCGGCCACCGCCGTCGGCACCACGATCGGCGTGACCATGGGGACGTTCGCGCTGGTCGGGACGGAGTCGCGGGCCTACTTCGGCGGCGTGCTGTGGCATACCGAGCGGGTCGGGGCCGCGGACATGACCCCCAACCAGTCGCTGGCCGGCCTGCTGGCCCGGCTCTACGACTCGATCGAGACGCCCGGCCTGCTCTGGCTGGCGTTCTCCGTGCTGATCCTGGCGCTCGGGCTCTCCCGGGCGGCGAACGCGCGCGCCGACGGTGACGAGCTGACCGCGTTCACCCTGATCGGGCTGACCGCCAACGTGATCAGCCCGATCTCCTGGTCGCACCACCTGGTCTGGGTCATCCCGGCGATCGTCGTGCTGGCCGACGCCGCGGTACGCCGCCGCGAGGCGAGCCGGGGCCTGTCCCCGCGGCCCGGACAGGTCTCCGCGTACGGGGGGCCGCCCGGGGTCAACGGGCTGCGCCCGCCGATCTGGTACCCGACGCTCACCGGCCTGCGGCACGGCGTCGCGGCGGCCGGGCTCTACCTGCTCTTCGTGATCTCGCCGATCTGGCCGTACGAGCACCAGCTCCCCGAGGTCTCCCACTACCAGGACGGCCTGTTCGGCGCGCTGATGGAGAACTCGCTCGCGCTGGCGTTGATCGTGCTGGTGGCCGCGCTGCCGTGGCGCCCGGGCGCCGAGCCCGCCTTCTACACCGACCGGCTCGCCCGGGTCGCCACCGCGACCGGCCGCCGCTGACCCTCCCGCTCACCGCCCCCGCCCGATCGGTGCGGGCGACTTTTTCAGAGAAAGAGCGGCTTTCCGACGCGGAACAGCCACTCCTTCTGTGAAAGTGCGCGGATCTTGGAGGGGCGGGGGGCGGCTAGGGGCAGTTGACCCACTCTTCGGTGCCGTCGGCGAAGACCTGCCGCTTCCAGATCGGCAGCCGCGCCTTGACCTCGTCGACCAGCCGGGCGCAGGCCGCGAAGGCCGCCGTCCGGTGCGCGGTGCTGACCGCCGCCACCAGTGCCACGTCGCCGATGTCCAGCCGGCCGATCCGGTGCGAGACCGCGACCGCGTACACGTCGGGGTCGGCGGCGACCTCGGCCGCCACCTCGCGCAGCACGTCGACGGCGCTGGGGTGGCCCTCGTACTCCAGCAGGGTGACCGGCCGGCCGTGGTCGTGGTCGCGGACCACGCCCTGGAAGGAGACCACCGCGCCGGCCCGGCGGTCGGCGACCGCCGCCTCGTGCGCGGCGAGGTCGAGCGGCTGGTCGGAGACCGCGAGCACGGTCACCGCCGGGCCGGCGGTCACCACGACCGCTCCCCGGGCAGCAACGGCAGCGGTACGACCGGCACCCGCGCGCCGACCTCGCCGATGGTGCCGGGGCGGATCACCGCGAAGCCGTCGGCGCCGGCCAGCCCGCGCAGCATCGCCGAGCCGACGTGCCGGACCGGGTGGGCGGTGTCGGTGGCCCGGTCCAACCGGACCAGGGCGAGGTGGGTCTGGTCGCCGCGACCGGGCACGGGCTCGGCGAGTGTCGCGTGCGGCAGCACCGGCATCGGCCGGCCCTGGAGGCCGGCGAGGAGCGGGGCGACCAGCGAGACCAGGGCGACGATCGCGGACTGCGGGTTGCCGGGCAGGCCGGCGACGAACCGGACCCGGCCGTCGTCGCCGGCGAGCCGGGCGAGCAGCATCGGGAAACCGGGGCGGACGGCGACCGTGTTGACCACGTAGTCCGCGCCGAGCGCCTCCAGCGTGGGGTGCAGGTGGTCCACCGGGCCGTGCATGGTGCCGCCGGTGGTGCAGACCAGGTCGGCGCCGGCCAGCGCGGCGCGCAGGGCCGCCACGTGGGCGGGGAGGGTGTCCGCCACCGGGCCGACCACGTCGGACGGGCGGACCTGGCAGCCGTAGCGGCGCAGCCAGGCCGGCACCGCCGGGCCGAGCGCGTCGCGGACCCGGCCCGCGCCGGGCGGACCGCCGGTGAGCAGCTCGTCGCCGAAGACCAGCAGCGCGGCCCGGGGCTGCCGGCGGACCCGCAGCTGGTCGTGGCCGCAGGAGGCGGCCAGCCCGATCAGCGCCGGGTCGACCGGGGTGCCGGCGGGGAGGAGCTCCTCGCCCGCGGACGCCTCCTCGCCCGGCTCGCGCCACTCCGGCGCCGGCCGGGGCGTGCCGGCCACCCGGCCGTCGGCGGTACGGCGGGACTCCTCGATCCGCAGCACGGCGGTCGTGCCCTCGGGGACCATCGCGCCGGTGGCGATCTCGACGGTGGTCCCGTCGGCGGTCAGCGGGGGCGGGCTGTTGCCGGCCAGCACCCGCCCGACGACGTCCCAGGGGCCCTCGCCGCGCACCGCCCAGCCGTCCACGCTGGAGGTGGGGAAGGCGGGCAGGTCGGTCTGGGTGGTCAGCGGCTCGGCGAGGGTGTGCCCGTCGGCGTCGGCGAGCGGCCGGCTGACCGCGGGCAGCGCCGCGGCGAGGCCCACCGCGTAAACCCGGGAGCGGGCCTCCTCCCAGCCGGCCGGCGGCGGCGCCGCGACCTGCGCCGCGGCGGCGGCGGCTTCCGTGCTCACCGGGGGGCCTCCGTTCGCCGACTGCGGTGCGCGCGTCACCTCCGCGCGGTCACCGGGCGAGCCTATCGCTGTGGACGGTCGGCCGTGCATCAGTGGTCGCCACCGCGCAGCTGGTCGATCGCGTGCACGAGGATCGGGCCGAGCACGGCGAGCCCGTCCTTCGCGCCGCCGGTCGACCCGGGCAGGTTGACCACGAGCATCCGGCCGGCCACCCCGGCGAGCCCCCGGGACAGGGCGGAGGTGGGGACGCGATCGCGGCTGTGCGCCCGGATCGCCTCGGCGATGCCGGGGATCTCGTAGTCGAGCAGCGCCCGGGTCACGTCGGGCGTCCGGTCGGTGGGGGTGATCCCGGTGCCACCGCTGGTCAGCACCACGTCGACCCCGTCGGCCAGCGCGGCGCGCAGCGCCTCCCCCACTGGCTCGCCGTCGCGGACCACCACCGGCTCCTCGACGGCGCAGCCCAGCTCGCGCAGGCCCGCCACGAGCAGGGGTCCGCTGGTGTCGGCGTAGACGCCGGCCGCGGCCCGGTTCGAGGCCACCACCACCCGCGCCCGGATCACGGCCGGTCCTCCGGGCGGACCCACTCGCCGGTCTTGCCGCCCTCCTTGCGGAGCACCCGGACCGCGTCGACCGAGGCGGCCGGGTCGACCGCCTTGACCATGTCGACCAGGGCCAGCCCCGCCACCGCCACCGCGGTCAACGCCTCCATCTCCACCCCGGTCCGGTCGGCGGTCCGGGCGGTGGCGGTGATCTCCACCGTGTCGACGGTGAGCGTCAGGTCGACCGTGACGCCGTGCAGCGCGATGGGGTGGCAGAGCGGGATCAGGTCGGGGGTGCGCTTCGCGCCCATGATGCCGGCGAGCCGCCCGACCGCCAGCGCGTCGCCCTTGGGCAGGCCGTCGCGGCGGAGCAGGTCGACCACCTCGGCGGTGGTGCGCAACCGGCCGGCGGCGACGGCGAGCCGGCCGGAGACCGGCTTGGCGGAGACGTCGACCATGCGGGCCGCGCCCGCCGCGTCGACGTGGCTGAGCTGCGCGGGTTCGGTCACGGTGGCGAGCCTATCTGCCGGGTACGACCGGGGCGCCCGGCCGGTGAGGGAGGGGCCCGGCCGGTTCCCGGGCCGCGCCCCTCCCTCACCTACCCGCCGTCAGGAGTCGCTGGGGGGACCTCGACGTGCGGGGGCTTCGACGGCCCGGTTCTGACCACGGCCAGAACCTCCCCCGTTCGCCGGCTGTTGGCACGCTAACGGTAGCGGCGATAAGAAATCGATAAGCGGCGAATCAGCAGGTCAAGCTTCACGGGCCGGACGGGGCGGCTCCGTCCCGGAGAGGCGGCGGCGCACCTCGTCACGCTCGGGTACGTCCATCCGTTCGAAGATCGCCAGCGCCCGCTGCCAGTGCCGGCGCGCCTGCGCGGGATCGGCCTCGACGAACCGTTCAGCGAGTCCGGCGAGCGCACGGCCCTGCTCGTACGGATGGGCGATCCGGGTGGCCACCTCGAGCGCCCGCTGGTGGAAGCGGGCCGCCTGTCGGAGTTCTCCCTGCGCGGCGAGAGTCAGGCCCAGTTCGTTCAGGGCCATACCCTGGGTGTGCCGCTCCCCGTGGTCGATCGCCAACTCCAGGGCCAGCTCGTGTTGGCGTCGCGCCTCGTCGAGGAGACCCAGTCCGCGCAACGCGGCTCCCAGGTCGGCCCGGGTCTCCGGCTCGCCGTACCGGTGCCCTGTGCGGTCGCGGAGTGTCAGCGATGCCTCGAGGAGTCGGACGGCCTGCCCGAACCGACCGAGTCGGGTCTTGACCGTGCCGATGTGTGCAAGCGCGTTCAGCAGGTGGAACTGGTCGCCGAGGAGCCTCGCCATGTGCAGGTGGAGCCGGTGCACACGCAGGGCGTCGTCGTACCGTCCCATCGTTGAGTAGACGAGGCCGAGGTTGGGCAACAGGAGCCCCAGTTGCAACCCGCCGCGACACCGCTCCTCGAGGAGCAGGTCCTCACCCAGCCGGACGGCCGCCTGGAGGTCGCCGGTCAGCCAGTGGATGGCCGACAGATTGCTGCGGAACCGGATGACGGTGGTCCGGTCACCGAACTCCTCGTACGTCCTGATCGCGGACTCCAGGAGGCTCAGCGCCGCACGGTAGTCACCGGTCCGGACGTACGCGGACGCGAGATAGTTCTTCATCGCCGCCGCGGCGGCCCGGTCACCGCTGCGCTCCGCGGCCGCGAGCCCCTTGTGGTGGGTCAGGATGATGTCGTCGAAGTAGCTGCGCATGTAGCAGAAGCGCCACAGGGCCCGGGCCATCCGCCACGCGTAGCCGTCGCGGCCGGTGCTCTCGGCGAATGCCACCAGTGCCGTCAGATTCGCCCGTTCCCGCTCCAGCCACTCCACCTCGGCCGGACCGAACGCGTCGATGAGGTCGGGGCGCGGCGCGGGCTCCCGCACCAGCCGCGCCTCCGCGAGCATCGGCTGGATGACCACGGCGATCTTCAACGCCATCCGCAGACAGAGGTCCAGGAGGCGGTCGACGGCCTCGATGCGGACCCGCGGTTCGTCGAGGTGCCGGGAGAGCTCCGTCGCGTACTGCCGCATCAGGTCGTGCAGTCGGTACCGCCCGCTGCCGACGTCCTCGAGCAGATGACGGTCGACCAGTTCGTCCACGGTCCGGGCGGCCTCGTGCAGCGGAAGATCGGCGAGCGCCGCCGCCATCGGGAGGCTGAAGTGGCTGCCCGGGTGGATGGCCAGCATCCGGAACGCGTACCGGGTCCGTTCGCTGAGCGGCCCGTACGAGGTGCCGAACGCGTCGGCCACCGTCCGGTGTTCCACCGCCAACTGGCTGACCGCGCCCCGGCCGGAGGCGAGCTGCTGGACCAGGTCCGCCACCCGCCAGCTCCCGCGATGCGCCAACCGGGCGCCGGCCAGCCGGATGGCCAGGGGGAGGTACCCGCACCGGCGGACCACCTCCAGAGCGGCTTCCGGCTCGGCGCCGACCCGTGCCGCCCCGGCCGTCACGGCCAACAGCTCCACCGCCCCTTCCGGACTGAGGACGGGAAGCGACTCGGGCACGCCCGCCTCGGCCGCGAAGAGCCGGTTGCGGGCGGTCACCAGGACCACCGCGCCCGGCCCGCTGGGCAGCAACGGCATTACCTGTTCGCTGCCGCCGGCGTTGTCCAGGACGATCACGGCGTGGCGGCGGCTCAACTCCCGGCGCCAGAGCTCGATCCGGTCGTCGAGGTCGCTCGGCACCCGGCCAGCCGGCACACCGAGCTGTCTCAGCAGGGTGAGCAGGATCGCCGACGGTTCCAGCGGTGGCGCGTGACCGTGACCGCGCAGGTCGATGAAGAGCTGCGCGTCCGGGTACGCCGGGGCCAGGCGGTTGGCGAGGTGCACGGCCAGCGCCGTCTTGCCGCAACCCGGCATACCGTCAACGACTCGAACCACAGAGCCAGAACCACCCTCACGGGTGATGTTCCTCAGCAGTCTGCCGACGACGGCCTCGCGCCCGACCAGCTCCGGCACGGCGCGCGGAAGCCAGTTGAGCACGGAGGGGGCCGGCTGCTCCTGCGAAGGTTCCTCCGGCCTGGTGGAGTCGTCCACAGACCCACGGGGGCGGCGGGCACCGACAGCTACCCGACGAAGTCGCTCCAACTCCTCGCCGGGGGCGACTCCCAACTGCTCCGCAAGCGCCCGGCGAGTCGCGTCATGTACCGAGATCGCCCCAGCCACGTCGTCCGCCTCGATCAGCGCCCGCATCAGCAACGCCTGGGACTGCTCGCGAATCGGCTCGTGCGACAGGCGGGTACGCAGCAGTGACACGGCGAGTTCGGTGCGGCCGGCCTCCAGGTGCAGTTCGGCGAGGAGTTCCACCGCCGAGCGGCGCTCCTCCTCCATGATTTCCCGGCAGGCGGACAGCGCCGGCCCGAGGGGCAGGCCGGCGAAGAGCGGCCCCTGCCAGGACTCGACCACCGAGGCCAGCAGCTCCGCCGCGCGGTCCAACCGGCCTCGCCGGACCAGTGTCCGGGCCTCGGCGCACTGCACCGTCGCGCGAGTCGCGTCGACGAGGTCCTCGTCCACCGAAAGGCGATAGCCGCGGTTCTCCCGGACCACCACTGCGTGCGCCCCGGCGGAGTCGAAGGCCCGGCGCAGGTTGGCGGCATAGGTACGAATGTTGGGGACGGCGGACCGAGGCGGGTCGGCAGGCCACACCTCGTCCACCAGCCGGTCCACGGTGACCAGTTGGCCGGGGTGCACGGCGAGCATCGCCATGACGATCTGCTGCTTGGGTGTGCCGAGGCGCACCGCCATGCCGCCGATCCTCACTTCGAAGCCACCCAGGGTCCGTATTTCCATGAACGCAACGGCTCCGGTTAGGCGGATGTTCAGGGAATCATCCGCGAAGCTTAGCGATCACCGGCAATTCCGACCCGCCGCGACGAAACGGCGTCCCACCCGGGAAGCGTGAAGGCTTCGGATGCCCCCTCCGCTGATCCGTTCCGCCGATCGAACTGAAGTGCGGATGAGATCTCCCCGTCCAGGTATCAGACTGTGGGCGGGGCGAACGTCACTTCTTCGGACTGACCACCCGACCACATTGCGCAGCGGATCGCACACGCAAAGGAGGCCTCGGCCGCTCTCCGCACAGCCCAGGTGGACGGAAAGTCATGAATAGCCAGAGTATTGACTAATGTTGAATACAATCACATATATCCCTGCTTAACGCCTCCATCCTGATTTATGCTGCCATTCATCAACGAAGTGGCACACGGCATTTGTCGAGTGCCGGGGGTCGAAGGAGGCAGGGACATGCGCGGTAGTGACTGGGGCTGAAAACCTGACGTGAGAACCGCGGCGATCGCACGATAGGCTGCGCTCACAGGGCAAGTGGTCAGCCGGGAGTGGTATGACGCTTACCAGGCGACGTGAGAATGAGACCGATCGGCAGCTCCGGCTGCTCGTCGGTCTCGTCGTCGTTCTCGCCGCCTGCGTGACCGTCGGCGCGCTCTGGACCGGGTGGGCGCAGGCACGCCCCCGCTCGGGCGACGACGCGATCACCGCGCTGATGCTCACCCTACTGATCGCGCTGGGCACTCTCGTCAAGGCCCGCATCCGCATCCGGTCGACAACACACCTCATCAGCTGGAACGAGACCGCGATCGTCCTCGGTGTCGCGGTGGCACCAACGTCCTGGGTGGTGCTCTGCACCGGCATCGGGGTAGCCCTCGCCTCGCTGCGGCTGCCCGCGATCAAGCTGCTGTTCGGGGTCAGCAAGAACATCATCGTCGCCGCCGGGGCCGGTGGCGCGCTGGCCTTCCTGCACTGGGGCTCGACGTCGGACCTGCCCCGCATGGTCGCGGTGCTCGCCGGCGCGTACCTGGTCGCCGCGGTCCTGGACGACGTCCTGGCGATACCCGTCATCGCCCTCGCCTCGGGCACCCAAATTTCGCGCCAGTTCCGGAGCAACCTCGACCTGCGACTCGGCGGTTTCGCGGTGCGCTTCGTGGTAGCCGCCTGCACCCTGATCATCCTGCGCGCCGATCCACGGCTGCTGCTGGCCATGCCTCCCCTGGTGCTCAGCCTGCACCTGGCCTACTCCACCCGGATCCGCACCCGCACCGAACAGCAGGCCTGGCAGCGCCTCGCCCGCACCACCGACGCGCTCAACGTGGTCGACCTGGACGACGTCCTCACCACCGCCGTCACCCAGGCCGCCGAGCTCTTCTCCGCCGACGAGGTCGAGGTCGAGCTGCGCGACCGCAGCCGCTCCGTCCGCGGCGCCAACGGCACCATCACGTACGACGGGCCGGCCGGTGAGCCGAGCACCGTCGACGGGTCGGTGATCCCCTCCCGACTGGAGGGGCACGACGGCACCGCGGACGTCGGGATGCTGAGGCTGCGCTTCCGCGGGCCGGTGCAGCTCTCCGAGCGGGAGCAGTACACCCTGCGTACCTTCGCCTCGGCGCTGTGCACCGCGGTCCGCAACGCCCAGGCGTACGCCGAGCTGGCCCGGGTGGCCGACGAGCACGCGCACGCCGCCACCCACGACGCGCTCACCGGCCTGGCCAACCGTCGCGACCTGCTGGAACGGGGCACCGAGCAGATCGCCGAACGGCACGCCGAGGGGGTGACCGCGCTGGTGCTGATCGACCTCAACCACTTCAAGGAGGTCAACGACACGCTCGGTCACGCCGCCGGGGACCAGGTGCTGATGCAGGTCGCCGACCGGCTGCGCGCGGCCGCGTGCCCCGACGACCTGGTGGCCCGCCTCGGCGGCGACGAGTTCGCCGTGCTGCTGCGTGGCCTGCCCGCCCCGGCTGTCGCGGCGCACCGGGCGGAGGCCCTGCTCGGCGCCCTGCACGAGCCCCTCGACGTGGACGGCATGCGGATCAGCGTGGAGGCCAGCGGCGGCATCGCGGCGGCCCCGGCCAGCGGCGGCATGCCCGAGCTGCTGCGCCGCGCAGACGTGGCGATGTACCAGGCCAAGCGGGCCGGCCAGCGGATCTCCACGTACGCCCCGGGCCGGGACACCGCCGACCTCGGCCGGCTCACCCTCGGCGGCGAGCTGCCCCGCGCGGTCGCCGACCACGAGTTCACCGTCAACTTCCAGCCGATCGTCGACCTGGGCACCGGCGAGGTGACCGGCGCCGAGGCTCTGGCTCGCTGGCACCATCCCACCCACGGCATCATCGACCCGCTGCGCTTCCTGGACGCGGTGGAACGCTCCGGCCTGCTGCCGGCGTTCGCCGAGGCGATCCTGGACCAGGCGCTCATCGCCGTCGGCAGCTGGCGGGCGGCCGGCTTCGACCTGCCGGTGTCGGTGAACGTTTCCCCCCGCAGCCTGCTCGACGCCCGGTTCCCGGGTGCGGTGCTGGCCCGGCTGCGGGCACACGACCTCCCGCCGGACCGGCTGGTGCTGGAGCTGACCGAGACGCTCACCCTCAGCCAGCTCGACGTGGTCGACCGGGTGCTCAGCCGGCTGCGCGAATCCGGCGTCCGGCTGGCCCTGGACGACTTCGGCACCGGCTACTCGTCGCTCTCCCTGCTCTCCCGCATCCCGGTGCACGAGCTGAAGATCGACCGCAGCTTCGTCACCGCGATGGAGAGCTCGGCGGAGGCGGCGGCCGTCATCCGCTCCACCCTCGACCTGGGCCGCAGCCTCGACCTGGCGGTGGTGGCCGAGGGGGTGGAGAGCGAGCCGCAACGCCGGGCGCTCTGGGAGCTGGGCTGCGCCGCCGGCCAGGGTCACCTCTTCGCCCGTCCGCTGCCCGCCGGCAGCCTGCTCGCCGCCCTCCAGCGCGGCTCGGGCGGGCGCCCCGGCGCGCTCGTCCCGCCGCTGCACGACACCGGCGCGGTGATCCGCCTGTCCACCGGCCGCCGCCAGCCCGGACGGAACCGCGCGACGGGTCTGCCACACTTGCCGGCGTGACCGCCGCCGACCGAGCCACCCGCGCTTGGCGGGCCGTGGACTCCGCCGCCGGCCGCCTCGCCCTCGACCTCGGCCTGTACGCCGCCTCGGCCGCCTTCGCCGCGGTCACCGCGATCACCTCCACGCTGCCGCCGCACCGCTCCTGGGGTAGCGTCGCCGCGCTCGGCTACCTGCTCGCGACGCTGCTGGTCACCGGTCAGCTGCTCGCCCGACGGGCGCGTCCGGCGTGGGCGGGAACCGGCGCACGCGGGGTGGTCACCGGGCTGACCTGGGCGGCCACCGCCCTGCTGCCGCTGGCGCTCCAGGCCGTCCAGCGGGCGTCCGGGCGGACCGACCGGGCGCAGGAGGAGGTGGTGGTGGTCGAGCAGGCCGGCATCCTGCTGGCCGGGACCGGCACCCCCTACCTGGGGCACGACGCGATCGCCGCGCTCCCCGCCGACGAACGGCTGCTCGGCTACACCCCCTACCAGCCGGGGATGGCGCTGTTCGGGCTGCCCCGGGCCGCCGTCGACGCCTGGTGGACCGACTCACGGGTCTGGTTCGCGCTGGTCACCGCGCTGGTGCTGGCCGTCGCGGTGGTCACCCTGCGGGCCGGCGGTCGGCCGGCGGCGGACCGGCCGGCCGGGTCGGCGGTGCTCCGGGGCGTACAGGCCGCGACCGTGCTGCCGGTCTGCGCGCTCACCCTCGCCACCGGCGGCGACGACCTGCCCGTACTCGCGCTCTGCCTGCTGGCCCTGGCCTTCGCCGCCGCCGACCGGTCGGGCAGGGCCGGCGTGGCGGTCGGGCTCGCCGGGGCGTTGAAGCTCTTCGCCTGGCCGGTCGCCCTGGTCCTGATCTTCTGGGGGGCCACCCGGCGGTCCGGGGTCAGGGTCGCCGCCGGCGCCCTCGGCCTGCCACTCCTCGCCCTGGTCCCGGCCCTGCTGGTGGACCGGGACGCGCTGGTGGAGAACGTGCTGCGCTTCCCGCTCGGCCACGGCCTGGTGACCAGCCCCGCCCAGTCGCCCTTCCCCGGCCACCTGATCGCGACCGCGCTGCCGGCCGGCCGGGTGGTCGCCGCCGCACTGCTCGTGGCGGTCGGCGCCGCGATCGCCGTCCGGCTCGTCCGCCGCCCGCCGCGCACCGCCGCCGCCACGGCGGTGATCTGCGGGTACGGGCTGCTCGCCGCGATCCTGCTGATGCCCTCGACCCGCTTCGGCTACCTGCTCTACCCGCTCGCCCTGCTGGTCTGGGCACCCGCCCTGCACCCGCTTCCGGCCACGGTTTCGGCGGAGTCACCGGCGAAGGTCCCTCTCAGGGCGTAGACCTGAGGGCATGAGCACCTACCGCGATCGTGAGGACGCCGGCCGGCAGCTCGCCGACCGTCTCTCCGGCCTGGTCGGGCAGCCGGACGTCATCGTGCTGGGGCTGGTCCGGGGCGGGGTGCCGGTCGCCCGGGTGGTCGCCGACCGGATCGGCGCGCCGCTGGACGTCCTGGTGGTCCGCAAGCTCGGCATGCCCTGGGCGCCGGAGTTGGCCTTCGGCGCGCTCGGCCCCGCTGGCGTGCGGGTCCTCAACGAGTCGATCGCCTCCGGGCTCGACCCCGACGCCATCGCCGAGGTGCAGCGCCGCGAGCAGGCCGAGCTGGAACGCCGGGAGGCCCGCTACCGGGCCGGCCGACCGCCGCTCGACCTCTCCGGCAAGACCGCGGTGATCGTCGACGACGGTCTGGCCACCGGCGCCACCGCCCGGGCCGCCGTCCAGGTCGCCCGCCACCTCGGCGCCCGCCGGGTCGTCGTCGCCGTCCCGGTCGGCTCCCAGGAGGCGTACGAGCTGCTGGCCGCCGAGGCCGACCAGGTGGTCTGCGCCCAGCGCCCGCCCGAGTTCGGCGCGGTCGGCGCCTACTACGAGGACTTCCACGAGATCTCCGACGACGAGGTCACCGAGACGTTGATCGCCACCGCCTGAAGGTCGCCTCGACCGGGTACCGTCGAGCAATGCAGCTCACCTGCCCGAAGTGTCACGGAGACATGCGCCAGTACGAGCGCAGCGGAGTCGTCATCGACCAGTGCACCGAATGCCGGGGGATCTTCCTGGACCGCGGCGAACTCGAGAAGCTGTTCGAGGCCGAGGCCAACTGGAACCAGCAGCAGGGTGCCCCCGGGCAGCCGGCCCAGGCCCCCGGCCAGCAGCACGTCCACACCCAGGGCGGGTACCCCCCGCCCCCGCCGCCCCCGCCCGCGCACCAGCCGGGCTACGGCGCGGTGCCGCCACCGCCCGCCCCCGGCTACCCGCCGCAGCCCGCGTACGGCCACGGGCAGCAGCAGCACCACGGCTACCACGGGCACTACAAGCGCAAGAAGCACAAGAGCTTCCTCGACGAGATGTTCGGCTGAGCACCTCGGCGACCGGGCCGGTTCCGCGCCGGCCCGGTCGCGCCACCCGGGCCGTCGTACCGACCGGTCGCCCCCGTGCGACGCTGGACGTCATGACGCTCGCCCGGCAGCACTCCGCGCTGGCGCAGGCCTACGACGGGATCACCCGGGTCGTGGCCGAACTCGACGACGCCGGCCTGCAACGACCCACCCGGCGCCGGGGCTGGCTCGTTGCCGACCTGCTCTTCCACGTGCTCTGCGATGCCCAGCGCGCGCTGGTCACCCTGGCCAGCCCCGCCGACGGCCCACCCGACGTGGACGACGTCAGCTACTGGCGGTCCTTCCCACCCGGCGGCGACGGGGACGGCGCCCGGCACGCCTGGTGGGCCCGCCGCTCCGCCGCCGCCTTCGAACGCCCGAGCGGAGTGGTCCGGATCTGGTCCGACACCGCCCCCGCCGCGGTCCGCGCGGCGGCAGCGGCGGACCCGGACGGCTGCGTCACCACCCAGGGGCACGTGCTGCGCGTACCGGATTTCCTGGCCACCCTGACCACCGAGGCCGTCATCCACCACCTCGACCTGGTCCTCGACCTGCCGGACGCGCCACCCCCCGGCCCGCTCGCCACCCGGGTCGCCGTGGCCACCATGGACGGCCTGGTCAGCGACGACACCGTCCGCCCGGCCGGCTGGGACGACGCCGAATACCTGCTCAAGGCCGCCGGCCGGGAGCGGCTCACCGACCGGGACCGGCAGGAACTGGGCGAGGCCGCCGGTTGGTTCCCGTTGGTCGGCTGACCCTCAGTCGAGCACCGCGCCCGCGCTGGTGTGACGGTTCCGGCGCCGGAAACTCATCGCGCCGCTGTTGCCCGCTCACGATCAGGTCAGACGATGGCCATGTCGACGAAGCGGGACAGGTGCAGCTGGGCGGCGACGGTGATGCTGTCGGTCGGGCCATTTCGATGCTTGGCCACAATAAAATCCGCCTCACCGGCGCGCGGCGACTCCTTGTCGTAGTAGTCATCCCGGTGCAAAAGGATGACTACGTCGGCATCCTGCTCAATTGATCCCGATTCGCGCAAATCGGACAACTGCGGGCGCTTGTCCGTCCGCTGCTCCGGGCCACGATTCAGCTGGCTGACCGCGATCACCGGGCACCCGACCTCCTTGGCCAGCAGCTTCAGGCCACGGGAGAGGTCCGCGACCTCCTGCTGACGGCTCTCCGTCCGCTTTGGCGAGGTCATCAGCTGTAGGTAGTCGACCACGATCATCTTGAGGTCGTGCTTCTGCTTGAGCCGACGCGCCTTGGCCCGGATCTCCATCAGGTTCATGCTCGGGGTGTCGTCGACGAACAGTGGCGCCTCGCTGATCTCGCCCATGCAGCGGGCCAGCTTGGTCCAGTCGTCGTCGGAGAGCTGACCGCTGCGCAGCACGTGCAGCGGGACCCGGGCCTCGGCCGAGAGCAGTCGCATGACGATCTCGACCTTGCTCATTTCCAGCGAGAAGATCGCCGCCGCCTGGTTCGCGCGGATGGCGGCGTGCCGCGCGAAGTCCATGCTCGCCGTGCTGTTGTGGGTGGGGATCATCGACCGACCGGCGAGATACAGATGCTCGTCGTTGTCGACCGTCACGCAGCGCACCGGCACACTCGACACCGGACGCACGTCAACGATGAAGCGACTACCCGTGCGGGTGTTGGTCTCGCTTCGAAGGCGCAGGCGGTGAACCTCCCGCTTCCGGGACAGACGGAAGACCTCATCGGTGGTGGTGAAGTTCAGGTTGTAGGCGACCGAGGACTCCGGGGTCCGGCCCTTTACCGCCTTGCGCGCGACGGAGCAGCGGTACCCGAGGCTCACGATCAGCTCGTAGACGCCCTCGGCGAGGCGAGCCGAGGTGGTGGTGTACTGCACGTTACCGACGTTGGTGACCGTCCCGTCGGTGTCAAGGAGGCCAGCGAGCAGGGCTCGCCGTTGGCTCTCCGAAGCGCGCAGATACTCGGCCGGGATGTGCTTGTTGTCGAGCACATCAACCGCACGCAACATCTGCACCAGCGACCATGTGCTGTGGACGCACCGCGGGCAACCGCCGCGCCCGGCGCACGACGGACACGAACTGGGCCGAACCGTGTAGAGGGTCGAAACGGCGGCCGACGGCACCGTCTCAAATCCCTCGCTCTCGATGCAGCGCAGGATTTCCGGGTCGACCGTGGTGATCCGGCTACCGGCGCTGTGTCCGTCTCCCAGCCACGCGCCTAGCGTGTACGGAGGAACGGCGAGGTCCCGGGCTGGGAGTTGAAGGGCGCTGGCGTTAGGTACGGCGTGATTCAGCCGCCGGTCGGCGGTCTCGGTTCGCAACGTCGCGCGGATCTGCTCGGTCGTCACCACCTCGGCGTGCTCGGCGGCCGACAGGGCGGCCGTCCACTGGTCGACACGATGCAGCAACCCTTGATAGAGCTCCCGAGCCGGGTAAGTACGCGCTGGCCCGGCCCCTGGGCGGTCACGCATGCGGGAGGGCGTTCTCGCCGGCAGGCCCCGCGTGACCCGCTGAGCCGTGTGCACGAACTCCGCCCCGATCGCGTCAGCCAGCTCAGCCATGGTGACGTCGCCCCCACCTTGGGCGTCCCTGGCGACCCGCCGAAGACGCTCGGCGGCTTCCGGAGACCAGTAGCTCCGCCGACGGGTGCCGCTGGCCCGGCGACTCGCGCGGGTGGTGGTCTTCCACAGATGCTCGCCGTCGGCCACGATCACCGAGCCGTCCGAGAACTCGACCTCGTAGCAGGGACGGTCATGACGGACCTCGAAGGCGTTGGTGACAGTCGTCGGCTGGCCGTCGGCAGCAATGAGCCGGTCACCCACCTTCACCTCGCCCATGGTCGTCCAACCGGCCGGGGTGGGCAGCGGGGTGTCGAGGGCGAGGGCCTTACCCAGACCGGGCCTTCCGGCCACAATGATGAGCTGCCCCGGGTGCAGGCCGTTGAGCAGCCGATCGAGGTCGGTGAACCCGGTCGGCACGCCGCTCATCACGCCGCCCTGCGCCCCGACCGCCTCGATCTCGTCCAGGGTCGGCTGGAGCATGTCGGCCAGCACCGCGAAGTCCTCGCTGACCCGGCGCTCGGTGATCTCGTAGACGGCCTGCTGGGCGAGGTCGACGACGTCGTCGACGTCGCGGCTGCCGCCGTTGGCGGTGCCGTAGCCGAGCTGCACGATCCGGGTTCCGGCCTCGACCAGCCGGCGCAGCACGGCCCGCTCGCCGACGATCCGGGCGTAGTACGCCGCGTTCGCCGCGGTCGGCACGCTGGCGATCAGGGTGTGCAGGTAGGGCGCGCCGCCGATCCGGCCGAGGTCGCCGGAGTCGGAGAGGGCCGCCGCGACGGTGATCGGGTCGGCCGGCTCACCCCGGCCGTAGATGTCGAGGATCGCGTCGAAGATGGTGGCGTGCACCGGCCGGTAGAAGTCGGTGGACTTCAGAATCTCGACTACGTCGGCGATGGCGTCCTTGGAGAGCAGCATGCCGCCGAGGACGCACTGCTCGGCGGCGACGTCCTGGGGCGGGGTCTTGTCGAAATGCCCGTCGCGCGGGGCCGGTGCGGGCGACTGCCCGCCGGCTCGGGGCTCCGCCCGCATGTCGTCGGTGACCGACACGGATCCCCCTCCACTGCATCGTCGACTACCAGCTCTACCGCCCGGGTGCGACAACTTCCGACGGACCGGTCCGGTCGGTCGGGGGCCATCGCGCGACCGGGTTGGTGCCCCACGATACGGAGTCCGAGGTCAGACCCCAACCAGGCCGGTGGACAAGCCTCGGGACAACCTGTGGACGTCGGCGGACGAGCATGTGCGCAGCGTGTGCACAGGTTGTGGACAACTGTTGGGGAATTTCGACCGGACCGGCTCTGACCTGCGAAGACACGATCCCCAGCCTGTGGACGAGAATTTTCCGGTAAGGCTGGAGGGACGGTTTTCCCGTACTATCTCCTGCGAACGGCTACACCTGGACAGCGGATTGCACTTTCGGTTGAGAAGGGTCACGCTCCGGCCGTGAGTTACCGGGACTGGGAGCGCGGGGAGGGCAGCCCGCGCGAGCGTCAGCCGATCGCTCCGTGGGACGACCTCGGCGAGCCGGTCCCGGCCGATCCGTACGCCTCCGGGCTGGACCGGTGGCGGACGCCGAGCCGTCGGCGGGCGGTCGAGCGCGGCCAGCAGGAGCCGGTCGACGCCTACCTGCCGCGCTGGGCGGTGGAGTCCGGGATCGCGCACGCCGACGGCCGGGGGCGGCACGCCGCACCGGATGACGACGAGGATGACAAGGTGGGCCGCCGCGCGGCCCGCTGGCGGCAGGAGAGCGAGCGCGGCGGGTTGCCGGCGATCGGTACCGCGCCCGAGTCGGACCACACCCGGGAGTGGACCTTCGACCGCCCCCAGGAGCAGGGGTACGTCGGCAGCCGGCGGGCCGAGCCCGTCGAGGACGAGCCGGTCTCCGGGGTGATGCCGACGAGCCGCCCGCGGCGCTCCGCGTCCCGTCGTCCCCAGGTGATCTGGTCGGGTGTGGAGGAGTCCGACGTCGATTCCGCGACGCCCGCCTACCGGGAAGCGGAACGGCCGACCCGGCGCTCCCGGCGTGCCGTCGCGGATTCCTCCTGGTCGCGTCCTGCTGCCGATCCGTGGAGCCGCACAGCCGGACCGGCCGCGGAGCCGGAGCCGGAGTACCGGCCCGCGGTGGACCCGTGGGACGCCTCCGGCGTGCATACCTGGCAGGGCGCGGGTTCCGACGGCCGGTGGGACCGGGCCGCCGGCACGGGGCGCCGGGACCAGGACCAGGACGAGAGCACCGGTCAGTGGGACCGGTTCACCGACGTCGGCCAGTGGGGTGGGGCCGTCGAGGCCGGGCGGCGGGACCGGGCCGACGTCGGTCGCTGGGACCGGACGGAACCGCCACGGTCGGCGGAGCCGGCGGCCGGGGAGGGCTGGCCCTGGTCGGAGCAGCCCGAGGGTTTCTGGTCGGGGACCCGCCTGGCCGGGGACGATCCGAGGTGGATGGAGGTGCCGCCGTCGGCGCCGCGCTCACCGGTGGTCGCCTACAGCGCCCCGCGCCCGCGTACGGCACCCCGGCGGACGGAGCCGGTCGACCCCGGCCATACGGCGGGTTCCTCGTCGTTGCGCGATCGGGTCGGGTCGGTGGGCGGCGGGGTGTGGAGCCGCCGACTCGAGGACGACCTGCTGGATCCGGATCCCGGTGGTCCGCTCCGCCCGCTGATCTACACCGCGGCGTGCTATCTGGTGCCGGCGGTGCTGGTCTTCGTGTTCCTGTTGACCCTGAGCGGCCAGGCGCCGGCGGGGTGTGTCACGGACATCAGCGGCGGCGGGTGCGATTCGCCGCGGGCGCACGCGTTCGGCTCGCTCGTCGCGGGCGCGCCGCGGTTCGGGTTGGCGCTGCTGAGCAGCCTGGTGGTCGCGGTGCTGCTGCGCCGGGTCGGGACGACCTGGCGGTCGACGACGGTGGCGTTGGCCGCGGCGGTGGTGGGGGGCGGCCTCTCCACCGTGATGATCAGCGCGGTGACCGGTCAGCCGATCGGCTGACCGCCGGGCACCGGCACCCGTCCCGGCCTCGGGCGGGCCGGGTCCGTCGGAGCGTCCCGGGTGCCCGCGGCCAGGCCGTCGGATACGGGAAGGGCCCGCACCGGAGTCCGGTGCGGGCCCTTCCGTCGTGCGGTGGGTGTCAGCCCTGGACGACGTTGAGGTCGAACTTGGCGGTCACCTCGGGGTGCAGCTTGATCCGCACCGGGTAGGAGCCGGTCGACTTGACGTGACCGGGCAGCTCCAGCCGACGACGGTCCAGAGCCGGACCGCCGGCCGCCTTGACGGCGTCGACGATCTCGGCCGGGGTGACCGAGCCGAAGAGCCGACCTCCCTCGCCGGCGCGGGCCTTCAGGCTGACCTCGAGACCCTCGAGCTGGGCCTTGACCTCGTTGGCGTGGTCGAGGTCGCGGATCTCGCGGGCCGAGCGGGCCCGCTTGATGACCGTGACCTGCTTCTCCGCACCCTTGGTCCAGGTGATCGCGAAGCCCTGCGGCAGCAGGTAGTTACGGCCGTAGCCGTTCTTGACCTCGACGATGTCACCCGGGGCACCGAGGCCGGACACCTCCTGAGTCAGGATGATCTTCATATCGGTGCCCCCTCTCAGCGGGCCGTGGCGGTGTACGGCAGGAGCGCCATCTCACGGGCGTTCTTGACCGCACGGGCGATCTGCCGCTGCTGCTGCGAGGTCACGCCGGTCACCCGCCGAGCGCGGATCTTGCCGCGGTCGGAGATGAACTTGCGCAGCAGCGCGGTGTCCTTGTAATCGATATAGGTGATCCCGTCCTTGTCGAGCGGGTTCACCTTCTTCTTCGGCTTGCGAAGTGCCGCAGCCTTGGCCATTGACCTTGCTCCTGGTTTGCGATCGCGGGCGCTCGGCGCCATTAGAACGGAGGCTCCTCGTCGAAGTTGCCGCCCGAACCGGCACGCGCGGGAGAAGGTGCGGCAGAAGCCCACGGGTCGTCGAAGTTGCCTCCGCCGCCCTGGCCACCACCGCCGCCGGAACCGAAGCCGCCGCCACCGCCACCGCCACCGGAGCGGGACATCTTCTGCACCTTCGCCGTGGCGTAGCGCAGCGACGGGCCGATCTCGTCGACCTCGAGCTCGATGACGGTGCGCTTCTCACCCTCGCGCGTCTCGTACGACCGCTGACGCAGTCGGCCCGAGACGATCACACGGGCGCCCCGCTGGAGCGACTCGGCGACGTGCTCCGCCGCCTGCCGCCACACGGTGCAGGCCAGGAAGAGCGGCTCGCCGTCCTTCCACTCGTTGGTGGTCTTGTCCATGAACCGGGGCGTCGAAGCGACCCGGAACTTGGCGACCGCCGCACCGGACGGGGTGAACCGCAACTCGGGGTCATCGGTCAGGTTGCCGATGACCGTGATGGTGGTGTCTCCTGCCATGACCATCTCCTCGCGCACTCATCAGTTCTGCCGTACAGGCTCTCAGAGCCGTACGACAGCGCCGATGAGGCTGATCCGGGCGAAACGGGGTTGAATGCTTAGCGCATCTCCGGCCGGATGACCTTGGTGCGCAGCACGGACTCGTTGAGCCGCAGCTGACGGTCCAGCTCGGCCACCGCCTCAGGCGTCGCCTGCAGGTCGATGACGGCGTAGATGCCCTCGGCCTTTTTGTTGATCTCGTACGCGAGGCGCCGGCGGCCCCACACATCGGTCTTCTCGACCGAGCCACCCGCGGTCCGAATCACGTTCAGGTACGTGTCGAGCGACGGGGCAACGGTGCGTTCCTCGAGGCTGGAGTCGAGGATCACCATGACTTCGTAATGACGCAAGACGTGCTCACCTCCTATGGGCTTGGCGGCCACGGTCCTTCCGTGGCAGGAGGTCGTGCGTCGTGCCCGCTCCGGGTCGGGGGAACCCGACCGGACGCGGACAACCTGACCAGGATACCCGGTCCAGACGATCATGCCCGGGCAGGTCGGGGCGACCGGCCGGGCGTGACGACAGGGGCCCGCCCCGGCGCCCGAAGGCCGGCGGCGGACCCCTGTCCACGAGGCCGCGGGGCGTCCCGTCCGCATTCCTTGGGTGGGACCTGGGGAGGAACGACCACACCGATGAGGTTGGACCGAGGACGCCCCGCGGAGCTTTTCCTGTTGTTATCCGACGGTACAACGGCACTCGTTGCGCGATGGCCGAAATTAAACTATTAGTCCGAGATTTCTGCCGCTCTCGGCGGGTGCCGACGGGGCGGTGGCCCCCGCCGTGCCGGGCCGCACGACGGGGTGCACCGCTGCGGGACCGGTCCGGCTCGTCCGCAGAACCGGAAGAGCCGGCTGTCGATCCCAACCGGGTCAACGACCACGGGGCCGGCGGGTGACGCGACACCGCCGGACCCGCCGTCGCGACTCCCCGCGACCGTCACCCCCGCCGTCGGGGGCGCGACGTAGGCTCGCCTGCATGCGTATCGGAGCCCATGTCGACCAGACCGACCCGCTGGCGGAGGCGGCCGCCCGCTCCGCCGAGGCGGTGCAGTTCTTCCTCTCCGACCCGCAGGGTTGGAAGGCCCCGAAACCCCGGGAGGACGCGGACCGGCTGCGCGCCGCCGAGGTCGACGTCTACGTCCACGCGCCGTACGTCATCAACGTCGCCACCCTGAACAACCGGATCCGGATCCCCAGCCGCAAGCTCCTGCTCGGGCACGCGACCGCGGCGGCGGAGGTCGGCGCGAAGGGCCTGATCGTGCACGGCGGGCACGTCAACGCGGGCGACGACCTGGCCGTCGGCTTCGACAACTGGCGCAAGACCTTCGCGTACGCGGCGGACTCGGGCGGCTTTCCGCTCCCGGTCCTGATCGAGAACACCGCTGGCGGCGACAACGCCTGCGCCCGGCGACTCGACGCGCTGGCCCGGCTCTGGGACGCCCTCGGCGACTACGAGGTGGGCTTCTGCCTGGACACCTGTCACGCCTACGCCGGCGGCGAGGAGCTGCTCGACCTGGTCGACCGGGTCAAGGCGATCACCGGCCGGATCGACCTGGTGCACGCCAACAACTCCAAGGGCGGGTTCAACTCCGGGCAGGACCGGCACGACAACCTCGACGGCGGCACGATCGATCCGGAGCTGGTGGTGGCGGTGATCCGCGCCGCCGGCGCCCCGGTGATCGTGGAGACGCCCGGCGGCGCGGCCGGTCAGGGTGCGGACATCGCCTTCCTCCGTGGGCAGTTCGGCGTGGGAGCCTGACCCGCATGACGACGAACGCGACCGGCGGCGGCCAGCCGACCGGGCAGGCCGGGAAGTCCGACGACGCCGGGGCCGGCGGCAGCGACGACGCCGGGGCCTCCGACGAGAAGGCCGTGACCGACGGGAAGCGGGCCGGCGCGGACGAGAAGGCCGACGCCGCGAAGGCCGGCGCGGAGAAAGTCGGCGCGGAGAAGGCCAGCGCGGAGCCGGACCCGTGGTCGGCGTTCGCCCCCGCTCCCGAGCCGGTGCCGGGCCGGCCCCGGCGGGCGGCCCGTGCGGTCGGCCGGCTGCTGCGACACGAGTGGACGCTCGCCGCGTTCGGTGCGCTCGCCCTCGCCGTCGCGCTGACCTGGCCGACGCTGCGCTACCCGCTCTACACGCTGCCGCAGGACTACTGGGACCCGAGCCTGCAGTCGTGGCAGATGGCCTGGTCGGGGCACATCCTGCGGACGAACCCGGGCCAGCTGTGGCAGTCGAACACGTTCTTCCCGGAGGCGTACAGCTTCGCCTTCTCCGACACCCTGCTCGGGTACGCCCCGGTCGGCATGATCGGCACCGGCCCGGACGCCGCCGTCCTCCGCTACAACATCATGTTCGTGCTTGCCCACGCGCTGGCCACGTTCGGGGCGTACGTGCTGGCCCGGCAGCTGGGTTCGGGCCGGATCGGCGCCGCGGTGGCCGGGGTCAGCTACACGTACGCCCCGTGGCTGCTCGCCCAGGCCGGTCACCTGCACATCGTCTCCAACGGCGGGATCCCGCTGGCGCTGGCGATGCTGGCCCGGGGGCACGGCTGGTCGCTGCGCCACGGCTACCGCCCGGAGCGGCGGCGGGTGGGCTGGGCGTACGCCGGGTGGCTGGTGGCGGCCTGGCAGCTCAGCCTGGGCTTCGGCATCGGCCTGCCGTTCGCGTACCTGCTCGCCGGCATCGTGCTGGTCGCCACGGTGACCTGGTGCCTGCGACGCTGGGTGGTCCGGCCGGTGCGGCGTCCGTTCGGCGCCCGGCTGCTCGTCGCGGACCTGGTCGGCGGGGCGGTCTTCGCCGCCGTGGGCGCGCTGCTGGCCGTCCCGTACTTCAAGGTCGCCGAGCAGCACCCGAACGCGGAGCGGACGATCGGCGACATCGCCGTCTACTCGCCCCCGGTGAGCGGCTTCTTCACCGCGCCGGCCGAGTCCCGGGTCTGGGGGGCGCTGCACGAGGGAGCGCGGGCGGCGCTGCCCTGGCACCCGGAGATGACGCTGCTGCCGGGCTTCGTGCTCTACGCGCTGGCCGCCGGCGGTCTGTTCTTCTCGGTCTGGCGGCTGCGGCACCGGCTGACGCTGCTCGCCGGCGTGCTGGTCACCATCGCGCTGGGCATGGGCACCCGGTTCCTCGACGGCACCTTCACCTACGTGCCACTCTTCGACCACCTGCCCGGCTGGAACGGGCTGCGGACGCCGGGCCGGATGATGCTCTGGACCACGCTGCTGCTCGGCCTGCTCGCGGCCGGCGCGGTGAGTGCCTTCGCCGAGCGGGTACGCGAGATCTCCGCCGAACGGGTCCCGGCCCGGCCGTCGCCGTGGCTGCGCGCGGCCGCCCTGCTGCCACTGCTGCTGGTCGTGGTGGAGGGCTTGAACACCACGCCGCACCCGGTGGTGCCCGAGCAGCCTGCGGCGATGCGGACCGTGAACGGTCCGATGCTGGTGCTGCCGAGCAGCCAGAACCTGGACCAGCCGGTGATGCTCTGGTCGACCAGCCAGTTCCAGGACGTGGTCAACGGCGGCAGCGGCTTCACCCCGACCCAGCAGGACGATGTGCGCCGGGTGACGCTCTCCTTTCCGGACCGGACCAGCGTCGAATACCTGCGCACCCTGGGGGTGAGCAACGTCGTGGTGCTGCGCGACCAGATCGTCGGCACGCCGTGGGAGGTGACCGTCGACGCGCCGGTGGACCAGCTCGGGATCACTCGCGAGGAGGTCGGCAACGCGGTGGTCTTCCGTCTCTGAGCCGTTCGGGGTGGGGTTTGCGGGGAGCCCGACCGGCTCCGGGCGGTCAGGCTTGATCCCTGCGCCGGTCGGGCTCCCCGCAAACCCTGACCACCCGAGGCCGTCTTGGACTTGCGCGTCTCAGCCGGTGGCGGGAACCGGCTCGGGTTGCGGCGTTCGTCGGCGGTCGGCCAGCCAGGGCGCGTCGGGGGCGCCGTCGAGCACCCCGCCGTCCGGGTCGTCGGCGTAGGTCCGCCGCACCGCGTCCCGCTCGGGGTGCAAAATGTCCCTGACCACCAGTACGCAGAGCAGCACGACCGTGCCGAGCCGCAGGGTGGCGGCCAGCACGAAGACACCCTCGGGGAAGACCGGCCGATTCGTCGCGGCGCCGAGCAGCTCGCCGTAGAAGGCGACGAAGTAGCAGACCTCGGCGAGCTGCCAGGCGAGGAGGGCGCCCCAGCGGGGTCGGGCCAGCACGGCCAGCGGCAGCAGCCAGAGCACGAACTGCTGCGACCAGACCTTGCTGAAGATCAGGAACGCGGCGACCACCAGGAAGGCGAGTTGGGCGAGCCGCGGGCGGCGCGGCGCCCGCAGCGCCAGCGCGGCCACGCCGAGGCAGGCCAGCCCGAAGAGGGCGTACGACAGGTAGTTCAGCGTCGGAATGTTGGCGTTCAACCACTGGAACGGCCCCTGCTCACCGGGGCCGCCCGTGTTCACCTTGCCGTCCAGGTACCGCCCGATGTACCAGAGCGTGCCCCAGTCGATCGGGCGGGTGGTGTTCAGCTCGAAGAAGCGGTTCCAGTTGTCCCAGTAGGGCACCGCGGCCGGCAGGTTCACCGCGACCAGCGCCACCAGTGCGGTGGCGAGCGCGGTCAGCGCGGCGCGCATCCGGTTGGCGCGCAGCGCGAGCACCAGGATCGGCCCGAGCAGGAACAGCGGCCACATCTTCGCCGCGCCGGCCAGGCCGAGCAGCACCCCGGCCACCGCCGGCCGGCGCTTCGCCCAGGCCGCCAGCCCGAAGGCGGCCAAGCCGATGGCGAGGAAGTCCCAGTTGACCGTGGCGGTGAGGAAGAGCGCGGGGGCCAGCGCGAAGAGCGCGGCGTCCCAGGGTCGTCGTCGGCGCAGGGCGAGGATCACCGCGACCGTGGCGACGGCGAGCGCGCCGAGTGTCAACGCGTTCAGGTTGTAGAACCACTGGCCCTGGTTGAGCTGCGGGTCGTCGGCGCCGAGAGCGTGCACCGGCAGCCCGATCGCGCCCATCATGTAACCGGTGAGCACCGGGTACTCCACCGGGTGGTCCCGGTAGGGCACCTTGCCCTCGTTGAGCCCCTCGGCGTAGTAGAGGGCGAGCACGTCGGAATAGCAGAGCCGGGTGTACTGCACGTTGTTCTGCCAGGCACCGTCCTGGCAGGGCGACTTCTGCACCCAGTGCAGGGCCAGGGTCAGGCAGGCCAGCGCCAGCACGATCCGGGCCGCCGTCCAGAATCGCCGTTCCCGGCCGGCGGGGCGGTCGAGCGCGACCGCGTGGTCACCAAGGGGGCCGCCGATCACCTCAGAGACGCCACGGACAAAGCCGTCCGACCGGGACGGGTGGTCGCTGGTCCCGGCGTCGTCGAGGCCGGCCGTCGACTGGGTGCTCATGGAGAGGCATCCTGCCGTACGCCGGGGGGTCCCGTCCCGTCCCGGACCGCAAAAAAGCCGACGGCGGCCGGACACGTGTCCGGCCGCCGTCGGCGGTGTCGCGGTGTTACTCCCGGGTGCGGGGCGACAGGGTCGGCAGGATGCCGCCGCCGTTGCCACCGTTGCCACCGCCGCCCGGCCGCGGGTCGGTCGGGTTGCCGCCGCCGTTGGGGTCCTGCGGGCAGAAGAGGCCGAGCGGGCCGCAGTCCTGCGGCTGCTGCGGGAGCTCGGGAGCCGGCGGCGGCAGGGCCGGGGTGCCGTTGCCGGAGTTCGGGTCGCCGACGTTCGCGGCGGGCGGGAAGTCGAGCTTCTCCTTGCCCTTGAGCGCGTTGTTCATGATGCGCTCCCAGATGTCACCGGGCATCAGCGAGCCGCTGATGTTCTTCCCGTTGTTCATCTTGATGGCTTGCCGCTTGCCCTTGTTGCCCACCCAGACGGCGGTGGCGAGCTGCGGGGTGTAGCCGATCGTCCAGGCGTCGCCGTTCTCCGTCGTGCCTTCCTTGAGCTCCCAGGTGCCGGTCTTGGCGGTCGCCTTGCGGCCGTCGGCGAGCTCGTGGTTGATCTTGGCCGGGTAGCCCTCCAGCACGTTGGTGACGTCGGCGACCACGCCGGGGTCGATCCGCTTCTGCGGCTTGAGCTGCTCGCCGCCCAGCTTCTCCCACTTGCCGGTGTCCTTGTTCTGCTTCTCGGCGGAGACCAGGAAATGGGCCTTGTTGTAGACGCCCTTGTTGGCGAAGGTGGCGATCCCGTTCGCGTGGTCGAGCACGGTGATCGGGTACTGACCGTAGGCGACCACGTGGTAGAAGGGGTCGCCGGCCAGGTCCTTGACGTCCGCCTTGGTGAGGTCGTGCCCCTTCGGCGGGTTCGTGTTCGTCTGCCACATCATGCTGACGCCGGCCCGCTTGGCCACGTCCAGGATCTTGTCCTCACCGATCGCCAGGCTGACGTGGTAGAAGGGCACGTTCAGCGATTTGAGGGTCGATTCCCGCAGCGTGCAGGAGTCTCCACAGCTGGGGTTGTCGGTACCGGCGTTGCTGACCTTGAACTTCACGCCGTCCGGGGTGAACGCCTTGCCCTTCCAGCGCGACTCAATGGACTTGCCCGCCTCGAGGGCCGCCGTCAGGGTGTAGATCTTGAAGCTGGAGCCCGGCGAGTGCCCGCCCGTGATGTTGCCGCTCGCATCGGTGTTCCGGCCGGCGAAGTCGGTACCCGTGCCGTCGTCCCCACCGTAGTAACCGAGCACCCGACCGTTGCGCGGGTCGATCGACACCGCTGCCGCCATCAGGTTCGGCCTCGCGCCGTCCAGCTCCGAGCCCTTGCTGCTGCGCTGGGCGGCGTCGGTGACGGCCTTCTGCACCGTGGGGTCGATGGTGGTCCGGATCCGGTAGCCGCCCTCGCGGAGCATCGTCGAGCAGAGCGGCCTGCGCTCGGTGATCTCCGCCTCGTTGTCGGTGCAGAGCTTCTTCTCCCGCATCTCCGGCACCAGGTAGTTGATCACGTTGCCGATCGGGGTGTTGACCCCGAACTTCACGCCGGCGCTCGACTGCTTCGGGCTCTTCAGCTTCTTCGTCGGGTAGGCGGTGGGGTGCGGCTTCCGGCCGGGCGCGTCGAGCCAGTGCTCGTCGACCATGTTCCTGATGACGTAGTCCCACCGCTCCTTGGCAGCGGTCGGGTTGACCGCCGGGTCGTAGCCCCTGTGGGTGGGGCTCGGCTCCGGCTGCTTGATCAGCGCCGCCAGCACCGCGGCCTCGTCGACGTCGACATTCGAGACCGACTTGCCGAAGTACGCCTGTGCCGCCGCCTCGATCCCGTACGCGTTGCGACCGAAGTAGATCGTGTTGAGGTAGTGCTCCATGATCTGTTCCTTGGTGAACTCGTCATTGAGCTTGGAGGCGACGATCGCCTCCTTCACCTTCCGGGCGTACGAGTCGTCCTGGAGGTTCTCGTAGGCGTTGCGGGCGTACTGCTGGGTGATCGTCGAGGCACCCTGCTTGTCGCCGCCGCTGAGGTTGTTCCACGCGGCCCGGGCGATGCCCTTGTAGTCCACACCGGAGTGCCGGTAGAAGTTCTTGTCCTCCGCCGCGGCCACCGCGTCCCGCATGTGCTGCGGGATCTGGTTGATCGAGACGAAGGTGCGGTTCTGCTCGCCCACCTTGGCGATGACCGTCTTGTTGTTGCTCGCGTAGATGGTGGTGGCGAGCGGCAGGTTGATCTGGTTGGGCAGCACCACGTTGGTCGAGTAGTAGGTGAAGCCGATGACGCCGATGCCGGCCAGCATGATGAAGACCGCGAAGCCGGCGATGAGCATGTTGACCCGCCGGCGCTTCTTCGCCCGCGCCGCCGCCTCCGGACCACCCGGCCCGCGCCTGCCGCCGCGGCCACCGCCACCCGGACCGCCGGGACCACCCGGACCGCCCGGACCGCCCGGACCGCCGGCGTACGACGAGACGCCCGCGCGGGCCACCGTCGCCCGGCCCGCGGAACCGACCGCCGCCGCGCCGACGCCCGCCCGGCCGGCGGAGCCCACGCCGACACTTGCCCGGCCGGCCGTGCCGGGGGCTGGGGAGACCGGCACCGAGGCCCGCCCCGCACCGGCCCGACCGGCCGCCGCGCCCGGCGCCGCCGGGGAGACCGGGACCGAGGCCCGTCCCGCGCCCGCCCGGCCGGCCGAGGCCGACCCGGCCGCGCCCGTTCCGCGCGGCGGCGGCACCGCCGCCGAGGCGCGCCCGGTGGGCGCCGCGCCCTGCGGGCCGACGGAGGCCCGGCCGGCCGACGCCGCGCCACGGGCGTCGCCGGTGGGACGGCGGTACGCGTCGTCCGCCCCCGGTCCGGGGCCACCGTTCGAGCCCGGTACCTGGCCCCGCCCGCGCGGAGAACTGGGATCGCCGTACGAGTTCATTCCTCACACCCTGCCGGTCGCGGTGGGGCGCAGCGGCGCCGCCACCGGGTTGCCGTGAGTTGACACACGTGACGCGGGCCCCCGGAGGGGCCCCGAACGCGTCTCGGTATACGCACTAATCGGGCTAATCGAACCATCGAGCTGTCGGTCGGGGTACCTGTCGACCACGGCACCGAGTTCGACCGGTCCAGCCAGGTTCACCGTTGCGCCTCTCGCCTTCGCCCCTGGGCCGGGCCGGCGCCGGGGGCGGTCATGCCGCCCACCGCGCCCTGCTCCGACCCGTCCTCGGCCAGCCCGTCCCGGCCGAGCAGGAACTGCTCGACGAGTTGGTTCCAGTCACAGCCGAGGCACACCTCCACCACGAAGACCTGGAACTCGCGCAGCGTCATCGCCAACGCGGGCAACTCAGCCAAGGTACGCGCCTGGCCGGCGGACTGCCTGAGTTCGTCTCCGTAAATGTAGTGGACGCGGGTCAGATTCTCGCTCCGGCAGATCGGGCAGCGCTCCTCGGTGGGCTCGCCGTGGAACCGAGCGGCGTTCTTCAGGTACGGCGAGGCGTCGCAGACGTCGTACGCGCCGACCCGGCCGGCCAGGAGCTCACGCAGCACCGCTCGCTTCCGGAGCGAGTAGTCCACCACCTGGCGCTGCGTACGCATGCGGAGAAGGGTACGCGGTCCGGCCGGGCGAGGCGACCACCGTCACGATCAGTGACTGTAGTGGCGCGGAATGAGGGTTTGCCCTGATGGTCAGTGAGGTACTAACGTGCGATGTATCGGTCCGATACATCGCAGCGGTCAACGACCCGTGCCGGGGGTAGGAAGGGATGGCCCGTGCTCGAGTTCGCCATCCTCGGCCTCCTGCAGGAGTCTCCGATGCACGGCTACGAGCTCCGCAAGGAGCTCACCGCCAAGCTCGGTGCGATCCGGGCGGCGATCAGCTACGGCTCGCTCTACCCGACCCTGCGCCGGCTGCAGGCGGCGGGATGGATCACCGAAGCCGCCGAGACACCCGCGACCGCCGAGGAGGTTCCCGCGCTGACCAGCCGACGAGGTCGGGTGGTCTACAAAATCACCGCCGAGGGCAAGGAACGCTTCGGCCAGCTGATCGCGCAGGCCGGGCCCGAGACGTACGACGACACGGGCTTCGGCGTGCACTTCGCGTTCTTCGCCCGGACCGACCAGGCGACCCGACTCCGCATCCTGGAGGGTCGCCGACGCACGATCGAGGAACGTCGCGAAGGCCTTCGTGACGTGCTGGGCCGGGCGGCCGAGCGCCTCGACGCGTACACCCTGGAACTGCAACGCCACGGGCTCGACGCCTGTGAGCGCGAGGTCCGCTGGCTGGAGGAGCTCATCGCCAACGAGCGCTCCGGCCGTGCCCCGACGGTCCCGCAAACCGGGACGGCCGGCGGTCGACGAGAAGACAACAGCCCGCCCCCGCCTGGAAAGTCCAGGAAAGAGCGGCCGTGATGAAGAAGAAGGAGGCAGACGCTATGGGCTCCGTCCGCGTCGCCATCGTCGGTGTGGGTAACTGCGCCTCGTCCCTCGTGCAGGGAGTGGAGTACTACCGCAACGCCGACCCGAACGACCGCGTCCCGGGTCTCATGCACGTCACCTTCGGCGACTACCACGTCTCGGACGTGGAGTTTGTCGCGGCGTTCGACGTGGACGCCAAGAAGGTGGGCATGGACCTCGCCGAGGCGATCGTGGCCAGCGAGAACAACACCATCAAGCTCTGCGACGTGCCGCCGACCGGCGTCAGTGTGCAGCGCGGCCCGACCTTCGACGGTCTGGGTCAGTACTACCGTGAGATCGTCGAGGAGTCCGACGCCAAGCCGGTCGACGTGGCCCAGGCGCTGCGTGACGCCCAGGTCGACGTCGTCGTCTCGTACCTGCCGGTCGGCTCCGAGCAGGCCGACAAGTTCTACGCCCAGGCGGCGATCGACGCCGGCTGCGCGTTCGTCAATGCCCTGCCGGTCTTCATCGCCTCCGACCCGGAGTGGGCGAAGAAGTTCGAGGACGCGGGCCTGCCGATCGTCGGTGACGACATCAAGAGCCAGGTCGGCGCCACCATCGTGCACCGCGCGCTGGCGAAGCTCTTCGAGGACCGCGGTGTTGAGCTGCTGCGCACGTACCAGCTCAACTTCGGCGGCAACATGGACTTCATGAACATGCTGGAGCGCAAGCGGCTGGTCTCGAAGAAGATCTCGAAGACCCAGTCGGTCACCTCCCAGATCCCGCACGAGATGGCCAAGAGCGACGTGCACATCGGCCCGTCGGACCACGTGCCGTGGCTGGACGACCGCAAGTGGGCGTACATCCGCCTGGAGGGCCGTTCCTTCGGCGACACCCCGCTGAACGCCGAGCTCAAGCTCGAGGTGTGGGACTCGCCGAACTCGGCCGGCGTCATCATCGACGCGGTCCGGGCCGCGAAGATCGCGCTGGACCGGAAGATCGGCGGCCCGATCCTGTCGGCCTCGTCGTACTTCATGAAGTCCCCGCCGGTGCAGTACGCCGACCACGACGCGCACGTCGCCGTCGAGGAGTTCATCAAGGGCGAGGTCGAGCGCTGACACGCTGACCACCAGCACGGCCGAGGGGCCGGGTCCGTTCGGACCCGGCCCCTCGTCGCGTACGCGGGGTGCTACTTCGCCCAGGACGGCTTGACGGGGGCGGCCAGCCCCCCGTCCCCCGCCTGGAAGTTGATCGTCGAGACCGTCGGCACCGAGCCCGGGTCCGGGAAGATGCTCAGGAAGCCCGCCTGGAGTGCGCCGGTCACCGTCAGGTTTGCATCGACCGAACGGGTCGGATCCGTCACGACCAGGCGCGTCGCAGGGCGACCCCGGCCTCCAGCTCCAGCAGCCGTACCTTGCGCGGCAGGCCGCCGCCGAAGCCGACCAGCTTGCCGCCGGCGCCGACGATCCGGTGGCACGGCACGATCACCGGGATCGGGTTGCGGTTGCAGGCCACTCCGACCGCCCGCGCCGCGCCCGGGTCACCGACCGCCCTCGCCACCTCGCCGTAGGTGAGCGTCTCCCCGTACGGGATGCCCGTCATCTCCCGCCAGACGGCCCGCTCGAACTCCGAGCCCCGGCGCACCACCACCGGCACGGTGAAGTCGGTGAGTTCGCCGGCGAAGTAGGCCCGCAGCTCCGCCAGCGCGTGACCCGACAACTCGTCCGAGGGCTCCTCGTCCGCCGTCTCCACCCGCCCGAAGTGCGCCCCGCAGACGCCGGCCTCGTCGGTGGCCACGGAGAACTCACCGATCGGGGAGTCGAGCACGGTCCAGCGCATGACCTGATTCTCCCCGCCGTCGCGCTCCGGTCAGCACCGGCATCCGCCGACCGGCTACAACAGTGCGATCCCCGGCAGCAGCGCTCCGGCGCTGAGGCTCACCCCGCCGGCGACCGTGAGCCAGATCAGCTTGTTCGGGCGGGTGTCGGCGGGACGGGGTACCGCGAGGAAGAAGCGCGACCGCGACGACCGTGATCAGCAGGACTCCGGCCGTGGTGAGCGTCTCCGACGACATCACGTACCTTCCTCCCTCATCGCTGACGAGGTGCGCCGTGGTCCACATCTCCAACCGCTGATCCGCAACCGTGCAACGGGTTCAGCCGCAGCGGCATGAACGATCTTGACGGTGAGGCAAAGTTCCACCCGTGGCCCGCGTCTGTAGTACGGGAGGTGGGCGGTGGCTGAGGTGACCGACGGGGAGTTCACCGCGTTCGTCAACGAACGGGGGGCTGCCCTGCTGCGCGTCGCGTACGCGCTCGCCGGCAACCAGCACGCGGCGGAGGACCTGCTGCAGAGCGCGCTCGCCAAGGCGTACGCCCGGTGGCCGCGGATCCGGGGCGACGCCGAGCCGTACGTACGGCGGATCCTCTACAACGACCAGGTCTCCGGCTGGCGACGGCTGTCCCGACGTCGCGAGGTGCCGGTGGCCGTGCTGCCGGAGCAGGCCGAGGAGCGGGACGGCGGGTACGACGCCGACCTGCGGCTGCTGCTGCGGGAGGCGCTGCGGGCGCTGCCGCCGCGGCAGCGTGCCGTGCTCACCCTGCGCTACCTGGAGGACATGAGCGTCGAGCAGACCGCCGCGGCGCTGGACTGCCAGCCCGGGACGGTGGCGAGCCAGGCGTCCCGGGCGCTGGCCCGGCTCCGGCAGCTCGTGCCGGCCTTCGACGACCTTGTCACCCGCCCGGAGGTGAACCGATGAGCAGACCGGTGGAGGACGCGCTGCGGGCGGCCGTACACGATCTCGCCGGGCAGGCCCGGCCCGCGCCGGACCTGGCCGCGGCGGCGCTGGAACGCGGCCGCCGGCGACGGGCCCGGCGGCGGGCCACGGTGACGGGCGCGGCGCTGGTGGCGCTGGCCGCCCTGGCGCTGCCGTTCGCGCTGCTTCGGCCGGACCGTCCGGCCGAACCGGCGCACCCCCGACCGACGCCCACCCCCAGCACCGTGCGGCTGCCCACGCCGGGCGCCGACTGGCAGAACCGGCCGCTGACCCTGCCCGGCGGGTGGGTGGTCACCGGCGGGGTGACCAACGGATTCGGGTACGTGCTGGACCGCACCCGGTCCCGCTACGCAATGGCCGAGGGGTACGCCGAGGTGTGGCCGGCGCCCGCCGGCACGGTCACCGCCGTCCGGGACGACCAGCGCCCCGGACAGCTCGGCCTCGCCGACACGGCCACCGCGAAGGTGCGCTGGCAGCGGATCCGCGGCTGGACGAGCCTCCAGTGGTCGCCGGACGGCCGCCGGCTCGCGGTGACCGCTTCGCGTGGCGGCGAGCGCTACCTGGGCGTGCTGGAGGTGGGCGGGCGGTACCGGGAGTACCGCGTGGACCGGATCCGCTACTTCTGCACCGATTTCTGCGCCTTCACCTGGACACGGGACGGCCGGGAGGTGACGCTCCCGCTGACCGACGAGTTCAAGCCGCACGACGAGAGCAAGCCGCGACAGGCCCGCTGGGGGGTGCAGTTCTTCTCCGCCGACGAGGGCCGGCCGACCCGGTTCGTGAAGATCCCCGGCGACCCGGCCGGCCCCTGGGCCTGGTCCCCGGACGGGGAACGGGTGGTGGTGCAGGGACAGCAGGAGCCGCTGCTGGTCGACGCGGCCACCGGCACGGTGCTCGGCACGCTGCCCGCGGCCGACGTCGCCTGGGTCACCGACGAGCGCCTGCTCTACCGCCGACCGGGCGGCTACCGGGACGTCGTGCTCGCCGACACCGCCGGTCATGAGCTGGAACGCCTGCCGCTCCCCCGGGAGCTGGCCGAACGGACGGTGAGCGTCGCGCCGAAGTGATCACGCGGGACGTTGCGCCGCGTCGATACCGTGCTGGTCGTGGCCACGGGGACGTTCACCTTCCTGATCATCGGCGGAGCGGGTGTCGCCGTGCTGGCGCTCGCCCTGCTCGGCGCCGAACTGCTCCACTTCGGCCACCCGGACGTCGACGGTCCGGTGTCGGTCGAGGCGGTCGCCGGCTTCCTCGGCGCGTTCGGCTTCGGCGCCGCGATCGTCAACGAGCTGGTCGGTGGGCGTACCCCGGGGATGATCGCGGCGGCGGTGGCCGGCGGCGCGCTCGCGGCCGTGCCCACCGCGTGGGTCGCGCGGCGGCTGAGCCGGGCGGCGCGGGACATGCGCACCGACCCCCCTCCCACCCGGGACGACCTGGTCGGCGCGCTCGGCCTGGTGGTCACCCCGGTGCCGGCCACCGGCTACGGCGAGGTGCGGGTACGCGTCGCCGGCCAGCCGGTGAAGCTCAACGCCCGCGCGGACCACCCGATCCCGGTCGGCGCGCAGATCTTCGTCGTGCAGGCGCTGAGCGAGACCAGCGTCCACGTCGAGACCTACTGACCTCCCTTCTCGCAGAGACGGAACCCCCATGCCCCTCGTCATCGCCGTCGGCGGCGCGATCCTGCTGGCCCTCGTCCTCGTGCTGTTCGTGCTCTCCCGGATCAAGGTGGCCGGCCCGAACGAGGCCTTCATCGTCACGGGCCGCAAGGGCCGGACCACGCAGACCGCTGACGGCGGCCGCTCCACCGACATGTCCGGCCAGAAGGTCGTCCTCGGCGCCTCCGTCTTCGTCCTGCCGGTGGTGCAGAAGCTCCAGTCGCTCGACCTGTCCAGCCGCCGCATCGACGTGGGCATCCGGGGCGCGGTCAGCAAGCAGGGCATCCGGACCGACCTGCACGGCGTGGCGATCGTCAAGGTCGGCGGCACCGAGGACGCCATCCGCGCCGCGGCCCAGCGGTTCCTGCACCAGCAGGACGAGATCGACAACTTCACCCGCGAGGTGCTCGCGGGCGCGCTGCGGTCGATCGTCGGCCGGCTCACCGTCGAGGAGGTCATCCGGGACCGGGCCGCCTTCGCCAGCGCGGTCGCCGAGGAGGCCGAGCACTCGATGACCAACCAGGGGCTGGTGCTCGACACCTTCCAGCTCCAGGACATCCTCGCCGAGGGTTCCTACCTGCAGGACCTCGGCCGTCCGGAGGCGGCCCGGGTGCTCAAGGACGCGGCCATCGCCGAGGCCCGGGCCCGGCAGCAGGCCGAGCAGGAACGGCTGCTCGCCGAGGAGGCGATCGCCGAGGCCAACCGGAACCTGTCGCTCAAGCAGGCCGGCATCCAGGCGGAGATCGACGCGGCCAAGGCGAGGTCGGCGGCGGCCGGCCCGCTCGCCCAGGCCGAGCGGGACCAGGCGATCCTCTCCGAACAGCAGAAGGTCGCCGAGCGCAACGCCGAACTGAAGCAGCGTCAGCTCGACACCGAGGTGCGCAAGCCCGCCGACGCGGCTCGCTACAAGGTGGAGCAGGAGGCCGAGGCGGCCCGCAACGCGGCGGTGCTGAACGCCGACGCGCAGCGGCAGGCCGTCATCGCCGCCGCGCAGGCCGCCGCGGAGCAGTCCCGGCTCACCGGTGAGGGCGAGCGGGCCCGCCGGGCCGCGCTCGCCGAGGCGAACGCGATCGAGGGCGCCAAGGAGGGCGAGGCCGAGCAGCGCCGCCGCTCCGCGATCGCCGAGGCGGTGGAGCGGGAGGGCCAGGCCGAGGCCGCGGCCATCCTGGCCAAGGGGCAGGCCGAGGCGGAGGCGATGGCCCGCAAGGCCGAGGCGTTCGCCGCGTACGGCGAGGCTGCGGTGCTGGACCTGCTGGTCAAGGTGCTCCCGCAGGTGGTCGAGGCGGCCAGCGCCCCGATCGGTGCGATCGACAAGCTGACCGTGATCTCCACCGACGGCGCCTCCTCGCTGACGAAGTCGGTGGCGGGCAACGTGGCGCAGGGCCTCCAACTCGGTTCCGACCTCACCGGCATCGACCTGGCCGGCCTGCTCGCCAGGCTGGGCTCGGCGTCGACGGCGCCCACCGGCAACGGCCAGCCGCCGGTCGAGGGCACGGCGGTCGAGACCCGCTGACCATGCGACAGGGCGCCGTCCCCCGATCGGGGGCGGCGCCCTGTCGTCGTCGCGGTCCGGCCGGCGGGGACGCCGCTACCCGGCGATGCCCTCGTCGCGGGCCCAGCGCAGCAGCTCCGCCTCCGCCTCCTCGCGGTCCAGCGGGCCGCGCTCCAGGCGCTGCTCCTTGAGGTGCTGCCAAGCCTTCCCGACCACCGGCCCCGGCGGTACGCCGAGCAGCTCCATGATCGCGTTGCCGTCCAGGTCGGGGCGGACCCGGGCCAGGTCCTCCTCGGCCGCGATCCGGGCGATCCGCTCCTCCAGCGCGTCGTAGTCGGCCGCCAGCTGGGCCGCCTTGCGCCGGTTGCGGGTGGTGCAGTCCGATCGGGTCAGCTTGTGCAGCCGGGGCAGCAGGTCACCGGCGTCGGTGGCGTACCGGCGCACCGCCGAGTCGGTCCACTCGCCCCGGCCGTACCCGTAGAAGCGCAGGTGCAGCGCGACCAGGGCGACCACCTTCGCGGTGACCTCCTTGGAGTAACGCAACGCCTTCATCCGGGCCTTGGTCAGCCGGGCGCCGACCACCTCGTGGTGGTGGAAGCTGACCCGGCCGTCCGGGCCGACCGACTTCGTGGCCGGCTTGCCGACGTCGTGCATGAGCGCGGCCATCCGGAGGATGAAGTCACAGCCGTCCTCCTCGAAGGAGACCGCGTTGGTGACCACGGTGAGGGTGTGCTCGTAGACGTCCTTGTGCTGGGCGTGCTCGTCGATCGTGAGCTTCAGCCCGGTCAGCTCCGGCAGGAAGCGATCGGCCAGCCCGGTGTCGACCAGCAGCCGCAGCCCGGTGATCGGGTCGGTGCCGCAGAGCAGCTTGGTGAACTCGTCCCGGATCCGCTCGGCGGTGATCCGGTCCAGGTCCGCGGCCATCCGGGTCATCGCCGTGTGCACGTCCGGGTGGACGGTGAAGCGGAGCTGGGCGGCGAACCGGGCCGCCCGCAGCATCCGCAGCGGGTCGTCGCCGAACGACTCCCGCGGCGGAGCGGGGGTACGGATCACCTTGGCCGCGAGGTCGTCGAGGCCGCCGTGCGGGTCGGTGAACCGGTGGTCGGGGAGGCTGACCGCCATCGCGTTGATGGTGAAGTCCCGCCGCTTGAGGTCTTCTTCCAGGCTGGTCCCGTACACGACGATCGGGTTGCGGCTGACCTGGTCGTACGCCTCGGCGCGGAAGGTCGTGATCTCCAGCCGCAGCCCGTCGCGCTGGCAGGCGATGGTGCCGAACTCCCGGCCGGTCTCCCAGATCGACTCGGCCCAGCCCTTGATGATCCGCAACGTCTGCTCGGGGTGGGCGTCGGTGCAGAAGTCCAGGTCCTCGCCGAGCCGGCCGAGCAGGGCGTCGCGGACCGATCCGCCCACCAGGTGCAGTTCGTGTCCGGCGTGCGCGAACCGGCGGCCGAGCTCGTCGGCGACCGGGGAGACGCGGAGCAGTTCGGCGACGGCGTTGCGCTGCGCGGCGGTGAGCTCGCGGCGGTCGGCGGCGTGAGGTGCGGAGGCAGCTTCGGACATGGGATCGCCAGCCTATCGGGCCGGGGCGGGATCGGATCCGCCGGGCGCGGGTAAGACGCGGGCGTTGACTAAGGTCTTGGGCGTGCGGTCCGGTGGTCCGGCTCCGACGTACCCCCTTGGAGGCTGGAGATGAGCGGCGGGCTCTACCGCAGCGCGAACGCCACGCCGGACGGCGCCGTGCCGCCGACCGACGAGGCGACCTTCATCTCGGCCGAGCCGCTGAACCAGCCGGCGGTGGAGGCGACCGCGCCGCCGCCGGAGCAGGTCGCGGAGACCAGCGCCGCCGCGAACAGCGCGGTGATGGCCGTCGGCAGCCTGATCAGCCGGGGTACCGGCTTCATCCGCAACCTGATGATCGGCGCCGCCCTGGGCAACCTGGTCGGCAACGCGTACACCACCGCCCAGTTCCTGCCGAACCAGGTGTACGAGTTCCTGCTCGGCGGCGTGCTGACCAGCGTGCTGATCCCGGTGCTGGTCCGGCGACGCAAGGCCGACCCGGACCGCGGCGAGGCGTACGCGCAGCGGCTGCTCACCCTGGCGGTGATCGCGCTGGCCGCCGCCGCGCTGATCGCGATGGCCCTGGCGTCGGTGCTGACCGCGATCTACGCCAGCGGCAAGGACGGTGACTACACCGACCTGGTCACCAATCTGTCCTACCTGATGCTGCCGATGCTGTTCTTCACCGGCGTCAGCGCGCTGATCGCCGCGGTGCTGAACACCCGGGGCCACTTCGCCGCGCCGATGTGGGCGCCGATCCTGAACAACCTGGTGGTCATCGGCATCTTCGGCCTCTACATCCTGGTCTACGGCGCCGAGGCGCTCAAGCCGGGCGAGCTGAGCCGCGGTCAGATCCTGCTGGTCGGCGGCGGCACCCTGCTCGGCGTGGCGGTGCAGGCCGCCGGGCTGCTGCCGGCGCTGCGCAAGGTGGGCTTCCGGTGGAAGTGGCGGTTCGACTTCCGCGAGTTGGGGCTGCGCGAGCTGGCGAAGCTCGGCGCCTGGATGTTCTGCTACGTCGCGGTCAACCAGCTCGGCCTCTTCGTGGTGGTCAACCTGCTCACCCGCGCGGCCGGCGAGGACAGTGCCGGCCTCCTGATCTACAACAACGTCTTCCTGCTGCTGATGATGGCGCACGGCATCATCGCCGTCTCGATCATCACCGCGCTGATGCCCCGGATGAGCGCCGCCGCCGCCGACGGCCGCCTCCGTGACGTCACCGCCGACCTGTCCCGGGGCACCCGGATGGTGACCGCGGTGCTCGCCCCGATCGCGGTCTGCTACGCGGTGCTGGCCGGGCCGATCTCCCGGGTGGTCTTCCAGTACGGCGCCTTCGACGGCGACAACGCCCGCGCCACGTCCACCGTGCTGCTGGTCGCCGCGGTGGGTCTGGTGCCGTTCGCGATCAGTCAGCTCTTCACCTTCGCCTTCTACGCCCTGCCGGACACCCGCACCCCGGCGCTGGTCAACATCCCGGTGGTGGCGCTGCGGGTGCTGCTCCAGGTCGGGCTCTTCGTCGCCTTCTCGGCCACCTTCGCGGCGGCCGGCATGATGCTCGGCAACGCGATCTCGTACGTGGCGGCGGCGGTCATCTCGGCGATGCTGCTGCGGCCGCGGGTCGGCCGGATCGGGCTCGGCGGAATCATGCGGACCATGGGCAAGGTGGTCGTCGCCGCGCTCGGGTCGGCGCTGGTCGGCCTGCTCGTGGTGAAGCTGCTCCCCGGCGATCCGGCCAACCTGAGCTGGGTGGCGGCCGCGGTCCAGTTGGTCGTCGGCGGCGCGGTGATCGGCGCGACGTACCTCGGGTTGGCCATGATGCTGCGGATCGGCGAGATCACCGAGGTGGTCGGGATGGTCCGCCGCCGGCTCGGCCGCTGAGCTTTCCGATCGGCGCCCGGCCTCTGGCACGGAGCGGAGCGTGAACGAGGATCACCAGCCTGGGGACACGCCTGTGGACAACTCCGCGTTTCCCCGGTCAGCAACCGGATCGACCTGTGGACAACCAACCGTACGGACGAGCATGGGCGACCGTTCGGAGGGAACCTGACGGGATGTCGTCGGGGCAGCCCGCTCAGGTCGGCCCCCCGCGGCGACTACTTGCGGTCAACCTCTAGATTGGCTAGTACATGTGCCAGCAACGTGGCCAACAACGGTCGTAACCGGACACTTACCCAACAATCGGATCCTCCGCCGGGCGCGGCGGGAAGATGACATGTCGGGATGAGGGGCAGTCCGGGTAAGGTCGCTCTCGACGGATACGGCAGGCGATCGACGCTCGCGTCGACGCCGCCGGCCGGTTCCTTCGAAGGCGGAGCGGGAAGCCAGATGCCCAGCAGCGCGGGTCCATCGATCGGCACGATCACCGAGGGAGGACGGGTGACCCAGGTCGGCGAGGGTCAGGAGGCGGAGGAGACTGCTCCGCCCGTCATGACCTTCGGTGCCCCCACGGCCGGTGAGGTCCTCGCCGACCGGTACGAGCTGGTCGAGCACATCAACAACGACAGCGCCGGCCGGCTGGTCTGGCGCGGGGTCGACGTCATCCTGCGCCGGCCGGTCGCGGTCGTGCTGCGCTACCCGGGCGGCGACTCGGCCACCGAGATGCTCCAGGCCGCCGTGGCGGCCAGCCGGGTCATCCACCCCAACCTGGTCGGCGTCTACGACGCGATCGACGAGGACGAGCGGGCGTATGTGGTCCGCGAGTGGGTCGACGGCCGGTCCCTGCGGGAGATGGTCGCCGAGGGGCCGCTCGACCCGGCCCGCGCCACCGCCATCGGCAACGCGGTGGGCAGTGCGCTCGCCGCCGTGCACGCCACCGGCATGGTGCACGGCAACGTGCACCCGGGCACCGTGATGATCAGCGACGACGGCCGAGTGGTCCTCGCCGACGCGCGCACCGATGGCGCGGACAGCCAGGAGAACGACATCCGGGCGGTCGGCGGCATCCTCTACTTCGCGCTGACCGGCCACTGGCCGCACGCCGAGGCCCCGCTGCACGGCGCCACCGCCGGGCACGGCCGGGCCGCCATCCCGGACGCGGTCCGCGACGGCAGCGGTTCCATCGCCGCCCCGCGGCAGGTCCGCGCGGGGGTACCCGCGTACCTGGACGACCTGACCATGGACCTGCTCGACGCCGAGATCGTCCCGCCCTCGTCGGACGTGCTCGCCGCCGAACTGGCCCGCCTCGACGTACCGGCCGACGACCACTTCCTCGACCAGGGCGGCCCCCTGCGCTTCACCTCCGACCCGGGCGAGGAGCCCTCGCCGCTGGCCGCCGCCGGGGGCCGGAAGGTCGCGATCGGCATCGCCGGCCTGCTGGCGGTCGCCCTGGTCGGGCTGTTGATCGGGATCAGCGCGCTCGGCGGGGACGACAAGGCGCCGAAGACCGAGCCGGTGGCCCGCCCCTCGGCCAGCACCCCGGCCGCCGGTGAGCCCACCCCGGCCACTGTCGTACGGACGCTGCACGTCGAGGACGTCCGGATCATCGACCCCGAAAGCGGGGACCGCGCCGAGGTGCGCGACGCCGAGAAGGTGATCGACGGCAACGACGACGAGGGCTGGGAGACCGCGAGCTACCGGAACAACGGGAAGTTCGGCGGCCTCAAGAAGGGCATGGGGGTCTGGATCGACCTGGGCGCGCCGCACACGCTCAAGTCGTTGCAGGCCACCCTGTCGTCCACCGGCGCCTCCGCCGAGCTGCGCGCGGGCACGGCCGAGTTCCCGTCCAGCTCCTCCGGCGACCGGCAGCTCGTCGCCAGCTACACGGCCCGGATCGGGCAGCCGTTCGAGGAGCACGACGGCACCAAGATGACCTTCAACGGGTTCAACCCGGAGGAGAAGTACCAGTACCTGCTCTTCTGGATCACCGAGCTGCCGGAGAAGGACAGCGGGGACGGCTGGAAGCTCGGCGTCCAGGAGATCAGGGTCCAGGGCTCGTGAGCCGTCCGCCGCGACCCCGGCACCGCCTCCGACGGACGTGGTGATGGGCGGTCGCGGCGGGCGTACGCCCGATCCGGCGACCGGCGGGGCGGTGCCGGTCGTACCGGCCCGGCCGACGCCCGTCGGCGAGGCGACCGACGTCGACCTGCTCCGCGCCCACGTCGCCGGTGACCGGGACGCCTTCGCCGAGCTGTTCCACCGGCACCGCGACCGGCTCTGGGCGGTGGCGCTGCGGACCCTCGGCGACCGCGAGGAGGCGGCGGACGCCCTCCAGGACGCGCTGCTCTCCGCCCACCGCGCCGCCGCCCGGTTCCGCGGCGACTCCGCTGTCACCACCTGGCTGCACCGGATCGTGGTGAACGCCTGCCTGGACCGGATCCGCCGGCGCCAGGCCCACCCGACGGTCCCGCTGCCGGACGGTACGCGTACCGAGGAGGGTGGCCGCGGCGGCGTCGAACCGGCCGCGCCGGCCACCGACCACGACACCGCGCTGGTGGTCCGCCAGGCGCTCGCCGCGCTGCCCGTCCAGCAGCGGGCCGCGCTGGTCCTGGTGGACGTGCAGGGCTATCCGGTCGCCGAGGTGGCCCGGATCCTCGGCGTGGCCGAGGGGACGGTCAAGAGCCGCTGCGCCCGGGGCCGGGCCCGGCTGGCCGGCCTGCTCGGGCACCTGCGCGCCGGCGCGGCGGAGGGCCCGTCGGACACCGGCGACGGCCGGCCCCCCGGCACGGAGGACGCCGCGGACGTGCCCGGCGTCACCCTCGGGAACCCGCGGCCGCCGGAGGGCGTCCGATCGGGGTCGGGACAGGCCCGGCGGGACGCCCACCAGGAGGAGACGTGACGGGCCGGGAGTTCAGGGAGGTCGACCACGACCTGCTCGCCGACTACGCCGGCGGGGCGCTGGACGGCACCCCGGACCAGGCGACGGTCGCACACCTGGTCGACGCGGACCCGGCGTGGGCCGACGCGTACGTCGCCCTGGCCCCCGCCGTGGCCCGGGTGCGCGACGACCTCGCCGGTTGGGGCGAGCCGGCGCCCGAGATGCCCCTGGCGGTCGTGGAACGGCTCACCGCCGCGCTCGCCGGCGCCGGTCCCGCCGCCCCCGCCGACGCAGCCACCCCCGCCGACCCGCCGGTCGACCACCTCGCCACCGGATCCGACGGCGTCGGGCCGGCGGTGCCCGGCGTACCGGCGCAGGCCGGGAGCACGGCACGGCGTACCGGAGCATCCCGGCCCGGCGAGGCCCGGGCGGCGCCGACCGGTCCCGGGCGGCGGCGCCGGCGCTGGACCCGGTTCGCCGGCCCGGTCGCCCTCGCCGCGGCGTCGCTCGCCGCAGTCGGGCTGGGTGTCGGGCAGCTCGTCGACCGGACGGGCGACGGCACCGCCGACTCCACCGTGGCCGAGCCGGCGGCGAGCGACGCCGCAGGCGCAGCGGCGCCGTTCCGGTTCACCGGTGAGCCGCGGCACAGCGGCACCGACTGGACGCCGGAGACGCTCGCCGGCGCCCGGGCCGTCACGGCGCTGCCCCGGGCCGCCACCGCGGCACCCGGTCTCCAGCCGGGTGACGGGCCGACCGAGAGCGCGGGGAAGCGGCAGGCGATGGCCGACGGGCTGGACCGGCTCGTCGACCGGCCGGCGCTCGACGCCTGCCTGACCGAGATCTCCGCCGAGCACGGACGCGGGGCGGTCACCGTGGAACTGGTCGACTACGCCTCCTTCCGGGGCGAGCCGGCGCTGGTGGTCCGCTTCGCCGACCCGGCCGGGGAACGCTGGGCGTGGGTGAGCGGCGCCGGCTGCGGCGTCCCGGGATCCGGCGCCGACACCCGCTACCAGGCGCGAGTAGGGTGAGGTCGCGGTCATCGGTCGTCCGTCCACGCGTGACGTGACCCACCGGATGACCGGCTCGGGAATCCCCGGTTCGTACGATGACGTTCTGAAAGTCAGTCGCCGACGTCGCTGAGCCGTCGGCACTCGGATCGACATCGGTGCGCATGCCGGTGCCGAACACACACATCGGGAGACGGCAGTGGACGAGGTCCGCAACCTGATCATCATCGGCTCCGGGCCGGCCGGCTACACGGCGGCGGTCTATGCCGCGCGCGCCAACCTGAAGCCCCTGGTCATCGAGGGTGTGCAGTCCGGCGGCGCGCTGATGACGACCACCGAGGTGGAGAACTTCCCCGGGTTCGCCGACGGCATCCTCGGCCCCGAGCTGATGGACAGCATGCGCAAGCAGGCCGAGCGGTTCGGCGCGGAGTTCCTCACCGATGACGTCACCCGGGTCGAGCTGGCGGACACCGGCATGATCGGTTCGGACGCCGTCAGCACCGCGTGGGTCGGCCAGACCGCGTACCGGGCGAAGGCCGTCATCCTCTCCACCGGCTCGGCGTGGCGTCCGCTGGGCGTGCCGGGCGAGCAGGAATACCTCGGCCACGGCGTGTCGTCCTGCGCCACCTGCGACGGGTTCTTCTTCCGCAACCAGCACATCGTGGTGGTCGGCGGCGGTGACTCCGCGATGGAGGAGGCGAGCTTCCTCACCCGCTTCGCCGAGTCGGTGACCATCATCCACCGGCGCGACTCGTTCCGGGCCAGCAAGATCATGGCCGGGCGGGCGCTCGGGAACGACAAGATCAAGGTCGAGTGGAACACCACCGTCGAGGAGGTCCTCGGCGACGACGGCAAGGTCAGCGGGGTCCGGGTCCGCAACGTACACACCGGCGAGATCAAGGTGCTGGACGTGACCGGCGTCTTCGTGGCGATCGGCCACGACCCCCGCAGCGAACTCTTCCGCGGACAGGTGGAACTGGACGACGAGGGGTACGTCAAGGTCCAGGCGCCCAGCACCCGGACCAACGTGCCCGGTGTGTTCGCCGCCGGCGACGTGGTGGACCACACCTACCGGCAGGCGATCACGGCGGCCGGCACCGGCTGTGCCGCCGCCCTGGACGCCGAGCGCTTCATCGCCACGTTGCAGGGCTGAACAACAGGAACGAATGCCCCCGAGGAGGGTCATAGTGGGAGCAACAAAGGTCGTCACCGATGCGAGCTTCGCCACCGACGTGCTGAAGTCCGACAAGCCGGTGCTGGTGGACTTCTGGGCCGAATGGTGCGGGCCGTGCCGCAAGGTCTCCCCGCTGCTGGAGGAGATCGCGGGCGAGATGGCCGACCAGGTCACCATCGTCAAGCTCAACATCGACGAGAACCCGGAGACCGCCCGCACCTACCGGGTGATGTCCGTGCCGACCCTCACCATCTTCAAGAACGGCGAGCCGGTGCAGTCGATCGCCGGCGCCAAGCCCAAGGGCGAGCTGCTCCGGCTGATCGAGTCGGCGCTCTGACCCGTCGTACCACCGGAACCCCGCACCCGATCCCGGGTGCGGGGTTCCGTCTTGCCGGGCCGTGACCTGCACGAAGCCCGACCCCTGTGGTGACGGTCACGGTACGCTCCGTAAGCGTCCGCTACGGGGAGCACCCGTCGGAGGTCCGGTCCCGCGACCGTGGCGCCCGGCCAGCCAGCATCCGTGCAGAGGGGGTCGAGCGTGCGTCCGATCCGATCCGGTGACCGGGGGCCCGCAGTGACGGAGATCCGCACGGTCCTGACCGGCCTGGAACTGCTCCCGCCGTCCACCGACGACGAGTTCGACGTCGACACCGAACGCGCCGTCCGGGCCTTCCAGCAGTCCCGCGGTCTCAGCGTCGACGGCCGGGTGGGCGCCGAGACCTGGCGCGCCCTGGACGCCGCCCGCTGGCGGCTCGGCGCCCGCACCCTCTACCACGCCGTGCCCGAGCCGCTCACCGGCGAGGACGTCCGGTCGCTGCAGGAGCGCCTCATGGAGATGGGGTACGACGTCGGCCGCGCCGACGCGATCTACGGCATCCGGACCTCGCGGGCGGTGGCCCAGTTCCAGCGTGAGGTCGGACTGAAGCCGGACGGCTCCTGCGGACCGCACACCATGGGCGCGCTCCGCCGGCTCGGCCGCAAGGTGGTCGGTGGTCGTCCGCAGTGGCTGCGCGAGTCCGACGCGATCCGGCAGTCCGGACCCACCCTGGTCGGTCGGACGGTGGTGGTCGACCCCGGACACGGCGGCACCGATCCGGGCGTGGTGGTGGCCGACGGGCCGCTGCGCTGGACCGAGGCGGAGCTGGTGCACGACCTGGCCAGCCGGCTGGAGGGGCGGCTCGCCGCCGCGGGCGTACGGGTGCAGCTGACCCGCGGCCCGGCGCCGGAGACCTGCCTGCCGGACACCGACCGGGCCCAGCTGGCCAACTCGCTCGGGGCCGACGTCTTCATCTCGCTGCACACCGACGGGCACGCCAACCCGGAGGCGGACGGGGTGGCCACCTACCACTACGGCACGGACAACGGCGTGACCTCGGCGACCGGCGAGCGGCTGGCCGGGCTGGTGCAGCGGGAGATCGTGGCCCGGACGGGGCTGCGGGACTGCCGTACCCACGCCAAGACCTGGGACCTGCTGCGGCTGACCCGGATGCCGGCGGTACGGGTCGAGGTCGGCTACCTCACCTCGCCGCACGACCGGGCCCGGCTGACCGACCCCCGGTTCCGGGACCGGGTCGTCGAGGCGATCGTGGCCGCGGTGCAGCGGATGTTCTTCCCGATCGAGCGGGACGTGCCGACCGGCTCGATCGACGTGAGCGAGCTGCGGGCCGTGATGGCCGCCGGCACGGTGGTGGACTGACCCGCCGCCGGCGCGGTCGGGACCGGGCCGGCCGTCAGCCGGTGGTGCCGCGGGTGGCCGGGGCGGGGCGCACCGGGCGGAGCAGGGTCTCCGGGCTCATCGAGCCGAGCAGCTTCTCCAGCGCGTACTCGACGTCCGACTTCCAGCTCAGCGCGGTCCGCAGCTCCAGGCGCAGCCGCGGGTAGCGCGGGTGCGGCCGGACCGTCTTGAAGCCGACCGAGAGGAAGAAGTCGGCCGGTGCGACGCAGGCCCGGGTCGGGTCGTCCGCGTCGTCGCCGAACTTGGCGTCGCCGAACGCCTCGATCGCCTTGATGCCGCGCTTGGTGAGATCCCGGGCGACGCCCTGGACCAGCATCCGGCCCAGCCCGCCGCCGGCGAAGGCGGGAACCACGTTGGCGGTCATCAGCAGCGCCGCGTCGGCGGAGACCGGGGAGGTGGGGAAGGCCATCGAGCGGGGGACGTAGGCCGGCGGGGCGTACATGACGAAGCCGGCCGGCATGCCGTCGACGTACGCCAGCTTGCCGCAGGAACCCCACTCCAGCAGGGTCTGGGAGACCCAGGCCTCCTTCTCCAGCCCAGGGTCGCCGGCCGCGCAGGCCCGGTCGGCCGAGACCGGGTCGAGCTCCCAGTAGACGCACTGCCGGCACGGTCGGGGCAGGTCTTCCAAGGTGTCGAGGGTCAGACTGACCAGACGTCGCGACATTGGCGCATCCCCACAATAGGCTCGGAGGTGAAACCAGCGCGGTACGACGCCGCCGCCTTCCAGCCCCCCGACGAGCGATCGTACGCCGCCAGTCGACCGTACGGGAGGGGACGCGCGAACGCCCACCCGAGCCGGGGACGCCGGTCCGGAATGTGGACGTACGCCCCGCCACGGCGGCCGGGGCTGCGGTCGGGGACTACGATCGACCAACGGCGCCCCGCCCCCGCCATGGTCGCCGGCACCGCGGGTACCACACCGGCGGGAGCCCGACCGACACCTGATCGAGGTGATGTCATGACCGGCACGACGCTCGACGACTACACCGACCGGTACGCCCGGCGGGTCCGCGGGATGACCGCCTCGGAGATCCGGGCGCTCTTCGCGGTGGCCAGCCGGCCGGAGGTCGTCTCGCTCGCCGGCGGCGCCCCCTACATCGCCGCGCTGCCGCTCGACGCGGTCGGCGAGATGCTGGGCAAGCTCGGCTCCGAGCACGGCGTCACCACCCTGCAGTACGGCATCGGTCAGGGCACCCCGGAGCTGCGCGAGCGGATCTGCGAGGTGATGGCGCTCTCCGGCATCGACGCCTCCTGCGGCGCCTCCCCCGAGGACGTGGTGGTCACCGTGGGTGGCCAGCAGGCGCTCGACCTGGTGGCCCGGATCTTCCTGGATCCAGGGGACGTGGTGCTCGCCGAGGGCCCGACGTACGTCGGCGCGCTCGGGGTGTTCCAGGCCGCCCAGGCGCAGGTGGTGCACGTGCCGATGGACGACGAGGGCCTGGTCCCGGAGGCGCTGGAGGTGGCGATCGCCGACCTGGCCCGCGCCGGCCGACGGGTGAAGTTCCTCTACACCATCCCCACCTACCAGAACCCGACCGGCGTGACGCTGAGCGAGGAGCGCCGCGAGCGGGTGCTGGACATCTGCGAGCGCGCCGGCCTGCTGGTGGTCGAGGACGACCCGTACGGTCAGCTGGGTTTCGAGGGAGAGGCGCCCGCGCCGCTGCGGGCCCGCCGCCGGGACGGCGTCTTCTATCTGAGCACCTTCTCCAAGACCTTCGCGCCGGGCCTGCGGGTCGGCTGGATCCTGGCCCCGCACGCGGTCCGCGACAAGCTGGTGATCGCCAGCGAGGCGCAGATCCTCTGCCCGAGCGGCTACGCGCAGGCCGCCGTGGCGACGTACCTGTCGACCATGCCGTGGCGGGAGCAGCTGAAGGTCTACCGCGAGGTCTACCGGGAGCGGCGGGACGCGATGCTGGCCGCGCTGGAGGACCTGATGCCGGCCGGCATCACCTGGACCACGCCCGCCGGCGGGCTCTTCGTCTGGGCCAGCCTGCCGGACGGGCTGGACGCCAAGGCGATGATGCCCCGCGCCATCGCCGCCCGGGTGGCCTACGTGCCGGGCACCGGCTTCTACGCCGACGGCTCCGGGACCGGCAACATGCGGCTCAACTTCTCCTTCCCGCCGCCGGAGCGGATCCGGGAGGGCGTGCGCCGGCTGGCCGGCGTGATGGAGCAGGACATCGCCATGCGGAAGGTCTTCGGCGCGGTCACCCCGACCGGGCGCCGACGGGGCGGCACGGACGCCCCCGGACCCGACTTGGCATGATTCCCGGCATGGCTGACACCCCCGTCGAGCGATCCCTCGTGACCGATCCCGCCGTCGCCACCGATCCGCACGTGCTGGTGCTCGCCGGCGGCCTCTCGTACGAGCGGGACGTGTCGCTGCGGTCCGGCCGGCGGGTGTTGGACGCGCTCCGCGCGGTCGGTGTGGATGCGGAGCTGCGGGACGCCGATGTGGCCCTGCTGCCGGCACTGGCCGTCGACCCGCCGGACGCGGTGGTGATCGCCCTGCACGGCGCCACCGGCGAGGACGGTTCGCTGCGCGGCGTGCTCGACCTCTGCGGCGTCCCCTACGTCGGCTGCGACGCGCGCGCCTCCCGGCTGGCCTGGGACAAGCCGTCGGCGAAGGCGGTACTGCGGGAGAACGGCATCCCGACCCCCGACTGGGTGGCCCTGCCGCACGACCGCTTCTCCGAGCTGGGCGCGGTGGCGGTGCTCGACCGCATCGTGGACCGGCTGGGGCTGCCCCTGATGGTCAAGCCGGCCCAGGGCGGCTCGGGCCTGGGCGCCGCCGTGGTCCGGGACCCCGCGGCCCTCCCGGCCGCGATGGTCGGCTGCTTCGCGTACGACTCGACGGCGCTCGTCGAGCGGTACGTCCCCGGCATGGACGTGGCGGTGTCGGTGGTCGACCTCGGCGAGGGCCCGCGCGCCCTGCCGCCGGTGGAGATCGTGCCGCGCAACGGCGTGTACGACTACGCGGCCCGCTACACCGCGGGCCGGACCACCTGGCACGCCCCGGCCCGGCTGGACCCGGCCGTGGCCGCCACGGTCGCCGAGGTCGCCCTGGCGGCGCACACCGCGCTCGGCCTGCGCGACCTCTCCCGGGTGGACCTCATCGTCGACGCCGAGGGGCAACCGCACGTGCTGGAGGTCAACGTGTCGCCGGGCATGACGGAGACGTCGCTGCTGCCGCTGGCGATCCAGGCGGCCGGGCTGGACTTCGGGCGGGTGCTCGGGGCGCTGGTGGGTCGCGCCGCTTCCCGCCGCTCCTGACCCGACTCGGCCGTCCTCGACCGCGACCGACCGTCGGGCAGTGCCCCGGCGGTCGGTTCGTGCGCCACCAGATCGCGGTCCCGGGGGCCGCTCACGGGCGCTACCGCTGGCCCGGGACTTCCTCGGTGCTGTCGGCGTCGGTCGCCGCCCCCTCCGCACCGTCGTCGGGGCCGGCCTCATCCTGCGGCGGCACCGGGACCTCCTCGGCGGCCTCGATCACCGACACCGGCTCCTCCTCGGCGGCCTCCGCGGCCGCCGAGGACTGCGCGGAGAGGCTGGACGGCGCCTGCCACTGGATCCGCGGCGGCTCCGCCAGCGGACGCCCCCCGAACTCGGCCAACCACGCGGCGACCATGGCCAGGTTCTCCCGCCACTGCGACTCGGAGATGGGTGGAAGGATGGAGTCCCAGAGGGAGAGGAAGGTGCCCCGCAGTTGGAGCCGCCCGTACGGTCGGGCCAGGAACCACATGTGCAGGTGCGCCGAGCCGTCACCCCAGCGGTTGACGTGGACCCGGGCGACGCCGTCCAGCGAACGGATGGCGCGCTCCAGCCGTACCGTCATCACCCCCAGCTCGGCGGCGAGCAGGTTGGGCAGGTCGCCGAGGTCGAGGTGGGAGCGGGTCTCCAGGATCAGCACCATCGGCAGGCCGGTGGGGCGGTCCATGGCGCGTACCCGCCACCGCTCGCCCACCCAGATGTAGGCGTCGTCGGGGGCGTTGCAGGCGATGCATTCCCGGTACCCCTCGCCCTTGCGGGGAGGCTCGACCGAGACCGGATCATCGAGATGCTTGACGCGGATGTCCCCCTCGAAGGGGAACGAGGGCCACTGGGTGAAGTCCGGGACTGAGGGAGGGGTGTCGTGCACGACGCTGACCCTAACCGAGTCAGCGACCCCTGTCCCTACCCTGAACCGGGCGGTCGCGAGGAGATCTCAGGTGGCCGAGCACCGTCACCGACGGCATTCGAAGTCGACCTGAGTGGGGTTGTCCACAGGCTGATGAGGTCACCACCACAGCCCGTCATCCACAGGCCAGAGCGCTGTCTGACGCGCTGTTTCACGTGAAACGACGGGTGCCTGTGGAAAACTGCTGTGGATAACTTTGGGGGCTCATCCACAGCATCGGTCACAGCCGTCGTGGGCCCGTTCTTCCCAACGAGCGAACGGGCGGTTGGCTGCTGCCCGGCGGGGGCTTTTAGCCTTCGAGACGCCCGGGGGGTGACCGGTCGGCACTGCTCGCGACGCTCCCCGCCGGCTCGCTCCCGGCCGCGTCCCTCCCGGCCACCCCGGCCCTCCCGGACGCGTCGCCCCCCCGGCCCGCATTGCTCCCGGCCGCGACACCCTGGCCGCTTCGCGGTGCCGACGACGGGCACTGGCCCGGTGCGCCGCGCGCGACGGCGCTCCGTGGGGGCCCGGAGTCGGAAACCGCCCGTGGGGCCAAGGGCCGAAACCGCTCGTGGGGGCCGAGGGCCGGGACCGCCCGTAGGGCCGAGGGCCGGGACGCCCGCGGCCTTCATCGCCGCCACTCCGGGTTTCACGTGGAACAGCCGCACCTCGCACCTGCCAGCGCGTCGTCGAAAGCCGGAGTCCCGGACGCGGCCATCTGCCGAAGGCCGAAGAGGCAGCCGGCTGCCAAGCGACGGATGGAGGTGAACACAGGCAGGCGGCACCGAAGTCGGGGCTCGGCTGGCAGCGGAGTCGGAAGAATTGGCCGGGGCGGGAGCCGGATAGACGTGGCGCGGTAGTGGACCGTCCCCGTACACGGCGGGCGAACCACCCCGGTGGTCGTGCCGCAGGGCCATCCCGCCAGCCGCTCAGCCGGCTCCGCGGGCTCCGTTGAGGCGAAGGCCCAGCGTCATCGGTTCCACGTGACGCGACGGGCCGGGCGTCCTGCTTCACGTGGCGCGACGGGCCGGCATCCTCAGTTCCACGGGACCCCCCGGGCAGGTACCCCAGTTCCACATCACACGGCGGGCCCGGGGCGGCCACCTGGACCACAGCGGCAGCCGCGAGCAGAGGCGAGGGGGTGGTACGACGGCGGCCGGAACGATCGACCTTGCCGCGCCACCAGTTCCACCTCAACAGCGGCGCCGCCGGTTTCACGTGAAACGACGAGCCGGCCCCGCCGTTCCACGTGAAACGACGACAGCACCCGCAGGGACGAGCCGGTCGCCGGTGCGGGTACCGACCGTCCGGCTCGGCCATCTCGCGGCTCACCCCGCGCCGCGGATGTGCGTCCCGGCACGGGATCGAGTCCGCAGCTCGCGCCTGCCGGCTGGCCAGGTCCACCGGGCCGAGCAGCAGGGCGGCCACCGCAGCGCGCCACTGGCACTCGGTGCCGCCCAGGCCAGCACCCGCCGGGCAAGCCAGGCCACGGCCAGCGCGCTTGGGGATGCCGCGCAGGCGAGCATCGCGTCAATGCCAGCTTCGGATCCCCGAAACAGGGCGGCACCGAACAGCGCCCGTGAAATCAGCAGCCCTGGAAATCGGCCAGCCCGCCGGTCCGCACCCCAGCTCGACTACCGGTTTCTCCGATCACTGCCGGCCACCCATCGGACGCCGGCAGAGCCGCATTCCGGGCCCTCAGAGAGACGCAGCGGCGGTTTCACGTGAAACGCGGACGCCGACCAGGGCGCGGCCGCATGAGGGTTCCTCGGGCCCTACGGCGGCTTGCGGGTTGCCCGCGTCGGCGGGAACAGCCAGTCGGCCGACGCCGGGAACGAGGAGGGACGACTCACAGCGCCCACCGGGGTCGGCTCCTCCAGGCGCCGACGAGAGCCGGAACCTCCGAATGGACGAACCGACGGCAGACGGCAGACGGCAGGCGGCAGGCAACGACGGTCCAGTGGCCGGCCCGGTTGCCGTCCGAGGGCGGAGCCACGAGCCGGGCCGAAAGCGGACCGGCCGCGTACCCCGGAGAGGGGCCGCGGCCGGTGATGCCGGATGGTGCCAGCTCAGCCCTCGGGCTCCTGCTGCTCGACGCCGATGATCCCCACGATCCGCTCGAGATCGTCGACCGTGGCGAACTCGATCGTGATCTTGCCCTTGCTCCGCCCGATGTCGACCTTCACCCGGGTGTCGAAGCGGTCGGAGAGGCGATCGGCGAGATCGGTCAGCGCGGGTGCGTGCGGCTTCGACCGACGCTTCGCGGCCGGGGTCTTCGCCGGCCCGTCGCTGAGCGCCAGGGCCACGATCTCCTCGGTCGCCCGTACGGAGATGCCCTCGGCGACGATCCGGAGGGCGAGCTGCTCCTGCGCCTCCGGCTCGTCGAGGCTCAGCAGCGCGCGGGCGTGCCCGGCGGAGAGCACACCGGCCGCCACCCGTCGCTGCACCGGCGCCGGCAGGTTCAGCAGTCGGATGGTGTTGGAGATCTGCGGGCGGCTCCGGCCGATCCGCCGGGCCAATTCCTCGTGGGTGGCGCCGAACTCCTCCAGCAACTGCTGGTACGCGGCCGCCTCTTCCAGCGGGTTGAGGTTGGCCCGGTGGATGTTCTCCAGGAGCGCGTCCCGGAGCATCGCGTCGTCCTTGGTGTCCCGGACGATGGCCGGGATGTTCTCCCGGCCGACCGCCTGCGCGGCCCGCCACCGCCGCTCGCCCATGACGAGTTCGTACTTCTCGCCGTCGAGCTGGCGGACGACGATCGGCTGGAGGAAGCCGACCTCCTGGATCGAGGTCTTCAGCTCCTCCAGCGCCTCCTCGTCGAAGACCTGCCGGGGCTGCTTCGGGTTCGGCACGATCGCGTCGACCGGGATCTCGGCGAACCGTGCTCCCGGCACCGGGCTCAGCTGCGGCTCGGGCTGGGCGGGCGTGGTCGCTGCCACCGCCGGCGACGGCGGGGTCTCGGCAGACGCCTCGACCGCGGACCGTGCGGCGTCGGCCTCTGCCACGGGCGCGGCCATGGTGCCCGATGCGTCCTGCACCGGCCCGGTGGGGATCAGCGCCCCGAGTCCTCGACCCAGACCGCCACGGGGTCGGTTCTTCATGCAACGCCTCCCAGCGACTCGTCCGCACTACGCATTCCGGCTCACCGGCTCCCTGGCGCCGCGCTCCGCGATCTCCTGGGCGGCCTCGAAGTAGCTCGTGGCCCCCCGTGAACCGGGATCGTAGGTCATCACGGACTGGCCGTAGCTCGGTGCCTCCGACACGCGGACGTTGCGCGGGATGACGGCCTGGAGCACCTTGTCGCCGAAGTGGTTCCGGACGTCCTGCTCCACGGCGTCGGCCAGCCGGGTACGGCGGTCGTACATGGTGAGCAGGATGGTGGAGACCTCGAGCTTCGGGTTCAGGTGCTGGCGTACCAGGTTGATGTTGTTGATCAGCTGGTTCAGCCCCTCCAGCGCGTAGTACTCGCACTGGATGGGGATCAGCACCTCCTGCGCGGCCACGAGCGCGTTCACCGTCAGCAGCCCGAGCGAGGGCGGGCAGTCGATGAAGATGTAGTCGAAGTGCCCCGGATACGCGGTGATGGCCCGGACGAGCCGGGACTCCCGGGCGACGACCGAGACCAGCTCGATCTCCGCGCCCGCGAGGTCGATGGTGGCCGGTACGCACCAGAGGTTCGGGATGCCCTCGACCTCCTGCGCCACCTCCTCCAGCGGCACGCTGTTGATCAGGCAGTCGTAGACGTCCGGGATCCCGGTGTGGTGCGGGACGTTCAGCCCGGTCGAGGCGTTGCCCTGCGGGTCGAGGTCGACCACCAGGACCCGGTTCCCGTGCAGGGCCAGCGCCACCGCCAGGTTCACGGTGGTCGTGGTCTTCCCCACGCCGCCCTTCTGGTTGGCGACGCACATCACCCGGGTCCGCGCGGGGCGGGGCATGGTCACCTCGCCACTCGGATTAAGGATCTGCACGGCGCGCATCGCCTCCATAGCCAACGGTGGGTCATCCTCTTCGCGCGTCGGGGTTTCACGTGAAACGTACGCGGCCCCGGCAAGATCGCCGGGCGCCGACTCCGGGGTGTCAACGATGACGGACGTGGAGTCCGGCACGTCGCCCGCTTGGGGTTGCTGCGGCACCGTGGGCGGCACGTTGCCCGCGGCGGGATTCTCGAACCGGGACGGCGCTCCGGCGTTACCCCGTGCCGGCGCCGACCGGTCGGCCGGCGCGTTGGCCGGCCGGCCGTCCGGCGTGGACGGTGTCGGCGGAGCGACGTACGACTCCGGGTGGGGACGCGCCGCACCGACCGCGGGTACGTCCCGACGTACGGTCGGATCGCTGTCCGGCGGACGGACGGTGGGCTGACCACCGGTCGACCACTGCTGGTCGGTTTCACGTGAAACGGGGTCCGGTCCGGAGGGAGGGCCCTCGGGGCGGATCACCCGTGAATCGTCGTACCTGCCGTCGTCATGCACCTGTCATCCCTACCCGCTCCGGATGGTCGGTCCGCACCTCGTCAACTGGCCGCACGCATGCTCGGCACCGCGGCGCGTACCGCTTGGCGGAAACGGTCGGAGCCCGGTGCCCCCGCACCCGCCCGCTCCACACTATCGACGCGCGGTCAGCCTACGGGGGACGGGCGCGGTGGGTCCATCGCGGTTATCAGCCCGCCACGTCCGGCCCGACGAGGCGGAAGCGCGCGGGGTCAGCGGGCCCGCTTCCGCCCGCCCCGCGAGCGCTTCGGCGCCTTCTTCGCGCCGGGCGGCCGGACCACCCGCTCACGCACGATCTCCACGACGGTCGCCGGCGGATCGATCACCCCGACGCCGCAGAGGTGCACGGCGGGCTCTCCGCCGCCGAGCCGGGCCACGGCCTCGGCGTGCTCGGCGATCTCCTCGGCGGCGGAGGCGCCCTTCAGCGCGACGAGCCGACCACCGGGTACCGCCAGCGGCAGGCACCAGCCGGAGAGCCGGTCCAGCGGGGCGACCGCCCGGGCCGTCACGACGTCGGCGCTGAACGGGCCGACCCCGGTCTCTCCGGTGGCCGCCTCGTCCGCGCGCCCCCGGAACACCCGGACCATCCGGGCCAGTCCGAGTCGCTCCACCGCCTCGATCAGGAAGGAGGTACGCCGGGCGAGCGGCTCGACCAGGGTCACCGTCAGGTCGGGCCGGGCGATCGCCAGCACCAGCCCGGGCAGGCCGGCGCCCGAGCCGACGTCGATCACGGACGCGCCCTCGGGGATCCGTTCCGCCACGGCGGCGCAGTTGAGCAGGTGGCGGTCCCAGATCCGCGGCGCCTCCCGCGGACCGATCAGGCCCCGCACCACGCCGTCGGTGGCGAGCATTTCGGCGTACCCGGCCGCCAGGTCGAGCCGGTCGCCGAAGAGCGTCTGCGCCGCAGCGGCCAGCTCGGCCGGCAGCGCGGCGTCCTGCGGGGAGGGCACGGGGCGGACAGGCGACGGCCCGGGCGGCGTACCACCCGGGCCGCTCACGGCACCCGCCGTGTCGTCGTCGCGTGTCACCAGGTCAGTCCGCCGGCCGTACGACGATGCGCCGGTTCGGCTCGACACCCTCGGACTCGCTCTCCACGCCGGTCATCGCGTTGACCACGTCGTGCACGCACTTGCGCTCGAAGGCCGACATCGGCTCCAGCCGGACCGGCTCGCCCTGCTCCTTGACCTTCTCGACCGCGTTCTTGGCGACCGCGGCGAGCTCCTTGCGCCGGTTGGCGCGGTAGCCGCCGACGTCGAGCAGCAGCCGGCTCGGCGTGCCGGTCTGCCGGAACACCGCCAGCCGGGCCAGCTCCTGGAGCGCCTCCAGGGTGGCGCCGCGCTGACCGACCAGGTTCTGAAGCCGGTCGCCGACCACCTCGACGACCGGACGGCCGCCGGAGACCAGCTCATCGATGTCGCCGTCGTAGTCGAGGACGTCGAGCAGGCCCTCGATGTAGTCGGCGGCGATCTCACTCTGCGCGAACAACTCGGTCTCGCTGGCGGCCTTCTTCTCCTTGCCGCCCTCCTCGGGCTCGCCCTCACCGGTCGCGGCGGTCGGCACGGCCTCCTCGTCCAGGGAGGCGTCCGCGCTGGGGATGCTGGTGTCGGTCACGGTCTCAACTCCGTACTCGCTCGGCCGGACCGTCGGGTCCGCTGGTTTCCCGGGGTGACCGGCGGGAGATGGCCGGTGCCCACGGGCACGTCTGTACGGGCAGTCTCGCCCGTGACCGCGCTGCGCGCGGCGGTTCCGGCCCGGCGCCGGCCGTACGGCGGCTGCGCGGTGCCGGGCCCGGGCCGCCGGCGGTGGTGCCGGCGACCCGGGGAGGTCAGCCCTGCCGCTTGGCCGGCCGGCTCTTCTTCGGGTTCGCGGGCTTCGCGCCCGGCTTCGGCCCGGCGACCTTCGGCGCGGCCGGCTTGGCCGGCGCCTGCGCCACCGGCTTGCGCCGGTTCAGGAAGCCGCCGGTCTTGGCCGGCTGCACCGGGCCGCGGCTCGGGGTGCCCGCCTTGGGGTTGGTCACCAGCGGCGGGAACTTGCGGAGCACCCACTGCTGCTGGCCGAGGGTGAAGAGGTTGTTGGTGACCCAGTAGATGATCACGCCGATCGGGAAGATCGCGCCGGAGATCAGCAGCGACGCCGGGATGCCGTAGAGCATCAGCCGCTGCACCATCCGCTGCTGCGGGTCCTCCGCCCAGCCGGTCTTGAGGATCATCTGGCGGCTGGTCAGGTAGGTGGTGCCGATCATGACCAGCACCAGGATGCCGGCCATGACCTTGACCGTGGTGCCGTTGGCGCCGAGCCGGGCCAGCTCGTCGGCGGTGGACCCGAACTTGCCGGCGATCGGGGCGGTGAAGAGCTTCGCCTGCGACGCGGACTCGAACTGGTCGACCGTCCAGCCGTAGAGGGTCTTGCTCTCCTTGGCCGGGTCGAGCCGGCGCAGCACGTGGAAGAGGCCGAGGAAGACCGGGATCTGGAGGAACATCGGAAGGCAGCCCATCAGCGGGTTGGCCTTTTCCTTCCGGTAGAGCTCCATCATCTCCTTCTGGAGCGTCTCCCGGTCACCCTTGTGCTTCTCCTGCAGCTCCTTGACCTTGGGCTGGAGCGTCTGCATGGCCCGCTGGGACTTGATCTGCTTGACGAAGACCGGGAAGAGGATCACCCGGACGGTGACCACCAGGAACACGATGGCGAGGATCCAGGCCCAGTTCGTACCAATGACCGCGTCGAGCGGCACCCCGATGGCGTCCCAGGCCGAGTGCCAGGTCAGCAGGATCCACGAGATCGCGTAGTAGATCCAGTCGAGACTCAGACTCACTACAGGGCTCCAGTCACATCGGCACGACGGCGGCCGCCCGGCTCCGGCACCGGGTCATGTCCACCTGGGTGGAAGGGGTGGCAGCGCAACAACCGCCGGACCGTCAGGCCGGCTCCCCGGAGCGCGCCGTGCCGGGCCACCGCCTCCAGGGCGTACGCACTGCACGACGGGTAGAACCGACAGCGGGCCGGCAGCGCCGGGCTTATCCAACGACGGTACGCGATGATGGGGCCGGTCAGCACCCGGGCACCCATGCTCGCCGGCCGCGGCGGGGCGGATCCACCGCTCACCGGGACCGCCGCCCCCGGGGCGCCCGCGCGGCGGCGATCGCCGCGTCGAGGTCGGCCCCGAGCCGGGAGTACGACGCCTCGGCGGCGGCGGGCAACGCCCGGACCACCAGCGTGCTTCCCTCGGGCAGCTCGGCCAGGCGCTCGCGGACCAGGTGCCGCAGCCGTCGCCGGACCGTGTTGCGGACCACGGCGGGGCCGACGGCCTTGGACACGACGAAGCCGGCGCGGGTCGGCACGGAGATCGTCTCCGTGCCGCTGTCCCGCGCCGGCTCCGGCGAGGTTGTCGCGGTGGGTTCGGGGCTCGCCGGCAGGGTCAGATGGACGACGACCGCGCCTCGCCCGGCGCGTCGACCACCCCGGACCGCTGCGGCGAAGTCGGTACTGCGCCGCAGTCGCTGTGCGGCCGTCAGCACGACTGCCCACGTCCCCCGGACCGGACCGGTCGGCCTCAGGCCGACAGGGTGGTGCGACCCTTGGCGCGGCGGCTCGACAGGATGGCGCGGCCGGCACGGGTGCGCATGCGCAGCCGGAAGCCGTGGGTCTTCGCGCGCCGGCGGTTGTTCGGCTGGTAGGTGCGCTTGCTCACGTCAGGCTCTCCGTTTTCGTACGTCCCCGGCACGGGGTCGCCCAGGGTCGTGTGGTGGTCCAGGCCACCTCGGCGGTGGCCCCCGATCGGTGCTGCCCGGCGACGCGGGACCTCGGCGATGCGAGGACGCGACCGCGGACAGCAAGCAGCCATCACCCTAGCAGAGGGCGACAGAGCAGCCCCTCCAGCCTACGCAGGGGGGCAATGACCGTCAAACAACCCACGACGGGCGACGCGGCGGCCGGCGGCGCGACCGATCAGGTGGTTTTCACTGATGCCGACAAGGACGGGGAGAATCGTCGGTTGATGGTGCCCCGTCGTCGCTGTTACCGTGCGCGTTTGCGGTCAGCGTCGGGGGTGCGAGGTGTCGCTGACCGCCAAGACCGGACAAGGCAGTGAATCGTTCGGCACGGTGAACCCGCTTCAACGCCCCTCCCGCCAGGGGGCAGGTCCGACCCGCGTCCGGCGGGCGGCCACAATCGGTCGGTACACACAGGCTGTGGATAACTTGTGGATGCCGGTCGGTCAGCCGTCCGGTGGGTGAGGCACCACCCGCTCGAACACGGTGGCGGGCCCGGAACGGCCGACTGGACCACAGCGGCGGCCGGGAGCAGAGGCGAGGGGGGTGGCACGACGGTGGCCGGAACGATCGACCTTGCCGCGGTGTGGACCGCGGCGACGGACGAACTCGCCGACGAGATCATCTCCGCGCAGCAGCGTGCGTACCTGCGGCTCACCCGGCTGCGGGCGATCGTGGAGGACACCGCCCTGCTCTCCGTCCCGGACGCCTTCACCCGGGACGTGATCGAGTCCCGGCTGCGGCCCGCGATCACCGAGGCGCTCACCCGCCGGCTGGGCCGGCCGATCCAGGTGGCGGTCACCGTCCGGGTCGCGGAGGACGCCTCCGGGGCGGCCGCCGGCACCGTCTACCGCAGCGGCCCGGAGACCGCGCTGGAGCTCGACGGCGGTCGGGACGACTTCGCCGCCGCGCACCCCCCGGCCTTCGGCGACCACGAGCAGGCGTACCAGGAGCCGGCCTTCCAGCAGCAGCCGTTCCCGGGGCCGGACTACCCGGAGCAGGCGTACCAGGAGCGGCCCGCCGAGCCGGACCCGGCGACCGCGCCGGCGTCACACGACGGGCACCGCCCGGGGCTGATCCCGGCCAGCCGGGACGGCGGCCAGGACACCCTCTTCGGCGCCGGCTTCGCCGAGCCGCTGAGGGTGAGTCGCCCCACACCCGAGCAGCGCGGCTTCGACCGGCGCCCCCGCGCCGACGCGCCGGAGGGCGACGGCCGCGGCTTCGAGCCGCCGTACCGCGACCAGGCCCGGCCGTCGCGCGACCCGCACCCGCCCCGCGGCCTGGCCCGCGACAGCGGTACGGACAGCGGCCCCGGCCGGGCCGGCGCCGACCGCCGCCCCGGCGGGGGGAGCGACCGCCGCCCCGGCGGCGCGGAGAGCGGCAACCGGCTCAACCCGAAGTACATGTTCGAGACGTTCGTCATCGGCTCGTCGAACCGGTTCGCCCACGCGGCGAGCGTCGCGGTGGCCGAGTCACCGGCCAAGGCGTACAACCCGTTGTTCATCTACGGTCACTCCGGGCTCGGCAAGACCCACCTGCTGCACGCGATCGGGCATTACGCCACCACCCTCGGCAACGCCCGATCGGTGCGCTACGTCTCCACCGAAGAGTTCACCAACGACTTCATCAACTCGCTCCGCGACGACAAGACCAGTGCGTTCCAGCGGCGCTACCGGGACGTCGACATCCTCCTGATCGACGACATCCAGTTCCTGGAGAACCGCGAGCGCACCCAGGAGGAGTTCTTCCACACCTTCAACACCCTGCACAACGCGAACAAGCAGATCGTGATCACGTCCGACCGCTCCCCGCGCCAACTGGCGACCCTGGAGGACCGGATGCGGACCCGGTTCGAGTGGGGCCTGCTGGCCGACATCCAGCCGCCCGACCTGGAGACCCGGATCGCGATCCTGCAGAAGAAGGCGGCCCAGGAGCGGATGTACGCCCCGCCGGACGTGCTGGAGTTCATCGCCTCCCGGGTGTCGAGCTCGATCCGGGAACTGGAAGGGGCGCTGATCCGGGTGACCGCGTTCGCCAGCCTCACCCGTTCGACGGTCGAGCTGTCGTTGGCCGAGGAGGTGCTGCGGGACTTCATCCCGGACGGCTCCGGCCCCGAGATCAACGCCGACCAGATCATGGCCTCCACCGCCGACTACTTCGGGGTGAGCCTGGAGGACCTGCGCGGCCAGTCCCGCTCACGGGTGCTGGTCAACGCCCGCCAGGTGGCCATGTACCTGTGCCGCGAGCTGACCGAGTTGTCGCTGCCCCGGATCGGGCAGGCGTTCGGTGGCCGCGACCACACCACGGTGATGCACGCCGACCGCAAGATCCGCCAGCAGATGGCCGAGCGGCGCTCGCTCTACAACCAGATCGCCGAGCTGACCAACCGGATCAAGCAGAACACCTGAGTCGTACGCCACACCGGCGACCGCCGGCGAGGGGATTGGGGGCGCCCGGCCAAGCTATCGGCCGGGCGTTTTCCGTACCTGTGGAGATCCCGGGGTTGACCCTGGAGCGGGTCGAGGGTCCACGATCGGTGTCATGTTCGTCCACAGCACGACCCGGTTGTCCACATCCCCTGTTCCACAGTCGGTGGACAACCACGCTCCGTCCGGAGCCGGTTACCCACAGGCTGTGGACAAACCCTGGGGACGACCTGTGGACGCCTGGGGACGACCGCGGGGTTGTCCACCGACGACGGTCGACCTGTGGGCGGCCTGTTGAAGGTTCTGGGGACAACGTCGATCACGGTCGTCCGCGGTGTCCACAGCACTGGGGAGAAACCCGGTGGATTACCCGTGGACAACCGGTGGACAACCGTGGACAACTCTGGGGACAACGCGGGCTGTGGACCGGCACACGGGTTTACCCCCCGGTTCTCCACAGCCAACTCACCGGTGGATAACCTTCCTGGCCTGCGCGGACGCCGGTTCTCCACAGTTTGCACAGGTGCGATGAAGACGATGAGTTATCTCTTCTAAACAACAAAAACCAATCATCACCGTTGGACTTCCTGTGGATCGGGCCGGAACGGCCGGGGACAGCCCGTCAGCACCGGCAGGATCCACGGGGTCGGGCGCACAGCCGATGCCAATGCGCCCTAAGGTGCGAGGGGTACCCGCACGGTCGGGCGGGGCGGTGGGCAGCGGTCGGCATGAGAGAGTTGTCGATGACGTCGACGCGGAGGCATTGATGAAGTTCCGAGTGGAGCGCGACGCGCTCGCCGAAGCGGTGGCGTGGACCGCGAAGAGCCTGCCCAACCGGCCGTCCGTACCGGTGCTGGCCGGGGTGATGCTCCGGGTCACCGACGGCAACCTGCAGGTCTCCGGCTTCGACTACGAGGTTTCCAGCCAGGTGACCGTCGAAGTGCAGGGGGACGCCGACGGCGCCGCCCTCGTCTCCGGCCGACTGCTCGCCGAGATCACCAAGGCGCTGCCGGCCAAGCCGGTGGACATCGCCGCGGTCGGCGCGCACCTGGAGCTGGTCTGCGGCAGCGCGCGGTTCACCCTGCCGACCATGCCGGTCGAGGACTACCCCGCCCTGCCGGAGATGCCGGAGAGCGCCGGCACCATCGACGCGGCGGCCTTCGCCGCCGCCGTCGCCCAGGTCGCCGTGGCCGCCGGTCGGGACGAGACCCTGCCGATGATGACCGGCGTCCGGATCGAGCTCTCCGGGGGCACGCTGGCCATGCTCGCCACCGACCGCTACCGGCTCGCGCTGCGCGAGATGGACTGGAACCCGGACGACCCCGAGGTCAGCATCAACGCCCTGGTGCCGGCCCGCACCCTGCACGACACCGCCAAGGCGCTCGGCCCGGTCGGCGGCCAGGTGACGATGGCCCTCTCCCAGGGCGCCGCCGGCGAGGGCATGATCGGCTTCACCGGCGGTACCCGGCGCACCACCAGCCGGCTGCTCGACGGCGCGAACTACCCGCCGGTGCGCTCGCTCTTCCCGGCCACCCACAACGCCGAGGCGCGGGTCCCGGTGAGCAACCTGATCGAGGTGGTCAAGCGGGTCGCCCTGGTGGCCGAGCGGACCACCCCGGTGCTGCTGAGCTTCAGCTCCGACGGCCTGGTCGTCGAGGCGGGCGGCACTGAGGAGGCCCGGGCCAGCGAGGCGATGGAGGCCACCTTCACCGGTGAGCCGCTGACCATCGGCTTCAACCCGCAGTACCTGATCGACGGCCTGACCAACCTGGGCGCCCAGCACGCGGTGCTCTCGTTCGTCGACGCCTTCAAGCCTGCGGTGATTTCCCCCGCCGGCGAGGATGGCGAGGTCATCCCGGGGTACCGGTACCTCATCATGCCGATCCGCGTGTCCCGCTGATCGCACTCCAGCAGACCCCGACGCACGGAGGTAGGAGCAGATGCAGCTCGGCCTGGTAGGACTCGGCCGGATGGGCGGCAACATGCGCGAGCGGTTGCGCGCCGCCGGCCACGAGGTGGTCGGCTTCGACCACAACGCGGAGCTGAGCGACGTCGCGACCCTGGCGGAGTTGGCCGAGAAGCTGGAGGCGCCGCGCGCGGTCTGGGTGATGGTCCCGGCCGGCGTGACCGACGCGACCATCGACGAGCTCGCCGGGGTGCTGGGCGAGGGCGACATCATCATCGACGGCGGCAACTCGCGGTTCAGTGACGACGCGCCGCGGGCCGAGCGGCTCGCCGAGCGCGGCATCGGCTACCTGGACGCCGGCGTCTCCGGCGGCGTCTGGGGCCGGCAGAACGGGTACGCCCTGATGGTCGGCGGCGCGCAGGAGCACGTCGGCCGGCTGATGCCGATCTTCGAAGCGCTCAAGCCGGAGGGCGAGTTCGGCTTCGTGCACGCCGGCCCGGTCGGCGCCGGCCACTACGCCAAGATGGTGCACAACGGCATCGAGTACGGCCTGATGCACGCCTACGCCGAGGGCTACGAGCTGCTGGCCGCCTCCGAGCTGGTGACCAACGTGCCGGGCGTGTTCAAGTCCTGGCGCGAGGGCACCGTGGTCCGCTCCTGGCTGCTCGACCTGCTCGACCGGGCCCTCGACGAGGACCCGGAGCTGGCCGAGCTGAGCAGCTACACCGAGGACACGGGCGAGGGGCGCTGGACGGTCGACGAAGCGGTACGGCTCGCCGTACCGCTGAACGTCATCACCGCCTCGCTCTTCGCCCGGTTCGCGTCCCGGCAGGACGAGTCGCCCGCGATGAAGGCGGTCGCCGCGCTGCGCCAGCAGTTCGGCGGGCACGCCGTCCGCAAGCGCTGACGGTATCCACAGCCTGTGTACGTCCGCCGGCTCGAACTGGTCGACTTCCGCTCGTACGAGCGGGTCGGCGTCGACCTGGAGCCGGGGCCGAACGTCCTGATCGGCGCCAACGGTGTCGGCAAGACCAACCTGGTCGAGGCGTTGGGCTACGTGGCGACCCTGGACTCGCACCGGGTCGCCACGGACGCCCCCCTGGTCCGGATGGGCGCCTCCTCGGCGGTGATCCGCTGCACGGTGGTGCACGACGGCCGTGAGCTCCTGGTCGAGCTGGAGATCGTCCCCGGCAAGGCCAACCGGGCCCGGCTCGGGCGCTCCCCGGCCCGGCGGGCCCGGGACGTGCTCGGCGCGCTGCGGCTGGTGCTCTTCGCCCCGGAGGACCTGGAACTCGTCCGCGGTGACCCGGCGGAACGCCGCCGCTACCTGGACGACCTGCTGGTCCTCCGCCAGCCCCGGTACGCCGGGGTGCGGGCCGACTACGAGCGGGTGGTCAAGCAGCGCAACGCCCTGCTGCGCACCGCGTACCTGGCCCGCAAGACGGGCGGGTCGCGCGGCGGGGACCTGTCCACCCTGGCGGTCTGGGACACCCACCTGGCGCAGCACGGCGCGGAGCTGCTGGCCGGCCGGCTGGAGCTGGTCGCCGCGCTGGCCCCGCACGTCACCAAGGCGTACGACGCGGTGGCCGCCGGCCGGGGCGCGGCGGGGATCGCGTACCGGCCGTCGCTGGAACTGGCCGAGCCGACCACCGACCGGGCGGTGCTGACCGAGGCGCTGACCGCCGCGCTCGCGGAGTCCCGGTCGGCCGAGATCGAGCGCGGCACCACCCTGGTCGGGCCGCACCGCGACGACCTCACCCTCACCCTCGGCCCGCTGCCCGCCAAGGGGTACGCCAGCCACGGCGAGTCCTGGTCGTACGCGCTGGCCCTGCGGCTGGCCGGCTACGACCTGCTGCGCGCCGACGGCATCGAGCCGGTGCTGGTCCTCGACGACGTCTTCGCGGAGCTGGACGCGGGCCGGCGGGAGCGGCTGGCGGAGCTGGTCGGCGGGGCCGGTCAGCTCCTGGTGACCTGTGCGGTAGACGACGACGTGCCGGCGGCCCTGCGCGGCACCCGGTACGCGGTGGGCGAGGGGACGGTACGACGTGTCGACTGATCCGGAGCGCACCGGCGGAGCTGGCGAGCCGACGAAGGCGACGGGTGGACCGGGCCGCGTGGCCGGGGGCGGGGCGCGCGGCGCGCGTACTCCGAAGGGTGCCGGAGCCACCGGCAAGGGCGACGCCGCGCGACCGGCTGACGCCGGTGCGGACGCCGGGCCCGGGACGGCTGAGGGTGCGGCCGGTCCGGAGCTGGCCCGGGCGGTATTGGACGCGGCGAAGGCCCGCCGGGGGGCGGCGCAGACCCGCCGGAAGAGCGTGGTCGGCGGGGAGGGCGGCGAGCGGCGGCTGCGTGGCTACTCCGGGCCGGGCCCGGACCCGCGCGACCCGCAGCCGCTCGGCGTGGTGCTGGAGCGGCTGATGAAGGCGCGCGGCTGGCAGCAGCCGGCCGCCGAGGCGACCGTCTTCGGCGCCTGGGAGAAGGTGGTCGGGCCGGAGATCGCGCAGCACAGCCGGCCGGTGAAGCTGGAGGACGGCGAGCTGACGGTGGAGGCGCGCTCGACCGCCTGGGCCACCCAGCTGCGGCTGCTCGCCGGCTCGCTGCTCAAGCGGATCGCCGGCGAGGTGGGCCACAACGTGGTGCGCAAGCTGCACATCCACGGCCCGGCGGCGCCGTCCTGGTCGCGGGGGCCGCGTCGGGTCCGCGGCCGGGGCCCGCGGGACACCTACGGCTGACGATCAGCGCTCGGCGCGCCGAGCCTCCCGCGCGGCGCGCTTGCGTTCCCGCTGCTCACGGCTCCAGCGCTTGCGGTTTTCCAGGTCCTGCTTCCACAGCTCGCGGGCCTGCGTCGACCCGCCCTGGACCGCGCCCTGCACCCCCTCGGCGGGACCGGCGACGTACTTGTAGGCCCAGGCCCAGAACCGACCGCCCTCGCCCGGTGCCTTCGAAGCCTTCCCGTCCTTGCCCATGCCTGACCTCTCCATCGCCGACCGTTTGTGCGCCAATAATTGGTACACCAAACGTTGGTACGATGGCAACGACGATGAGGAGGTCGACGGTGCCCGATCAGCTCGACGGGGATCCCCTGGCGCTCGAGCAGCAGGTCTGTTTCGCGCTCTCCGTCGCCGCGCGCGGCGTTGTCGCCGTCTACCGGCCGCTGCTGGAGCCGATCGGGCTGACCCATCCGCAATATCTGGTCATGCTCGCGCTCTGGCAGTACGCGCCGCTGTCCGTACGGGAGCTCAGCCGGCTGCTCCAGCTCGACCCCGGCACGCTGTCGCCCCTGCTCAAGCGCCTGGAGGCGGCCGGTTACGTGCGGCGCGAGCGGGACGCCTCGGACGAGCGGAGCCTCGCCGTCACGCTCACCGCCAGCGGTACGGCGTTGCGCGCCCACGCCGAGCGGATCCCGCCCGCCATCGTGGAGCGGCTCGGGCTGCCGGTGGAGGAACTTCGGCACCTGCACACCGTTCTCACCGAGGTGATCGCCGCGGCCAACCGCGCCGCGACGCCGGGTCCGGCGACCCCGTCCTGACTGCGACCGGGTCGGTGATCCGGGTCAGGCGTCGGCGTAGACGGCGAAGCCGCGGTCCGCGCAGCGCCGGAAGAAGGCGGCCAGCACACCCAGCTCGGCGCAGGTGAAGTCCCACTGCGGCGGTTCGCCGCTCTCGTCGCGCAGCTTGTCGAGCCGGCTGTCCAGCCAGCGCAGCTGCTGCTCGGCCAGCCGGCCGTCGCCCAGCAGGGCGCGCAGCACCTCGCTGACCGACTCGAAGGTCACCACCTCGCCGTACAGCCGATGCTGGACGACGAACTTCTCCATTCCGTCGGCGATCCAGGAGCAGCCGTCCGGGTCGATCACCGGGTCCTCGTCCTCGGCGGCGGCGTCCGTGGCGTAGAGCACATTTTCCAGCCCGAGGATCAGGTCGACCAGCTCGGTGTAGGCGGTGGCCCGGACCGTGCCGGTCTTGGCGATGTGCTCGGCGATCGCGGCGGTGGGCGCGGAGATCCGAGGGATGTCCACAATCTCGCCGAAGTCCACGAACTCGGCCGGCGCGACCGGGTCGTAGAAGCGGCCGGTCCGCGGCCAGTGCACCGCGACGTTGTCCAGCCCCATCTGGCCTCACCCCTTGTGAGCACGTGTCGGACCGATCGGGTCGATCGTCCCGCTTGCGGATAGAAAAGATCAAGACGAGCACCGGTGGCGCCGCAAAGGTACGGTACGACCGGTCCGCGCGCGACCCCCGCCCGGGCGTCGACCCACCGGCGTTTCTCCGCGCGGCGCCGCCCCCGATCTTCCCCTCGCGTGTAGGGGGAGTCGCGGACAGCACGATTCGGCCCGCTACGGAGGTCTCAGCCGCCGCGAAGGGGTGCCGAGTGGTGGTTCTGTCGTCTGCGCACAGTAAGATTGACGGCGAGACGAAGACTCGACACGGAGCGACGGACACGGGCCCGCAGGGCCCTTGATCATTGTCCCGCGTCGGGTGGAGCCGATCGCGATCCGCGGGCAACCGCGGCGACCGGCGCATGCGATCCGTGACCGGGACTCCCGGGGCCGGTCCGTGGGCGCCGACGTCGCGTCCTGTCCGCCGAACCCGCGCCCCCGCGCCCTGGCGCGGACGGCGCGAGAAAGTGGCCGAGGGTGGCAGCGCAGGACAAGCAGGAGTACGGCGCCGAGTCGATCACCGTCCTCGAGGGGCTCGAGGCGGTCCGCAAGCGGCCCGGTATGTACATCGGGTCGACGGGTGAACGCGGTCTGCACCACCTCGTGTGGGAGGTCGTGGACAACGCCGTGGACGAGGCGCTGGCCGGCTACTGCGACACCATCGACGTGGTGCTGCTGAAAGACGGCGGGGTCGAGGTCACCGACAACGGCCGTGGCTTCCCGGTCGACCTGCACCCGAAGCTGAAGAAGCCGGGTGTCGAGGTTGCGCTCACCGTGCTGCACGCGGGCGGCAAGTTCGACGGCAAGGCGTACGCGGTCTCCGGCGGTCTGCACGGTGTCGGCGTCTCCGTGGTGAACGCCCTCTCCACCCGGATGGCCGTGGAGATCCACAAGTCCGGCTTCGTCTGGCGGCAGCAGTATCACAACTCGAAGCCCTCCCCACTGGAGAAGGGTGAGACGACCGACCGCAGCGGTTCGGCCGTCACCTTCTGGCCGGACCCGGACGTCTTCGAGACGGTCGACTTCGACTTCCAGACCATCTACCGGCGCCTCCAGGAGATGGCCTTCCTCAACCGCGGCCTCACCATCCACCTGCTCGACGAGCGGGTCGCGGAGGAGGAGGACGGCCGGCAGCGTGAAGTCACCTTCTGCTACCAGGGCGGCATCGCCGACTTCGTCCGGCACCTCAACGCCTCGAAGAACCCGATCCACAAGACGGTGGTCGAGTTCGGCGCCGAGGAGGAGGGCATGTCGGTCGAGATCGCCATGCAGTGGAACGAGTCGTACGGCGAGTCGGTCTACACCTTCGCCAACACCATCAACACCCACGAGGGCGGCACCCACGAGGAGGGCTTCCGGTCCGCGCTGACCAGCGTCGTGAACCGGTACGGCACCGACAAGAAGCTGCTCAAGGGTGACGAGAAGCTCTCCGGCGAGGACATCCGCGAAGGGCTCGCGGCGATCATCTCGGTCAAGCTGGCCAACCCGCAGTTCGAGGGCCAGACCAAGACCAAGCTCGGCAACACCCCGGTGAAGAGCTTCGTGCAGCGGGTCTGCAACGAGTGGCTGGTCGACTGGTTCGACCGCAACCCGGCCGAGGCCAAGATGATCATCACCAAGGCGTCCCAGGCCGCCCGGGCCCGGATCGCGGCGCAGCAGGCGCGGAAGCTGGCCCGGCGCAAGTCGCTGCTGGAGTCCGGCTCGATGCCCGGCAAGCTGGCCGACTGCCAGTCCACCGACCCGCGCGAGTCCGAGGTCTTCATCGTCGAGGGCGACTCGGCCGGTGGCTCGGCGAAGCAGGGGCGCGACCCGCGTACCCAGGCGATCCTGCCGATCCGCGGCAAGATCCTCAACGTGGAGAAGGCCCGGATCGACCGGGTGCTGAAGAACAACGAGGTCCAGGCGCTGATCACCGCGCTGGGCACCGGCATCCACGACGACTTCGACATGGAGAAGCTGCGCTACCACAAGGTGGTGCTGATGGCCGACGCCGACGTGGACGGCCAGCACATCCAGACGCTGCTGCTCACCCTGCTGTTCCGCTTCATGCGCCCGCTGGTCGAGTTGGGGCACGTCTACCTGGCCGCCCCGCCGCTCTACAAGATCAAGTGGAACAAGAAGGGCGACGACGCCCAGTACGCGTACTCGGACCGGGAGCGGGACGGGCTGATCCGGCTGCGCCAGCAGAAGAAGCCCAACGCCCGGCCGGACGACATCCAGCGGTTCAAGGGTCTCGGCGAGATGAACTATCCCGAGCTCTGGGAAACCACCATGAACCCGGCGACGCGTACGCTGCGCCAGGTCACGCTCGACGACGCCGCGACCGCCGACGAGCTGTTCAGCGTGCTGATGGGTGAGGACGTCGAGGCCCGCCGTTCGTTCATCCAGCGCAACGCCAAGGACGTGCGGTTCCTCGACATCTGACGGACCTCGCCGGGCCGGTCGGAGCTCACCGACCGGCCCCCGGTCCACAGGGTTATCCACAACTTGGCCGGTTTCCACAGCCGTTATCCACAGCACGAACACGACTCTGAGTCTGATAAGGGTTAACAGTGACCGATACTCCCGAGTCCACCCCGAACGAGCCGGAGACCCCGGAGACCCCGCTCGCGGCCGTCGTGCAGCACGACCGGATCGAGCCGGTCGGCCTCGAGGTCGAGATGCAGCGCTCGTACCTCGACTACGCGATGAGCGTGATCGTCGGGCGGGCCCTGCCGGACGTCCGGGACGGGCTCAAGCCGGTCCACCGCAAGATCCTGTACGCCATGTTCGACTCCGGCTACCGGCCGGACCGCGGCTACGTGAAGTGCTCGCGGGTCGTCGGCGACGTGATGGGTCAGTTCCACCCGCACGGCGACTCGGCGATCTACGACGCGCTGGTCCGGATGGCGCAGCCCTGGTCGCTGCGCTACCCGCTGGTCGACGGCAACGGCAACTTCGGCTCCCCGGGCAACGACCCGGCCGCCGCCATGCGGTACACCGAGTGCAAGCTCGACCCGCTCGCCATGGAGATGCTGCGGGACATCGACGAGGACACCGTCGACCTGCAGGACAACTACGACGGCCGGGCCAAGGAGCCCACCATCCTGCCGTCCCGGATCCCCAACCTGCTGGTGAACGGCTCCGAGGGCATCGCGGTCGGCATGGCCACCAAGATCCCGCCGCACAACCTGCGGGAGATCGGCGCGGCGGTGCAGTGGTGCCTGGACCACCCGGAAGAGGACGAGGCCACCACCCTCGACGCGCTGCTGGAGATCGTCAAGGGCCCGGACTTCCCCACCCACGGCCTGATCGTCGGCACCACGGCGATCCAGGACGCGTACCGCACCGGTCGTGGCTCGATCCGGATGCGGGCCGTGGTCGAGGTCGAGGAGGACAAGCGGGGTCGCCCCTGCCTGGTGGTCAGCGAGCTGCCCTACCAGGTCAACCCGGACAACCTGGCCGAGCGGATCGCCGAGCTGATCAAGGAGGGCAAGCTCGCCGGCATCGCCGACATCCGGGACGAGTCCTCCGGGCGTACCGGCATGCGGATCGTGCTCGTGCTCAAGCGGGACGCGGTCGCCAAGGTGGTGCTGAACAACCTCTACAAGCACACCCAGCTCCAGGAAACCTTCGGCGCCAACATGCTGGCGCTGGTCGACGGGGTGCCGCGCACGCTCAACCTGGCCCAGTTCCTCCGCTACTACGTCGAGCACCAGATCGACGTGATCCGCCGGCGGACCGCGTACCGGCTCCGCAAGGCGGAGGAGCGGGCGCACATCCTGCGCGGTCTGTCCAAGGCGCTGGACGCCCTGGACGAGGTGATCGCCCTGATCCGGCGCTCGCCCACCGTCGACGACGCCCGACAGGGCCTGATCCGGCTGCTGGAGATCGACGAGATCCAGGCAACCGCGATCCTCGACATGCAGCTGCGCCGGCTGGCCGCCCTGGAGCGGCAGCGGATCCTGGACGACCTGGCCAAGCTCGAGATCGAGATCGCCGACCTCAAGGACATCCTCGCCAAGCCGGAGCGGCAGCGGAAGATCGTCTCCGAGGAGCTCGGCGAGATCGTCGCGAAGTGGGGCGACGAGCGGCGGACGAAGATCATCCCGTTCGAGGGTGAGGTCTCGATGGAGGACCTGATCGCCCGCGAGGACGTGGTCGTCACCATCACCCGCACCGGGTACGCCAAGCGCACCAAGGTCGACCTCTACCGCTCCCAGCGGCGCGGCGGCAAGGGCGTCAGCGGCGCCACCCTGCGGCAGGACGACATCGTCAGCCATTTCTTCGTATGCTCCACCCACGACTGGATCCTGTTCCTCACGAACAAGGGCCGCGTCTACCGGGCCAAGGCGTACGAGCTGCCGGAAGCCAGTAGGGTGGCCAAGGGCCAGCACGTGGCCAATCTGCTCGCCTTCCAACCGGACGAGCAGATCGCGCAGATCATCGAAATCCCGAACTACCAGGTGGCTCCCTACCTGGTACTGGCCACGAAGAACGGCCTGGTGAAGAAGACGCGGCTCGAGGAGTTCGACTCCCCCCGTTCCGGCGGCATCATCGCGATCAACCTGCGCGATGAGGACGAGCTGGTCGGTGCTGCCCTCGTCGCGCCCTCCGACGACCTGCTGATGGTCTCCAAGAAGGCGCAGGCGATCCGGTTCAACGCCAGCGACGAGGCGTTGCGGCCGATGGGCCGGGCGACCACGGGCGTGATCGGCATGCGCTTCACCGACGACGACGTCCTGCTGGCCATGGAGGTGGTTCGCGAGGGCATGGACGTTCTGGTGGCCACAAACGGGGGATATGCGAAACGCACCCCGATCGAGGAATACCCGGTCCAGGGCCGGGGAGGTAAGGGCGTGCTGACTGCGAAGATCACCGAGCGACGCGGTGGTCTGGTCGGCGCGGTCGTGATCGACCCGGATGACGAGTTGTTCGCCATTACCAGCAACGGCGGCGTCATCCGGACTCCGGTGAAGCCTGTACGCCGTACGCGTGACCGGAACACAATGGGGGTCAAGCTGATGGACCTCCCGGACGGCGTGACTATCGTGGCGATTGCTCGCAATGCCGACGAGCCTGACGAACAGGACTAGTTGATGACGGAGACACAGGCGAAGTCGGGGAACATGGGGACCTCGGCCACCCCGGTCGACGAGGAGGCCGCCAAGAGCGGCACAACCGCGGCCGGTCGCGCTGCCGTGGGTCGGGCGACCGTCCCCGCCGACGCGCCTGCCCCGAAGTTCACCCGGGCCCCCGGCATGGCACCGCCGCCGGAGAAGCCCGGCGACGACTCGGGGACGAGCGAGCAGACCCAGACACCGGGTGTCGACGCGCCCAACTCCGCCCCCGCGCCGGTGACCAGCCCGGCGAGGTCGAGCAACACCACCCAGCCGATCAGGGCGGGGGCCGCCACCTCCGCGTCCGGCACCGGCACCCAGCCGAGGGTGGGCGGCGGGGCCAGGCCGTCGCCGGACGGAGGCCGTCCGGCCGGCGCGGGTCGGCCCGCCAACGGCGGGGGCCTGCCGCCGGGCATCGGCGGCGCGGCCGCCGTCGGGGCCGCGCGGGTGGGTGACGCGGTACGTGCCGCCCGTACCTCGGTCAGCTCGGCCGCCTCCCGCGGACCGCGCCGGGCCCGGCTGAACCTCAAGCGGATCGACCCGTGGTCCGTGATGAAGTTCGCGTTCTCCGTGTCGGTGGTGCTCTTCATCGTGGTGGTCGTCGCCACCTCGGTGCTCTACCTGGCCCTGGACGCCATGGGCGTGTTCCAGAGCGTCAACGACAGCCTGACCGACCTGGTCAGTGCCGGCGGAGGGCAGAGCGCCAGCGGCTTCCAGATCACCGCCAAGGGCGTGATCCTCAGCTCGGCGCTGATCGGCCTGGTCAACGTCGTCCTGTTCACCGCGCTCGCCACGCTCGGCGCGTTCGTCTACAACGTCTGCGCCGACCTGGTCGGCGGGATCGAGCTGACGCTCGCCGAGCGCGACTGACCCGACCCACCGCCGGGGCACCGCGAAGGCGGTCGCCCCGGCGGTGGGAGGCCGGGTACGGTCGGGCTGGCGCGGGCGCGCCGGCCCACCCCGATTTGGGAGCGGACGGCGCGATGGGTTAACCTTGCTCGTCGCCACGCGGGGCTATAGCTCAGTCGGTTAGAGCGCAGAGCTGATAACTCTGAGGTCGCTGGTTCGATTCCAGCTAGCCCCACCGCACACCGTTCCGACGGCACAGTCGAGCGCGAGGGGTCGCCCCATGTTCAAGAAGCTTCTTTTCCTGGTCGGCGTCGTCGGCGTGGCCGCCGTGGTGGCCAAGAAGGTCAAGGCTTCCAACGACGAGCGCGCCCTCTGGCACGAGGCGACCACCGCCCCCGACCTGCGCTGACCCGCTCGTCACTGCCAGCACCAGGCGGCTCCACCCGCCCTCGGGGCCCTAGCTCAACTGGCAGAGCACTGCCTTTGCAAGGCAGGGGTTAGGGGTTCAAGTCCCCTGGGCTCCACCATTTACGCTCCTCAACTGCGGTTTCTCATTTTGCCTGATCGACTAGTACAACCCCCTCGGTCGGCATCCCACTTCGGCGCACGAGAGAAGCCCCGGAGCACCTGAGCCAGCTTCACCCAGTCGCAAGGGTTGTCCGGAATGACCTTGTCGGTCACCGCAGCATTCAGCAACGTGTCCAAGAACTCGAAGTAAAGCTTGAGCGACGTGCGCGGCGTTGCCCGTGAGGCTCACCTATGTTCGGCAGATGCCGAGTCGGGACTGGCGGTCCGAGGGGTCATTTCCTTGGCCGGTTCGATTTGGCCTCGCAAGCCTGTGCGGCAAGTTCTTGGACAGCTGTCTGATATGCCGGCTGCGTGTAGTACGGCCAGTGCCGCTCGATGGGTGGTGGCACGGTGTCGGTTGGGTCGATGATCAGGCTGCGAGGGTCACGGAGCCTGATGTCGACCGACTCGGCAGCCGGGCTGTTGCAGGGTGGCTGTTCGCCCGGATGCGGCGCGAACACAGGCCCGCCGACCGGGTCGGTCTCTCGCCACAGGTTCCGCCACCGCCAGTCGAGCCGCTCACCCAGCTCGCACGGTATTCCTCCTCCCAGGTAGGTCGGATAGAGGTGGGCGTAGATGCGGTGCAGCGGGGAGCCGTGAGTGAGCAGTGAGACTCGGCGCAGGATCGTCGGCGGCAGTTGCAGGATCGTGGCGGCGGCGAGGACCGAGCCGTGACTGTGCCCGGAGATGATCACGCTGCCTTGTGCAGCGAGGGCGGACACGCGCTTGACGAGTTCGGGCACGGCTCGGGCGGCGTAGCAGGGGGGCGCGAACGGATGAACCGTCCGGGGCCAGAAGTCGCCCAGGTCCCAAAGGATCGCCACGATGCGCCGGGTCTCGGTTGACCGGTAGGAGCGGTAGCCGAGAATCATCAGGGCGATCACGAGTAGGCTGATCAGCCAGACTCCCGCATCCGTGGCGTAGGTGGTAAGCAGCGTCGCTTGTCGGCGCTGCTTACTGAGCTCAGCCGCAAGCTGGATGGGACCGATCCCGATCAGGTCGAGGGAGATGATGGCCAGGCCCAGCGAGGAGATCAGGAAGGACGCCGTTAGCACCGGCCCTATTTCCTCGGTCACACGGGATCTCGCGATGGCCTCCCGGACGTTCATGAGCCGGGGCATCGCCTGTGTCGGCACGTCCGGGTAGTCCTGCTCGATGATGCGTTCGGCCAGCCGGCGTCGCCGCCGTCGGCCTATGACGAGCATGCCGCAGGCCGCCACGGCGATGATCATCAGTGCGGCGAGCCCGGCGAGTGCGGCCCACCAGTAGGCAACCGGTGGTTCCAGGAGAGCGACGCTGGGTGGACCTGGGTGGGTCGGACCGGGAATGGACCCGCGGTCGAGTTGATCGGCGACCCGGAAGACCAGGGTGGCGGCGAAGGCCGCAGCGACGGTCGCCGACGCCGCCGCCACGATCGGCGTTCCGAGCCCGCGCAGGAGAGGGCGGGTCCCGGGCACGGTCACCCGCGCGTGCACCATGGTGACCATCGCTAGCAGGACGAGCAGGACACCCTGTCCCGCGATCAGGCCGCCGGCGGTGCCTTCGTACCCAGGCAGCTGTCCGGCCACGGCGGGATTGCCCGCGAACAGGGCGGCGTAGCCGAGGGCCAGGACGGTCACCGCGACCGTGGCCGCCCACAGGGGGCGCAGAACGCGACGAATCCCCGCGCGGGTCGTCGGCACGGGCAGGCACACCAGCACCGCACAGAACCCCAGCAGGCCGATGGCGGCGACGAACAGCAACCAACCTACGGAAGCCTCCCCGTGGGAGATCCCGGCGAGCAGGCTGGCATCGAGCGTGCCGGCGCCGATCCCCACGTGGATCCGGCGCAGCCAGGCGGTTGTACGCTCGTCGTCCCAGAACCCCCGGGTGCTGAGGCTCTCGGTCATCTCGGAGGTGTCCGGACGCGGTGGGGGCGGTCCGAAACCCTCCAACGCCCGCGCGGGCCGCGCGCCGATCCACCAGATCACGCGCAGCGCGAGCAGCGGGACGAGCGACAGCAGGGCCAGACGGGGCCCCATCGGCAGCGCACCAAGCCAGGACAGGTAGGGACGGCCGCCCCGGCACTGGTCGTACGGCACGCACTGCCAGCCGACGAGGTCCAGCGTGATGCCGATGACCGAGAGCACGAAGGCGGCGGTGAGGGTGCCGGCGAGCAGTCGGCACAGCGCACCGAGCAGACCGAACCGGTCGGTCGACGTCGGGCGCAACCAGATCGCGAGGTTACCCAGCATGAACGGCAACAACAGCAGCGTCGAGGCGGTCCGCACCGCCGCGCCGGCGGTCAGGGCACCCCAGCGGTACGCCTCCACGGCAACACCGTCAGTGGAACCGCCGGCCGCGCCGAGTCCCGGCCGCGGTCGGTAGAAACCGGCGTGAGTATCCCCGGCGACACGCACCACGATCGGGTGGTCGAGAATCTTCTCCGCCGTCCCCCCGGACACCCCGTGCACCCTCAACTCGACGACGCCACATGCAGGTCCTGTACTCACGCGGATAGGGTCACAGACAAGCAGCGGGCTGGCAGCCGATACCGCACAAACAGTGAAACGCCCCTGTAGGCCGGACTGTGGAGCATCTCCCGTGACAGGACACGCGCCTAACGGCATTGCGTTGCCCGCCGCCCCGAAAGGGGATGAAGCCGCGCAGGCCACCGGGGGCGCCAAGTTCTGGGCCGGGGTATGTGCCGAGCCGCGTCTGGCCGCACGTCCCGTACGGCCGAAGGGTCGTCTCGTCGAGGAGCCGTCCGTCCGGTCGAGGAGGCCGTTTCACCGTGAGGGGCGCGGGTAGACGGTGGCCTCGTCGGAGAGGAGGCTTCGAGGTGAACTACGCCGAATTCATAGAGGCCGTGGCAAGGCGCGCCGGGATGCCGTCGGAGAAGGCCGAAGCAGTCAGCCGCGCGACATTGGAAACGTTGACCGACCGGGTCACCGCCGGTCAGGCGAGCAACATCGCCGGGCAGCTTCCGAGAGAGCTACGGCAGCATCTGCACAAGACCACCACCGCTATCGGGTCGCAGAACGCCGAGCCGTTCGAGCTGGACCAGTTTGTCGAGCGGGTGGCAAGACGCGCCGGGGTCGACGTGGCGATGGCCGACGCAGGTATGCGGGCCGCGCTCAGCACCATCGGTGAGGCCGTGAGCAAGGACGAGTTGGAGGACCTGGTTTCGCAGCTCCCGAAGGAGTTCTGGGAGATCATCCAGGCCGGCGCGGGGGTCGAGGTCAGGCCGCGCGGCGCATAGCGGAGGGATCGCAGGCTCCGAGCAGCAGCAACGGGTCGACACGGCGCTCCCGCACCCCCCTTTCTGGGGGCTGCCCTCTGAAGTGCCTGGGAGCCGGTCAACGTTGGCAGCAGCGGTGACGGGGCCAGACTGCGGGAGGCTCAGGCGCCGGAAGGCGTGCGGTAGAAGACCCGGGGACGAGCATGAGCAACCGGGCGGCAGCTGGTAAGCGAGAGCCCGGTCGGATCTGAGGCATCGGGAAGGCAGCAAATACCTCGATCGAGGTCGCTTCGACCCGGCAACAGGTGACAGGTGGCAGGTGCATACCCGCACCGCTCGGCACTGACCGACTCAGGTGGATGGCCCGAAGCGGCGTCTGACGGATGACCTAGGTCTTTGGCCGAGACATCACCGTCGATGATCGTGCCTTCGCCAGGCGAGACACCCGCTCATGCCGAGATCCGGTCGTTCGGGAGCAGGCGTCAGTACCTTCGGGAATGCCGCTCCACGATGCAGTAGCCAACGATGGGTTCCAGCGTAGGACCCGACGGTTGACGTGGAGACCGGACGCTGCGGCCTGCGGGTCGTTGCGGCGGCTGGTGGACCAGCCACGCCGACAGCGGATCGCCCGGCCCTGAGGTTCGTCTCGGTGCAGGGAGGCGTCGAACGCCCGGGGTTCATTCAGCGAAAGGTGACCCGGTTGCTGATGCAGGCGTCGAGCACCGACCAGACCACCTCACCATCGCGGCGCTACTCGGCGTTGATGAGGTGGGCGTCATGGTCGGCCTCGCCGTCCTGCTGGTCCAAAGGCAGCTAGTCGCAGCCCAACCCTGGGGCGTAGTCGGCCGGCGGGTGCCCAGCGGCGACCTTGTCTGCGATCTCCCAGAACACCTTCGGCCAGTCACCTTCGTCGTTCATCTGGTGCAGCACCCGCCACTTGTGGCTGCTGCGCAACGCGTCGCTGGCCCGCTGGAGTGCGGCGTCGTCGCCGGCCCGCTTCGCGCGTAGCCATTCGGCGATCCATGCGCAGCCGACACGGGAAGTTACCTCGGCGCCGAACTGGTAGGAATCGTTGGTGCCGACGTCATCCAGCGCAGCGGCGTCGAAGCTCGGCGGAAGCGGCACGTCGGCGAGCACCTTGGCCGCCGCCTCGTCGACCCGCGCCGGCGTGACGATTTCCGCCGGAAGCGCGGCCAGCCATGTGCGCACGTCGACGCGAACGACGTGGGCGAGAACCCGGTCGAACTCGTCGCGGGTCCAGCCGCCTCCGGCACGGAGTTCGACGAAGACACCGTCGCGAGGGCGAAGCATGACCGCGAAGTCGTCTGCGCTGTAGCGGAACAGATCACCCGGCCAGCTGTCGACCTTCACCGGTTCCGGGGCGCTGACGTTGAGCCGGTCGGCGTGGTAGCCGTCGTACTGGCCAGCCGGGTACCAGTTCATCTCCAACCGCCGCCCGCCGTTGCTGAACGCGATGGTGCCCTGCTGCTTGGCGAACCCGTAGACGGTGGTCACCTTCCAACCGGACTGGTCGATCAGCAGCCGCGGGTTCTCCTCGGCGGCCTTCATGGCCACCGGCGAGTAGACGATGGGGGTACCTGCACTGGCGGTACCTGTGGGAGCGGCCTCGCGGTCATCCGGATGCTCGCGAAGCATGGTGGATACGGCGAGGACGCCGGTGAGAACCGCGGCCGCGGTCAGCGCGCCGGCGAAGCGGCGAACCATGCCGCGGCCCGCCTGGGGGCGCGGTTGCGGTGGTTCAACGACGCGATCGAGCGTCGGCTCGGACATGATCTCCTCCAGGAGGGTCTGCTTCGCCCCGTCGAGGTGCCCGATGACATCGGGTCGGTAGGGGTCGGCGTCTCGAACCATCCGGTCGAGGTGCTCCTCGGTCATCTGCCCTCCTTCGGGGTGCGTGCGGTCAGGACATCGAGTACATGTCCGGGTGGGCCGAGGTCGTCACCGACGAGATCGCGCAGCCTGGCTCGCGCGCGCGACAGGCGGGTACGGACCGCGGCCGGGCTCACCTGAAGGACCGCGGCCGCCTCGCGCGGCTCCAAGCCCTCCCAGATGGTGAGCATCAGCACCTCCCGGTCCACCTCGCCCAGACGGGCCAGCGCGGCCTGAACGGCGAGCCGTTCGGGCACCTCACTGCCCGGGTCGGCGGCGAATGCGCCGGTGATCCGTTGCCGTAGCCGCTCACCCAGCCGCTGCCGGCGTATGCCGCCGCGGTGGTGGTTGGCGAGCACGCGTCGGGCGACGCCGTACAGCCACAGCCGGGCTTCGGCGTCGGCCGGCATGTCGTGTCTGCGGCGCCAGGCGACAAGGAAGGTCTCAGCGACGGCGTCGGCCGCGTCCTCGGGGTGCTCAACGCGCCGCAGGGCGTACGCCAGCAGAGGCTCGAAGTTGCCAGCGTAGACGCGTCGAAAGCGGTCCTCGTGCTCAGTCCCGGAGCTCACGTTCGCCCCATGTCCGGTCGGGCGCCAATCGTGACAGGCCGGGTCCAGGAATGTCCGGCCTTCGGTTTGATGGCGCCGATCACCATGGGCCACCGCAGGGACCGACTTCGCCCGCCTAACTGGTCGCCAACGAACCGGCGCGAAATGGCGGCGAGCCAGCCACGTGCCAGTAGCCGGTGTCCCGAACGGACACGAGCGGGCATGAGCGGTGACCGCTCCCCTGCCACGAGCAGGCGTCTCGGGCATCTCGGGGCGGTGATCCTCGTCCTTCCAAACTGAGGATTCGTCGGCAAGATCAGAGCGCGTACCAGCGGTGAACCCGCACCTCGCGCAGCTCAGCCCAACCAGCGAGGCGGGAGCAGGCAGCGTGCAGTTCATCAACCGACAGGCTCTCGCCTTCACGTCCCTCAAGGAAGGCATGGACCCGCCAGCCGTCGAAGGCTTCCACGCCGTCGACCAGGTCGACATCAACCTCTGTGCCCTGCTCGTCCGTCATTCGACAACCGGCGCCATGGACTGAGTAGGCGATGCCCGTGCTTGATCGTCCCTCCCGAGGCAGTACTCGAGTTGACCTCACCGCCGTCAGTAGGTCGGACAAGCCGGTCAGCTCCGGATAGGCCGCGAAGAGGCGGTGGCGGATCCGCTTAAGGGCTACGACGTAAGACCTCACGGCATCCACCGCCAACTGTTCACGCTGGTCCACGTGATCACTATGCGGTGCCGCCGAGGCGATGAGTACAGCAATCCGTACAGCCAAGCCGGACGATCCCCCAACCGATAGGGACGGACACAAGGCAACGAGCCGAGCAGGTCAGCCGCAGTAGCCGACGCCAGCCGACACTAGTCTTGATCTTTGCAAAGCAGGGCTCGATCTGGCTTCATGGAAGAGGCGCGACCCAGACGGGGAATGGCGGCGGTAGCTCGTCTTCAGCGGTGGGCGAAGCCGCGGTGGGCCCAACGGTCGCTAGCTCTGCCCATGGGACGACCCCCGGGTTCGAGTCAGCGGCGACCAGGGCGACGACTTCGGCGGCATCGGTACTCGAGCGATATGGTGCCCCAAACGGAAGTTGGTCGGAGGGTGCCGACGTCAACGAGCACCGAAGTTGGCCGGCCTGCTCGTCGTACCAGGCGTAGAAGGCGCCCGGACCGGCCCACCGTTGCCTGAGTTCGCGGTGAACTAGCTGAAGCGCTGCGACCACGGCCGGCACGTCGACCGGTCCGTCGGGCACCCCGTAGCACCAGGTGTTCACGCGACACTCGCGGTCAGGGTCGTCGGGCAGCAACATCACCTCGCCGTCGTCCAAGTACGAGCGCACCAGGGTCGCAAGGTCACTGTCGCTCACGGCCGACTCCCAACAGAGATCAACTAGTACAACGCCAGTACAGATGATCGCCGCAAGAGCTGTGAAACGTAGCGAGGGGTTGAGCGCCGTGACAGAGGTCAGGAGCTGTGATCGGTCCGTTTGCGCATGGTCTGCTGGCCGCAGGCGGCTTAGGGGTTCAGGTCCCCTGGGCTCCACCAGCTGAACACCCGGCCGATCCCGGTCCCGGTGCTCGCTTCGGCAGACGCCCAGCAGTACCCGTGCACCAGGGAAGGGCGGGAAGTGTGGGCCGGTACGTCATGGCGGCCGAGGACGTGACCACACTGCTCGACGGCCTCAACGAGCACCAGGTGGAAGCCTGCGTCGGCGGCGGCTGGGGCGTGGACGCGCTGCTCGGGGAGCAGACGCGCGAGCACAGCGACCTCGACCTGTGGTTACCGGCCGCGCACCTCGAGCGGCTCTTCCTCGCGTTCGCCGCACGGGGTCTCGACCGGATCCATCCCTGGCCGGGTGACAGACCGTGGAACTTCGTCCTCCACGACGGTGTCCGACTGCGGGTGGACCTGCACCTCTACGAGGTGCTCCCGGACGGGTCGATCCACTACGGCTCCGCGGTCGACGGCGTCTCGTTCCCCGCCGAGGCACTCGCCGGTCGGGGCACCATCGCGGGCAGGGCGGTGCGCTGCGATGCCCCGGAATGGGCGGTTCGCTGGCACACGGGTTATCCGCCCCGACCGGTCGACCGGCACGACGTGCCTCTCCTCTGCGAACGGTTCGAGGTTGACCTGCCGGAGGGCTTCGCCTGACCGGGCGACGGTCCCGACCGTCTCGGAAGTGGCTTCCATGGTCGGAGTCCGAGGTTCAGCTGACGTACCAGTCGAAGAGTTCCCAGCCGGCGGGCGTCACCATCACCAGCAGCATCAGGCCGCTCAACACCGAGGCGACCAGAAGGCCGGTCCACCGCGGCCGATCCCGCCGGAGTTCGGGAGAGGTCAGCCCGGGCAGCGCCAGCATCAGGCACAGCAGGGCCGGGACGAAGCCGATCCCGACCGCGATCACCGCGGGCCAGGCCCAGCCGGGTGGCGACTGCTCGGGGAAGTACTCGGCCTCGGTGGTCAGGTACGCGACCGCGGCGTAGCCGTACATCGCGACGACCAGCAGCTGGACGGCCGACAGGATCCACGTGCCGCGCCCGGTCCCGATCTTGCGTCGCATCGACGCAGGATAGTCGTTGCGGCGGGCCCACGGGGGGTCACGCCGACGCGGCCGCCTGGCACGGATCGCACTGGTGGATCGGCCCCCACTGCTCGTCCAGGAGATCGTCGAAGAAGTCGGTCACCGGACGTGCCACGACGACCTCCGCCACGCACAGGGCGGCGCCCTCGTCCTCGGTGACGGCGTGCCCGACCACCTCCCGCGGCGGCCGGGAGTGGTCCCGCCGTACCGCCTCGACCTGCTGCCAGTCGACCGGCGACAAGGCCAGACGGGTACGGATTCGACGGCGTCGCATGGTGTGACGGTAGACGTACAACGACGGGCAGGGGAGCCCGCAGGGCGGGGGTCAGTAGTGGTGGCAGGCGGCGTACAGCACGTCCGCCACGAGCGGCCAGGTCGGCCGGCCCGGCGCCGCCCCACCGGCCCGACGCTGGAGCCGGCCACGGTCGCGCAACTGGGTGGCGCAGGCGGCCAGGAACTGGTCCAGCTCCGGGTTGACCACCGCGTCCGGGGCGCGGGCCACGTCGTCCAGGCTCTCCACGCGCTTGCGGGACGGGCTGTCGTCGGCGGTCACCTGCTCCTCCTGGCTGGTGGGGGACGTCCGGACCAACGACGGTCCGGTGCTACCGCAACGTTCCGCGCGGCCGGTCCGGAGCCGTCGGCCCCGGCAGGCTAGCGTCGAGGCGTGAGCACCGGAACTCCCCGCGTCCTGCCTGCCGACAGCGGCATCGCCGAGGCCGCCGCCGTCCTGCGCGCCGGCGGGCTGGTGGCGTTCCCCACCGAGACCGTCTACGGGCTGGGCGCGAACGCCCTGGACGCACGGGCCGCCGCCCGGATCTTCGAGGCCAAGGCCCGGCCCAGCTTCGACCCGCTGATCAGCCACCTCGCCGACGCCGCCGACCTGGAGAAGCTCGTCGGTCCGGTGCCGCCGGCGGTGGCCGCGCTGGCCGAGCGGTTCTGGCCCGGCCCGCTCACACTGATCGTGGACCGGCCCGCCGAGATCCCGCCGATCGTCACCTCCGGGCTGGACACCATGGCGGTGCGGGTGCCGGACGAGCCGTCCGCGCGGGCGCTGATCCGGGCCGCCGGGGTGCCGGTGGCCGCCCCCAGCGCCAACCGGTTCGGTCAGCTCAGCCCCACCCGGGCCGAGCACGTGGTGAAGGGGCTCGGTGCGGCCGTCGACGTGGTGCTGGACGGCGGGCCGACCCGGTGCGGGATCGAGTCGACCATCGTGGACGCCCGGAGCGGGCAGCCGGTGGTGCTCCGGCTCGGTGCGCTGGCCTTGGAGGACCTGGTCGAGGCGGTCGGGCCGGTGAGCGTACGGCCGGGTAGTTCCGGGCAGCCGGTCGCGCCGGGGACGTTGGCCGCGCACTACGCGCCGCGTACCCCGCTGCGAGTGGTGGCCGGCGCGGAGCCGGCGCCCGGCGACGGCGGCCGGCGCGGCTTTCTGGCCTTCCGGGAAGGACCGGCGGACGGGTACGCGGCGGTGGAGGTGCTCTCGCCGACCGGCGACGTGACCGAGGCCGCCGCCCGGCTCTTCGACGCCCTGCACCGGCTCGACGCGGCCGGGGTGACCGAGATCGTCGCCGAGGCGGTTCCGGACGTGGGGGTGGGACGGGCGATCAACGACCGGCTGCGACGGGCCGCCGCCACCTGGCACTGACGCCGCATCAGAGCCCGGCATCCCTGTGGTCGTGAGCGGCCGGACGGGCGGACCGTCCTCACTGCAGCTCGGCGGCGATCCGGTCGACCCCGGCCGTCAGGTCGTCGTAGCCGGCAGCGGTGAGCTTGCCGCCCCCGAGCAGTTCGGTCAGCTTGTCGCGCAGCTTCTTGATCTGCTCCTCGGCATGCTCCAGGTCGTTCTCGGCGATCTCCTTGGCGATCGCGTCCACCTTGCTGTGCAGGTCCTTGGCCACGTCCGGGTTCAACTGGCCGGTCTCCACCTGCTCCTGGATCGACAGGCGCATCGCGACGACGGGGTCCGCGGGCGGAACCGGCGTACGGGAAGTGGCTCGCGGGCTGGGCGCCCGGCTGGTCGGGGTGGTGGGAGCCACCGTCCGCGGCCTCGGGGTGGTCGGGGCGACGGTGATCGGCACGGTCACGACGCTCGGCTGTGCGGCCGGGCTGGCGGGGGCGGGTGCGACGGTGGGCCGCGCGACCGAGGTGCCGCTGTCGACCGACGTGTCGCTGTCGGGGGCCCGGAGCGCGGCGGCGGCCAACGCGAGCAGCGCGACGCCGAGGACGCCCGCCGCCACCAGCAGGACCGCGCGCCGCCGCCGCCGCACCGGCCGCCCTCCGGTGCCGGGATCTCCCACCGGAGCGACCGGGCCTGGAGCGCTCGGACTGGCACTGGCCGCGCCGGGATCGGATGGACGTGGCGCGCCGGCTGGCGCCACCGTGCCGGATCCGAGCCGCGTGCCGGTCGCCGACAGGGCATTCGGGGAGGCCATGAGCGCCGCGAGACGGTCGCGGACCTCCCGGGCGCCGGTCGGACGGGCCGCCGGGTCCTTGGCCAGCAGCTCCGACATCAGGGCGTCCAGCGCGACGGGTACCTCCGGCCGGCGGTCGCGCAGCGGCGCGGGCGGATCGTTGACGTGCTGGTGCAGGACGCTCAGCGGATCCCCGGAGAACGGCGGAGTGCCGGCCAACATGGCGTAGAGGGTGCAGCCCAGGCCGTACAGGTCGGTGCGCGGGTCGACCGGCTTGCCGAGCGCCTGCTCCGGCGACATGTACGAGCTGGTGCCGAGCTTGGTCGCCGGACCGGTGAGGGTGTTGTGCCCGGCGGTCTGCGACAGGCGGGCGATGCCGAAGTCGCAGATCTTCACGGTGCCGGACGGGGTGACGATCAGATTTCCCGGCTTCACGTCCCGGTGGACCACCCCGGCCGCGTGCGCCGCGGCGATCCCGTCGCAGACCTGCACGGCGATCGACACGGCCTGCTCGACGGGGAGCGGGCCGTCGGCGATCAGCGCCGACACGGTCCGTCCCTCCACGAGCTCCATCACCAGGTAGGAGCCGTCCTGCTCGGTGCCGAAGTCGTACACCCCGACGATGTGGGGGTGGGTCAGCCGCGCCGCCGCACGCGCCTCGCGGTCGAACCGTTCGGCGGCCATCGGCTCCTCGAGGCCGGCCGCGGAGAGCACCTTGATCGCCACCGGCCGGTCCAGTCGCAGGTCCCGGCCGCGCCACACCTCGCCCATGCCGCCGCTGCCGAGCAGCTCCTCGGACTCGTAGCGGCCATCCAGCACACGTCTCAGCACGGGATCAGTGTTTCCAGCCGTGGTCGCCGCTACACCCGCCCGGCGTCGGCGCGGGGACGACCTTGCGCACGCAGCCGAGCAGGGTTGTGGGCCGGGCGCAGTCGGGACAGGTCCTCAGCAGCAGCTGCCCGTCGACCATCCCTCCAAGCTAGTGCACCTTTCCGACCGGGGGAACGAGCCACGTCGGGACCGGGGCGGCTCACGTCCTCGCCCCGACGCCGTTCGGCCCCGACGGGGAGGCCGGGCGGTGACCTGAAGGCTGCGTTCCCGCCAGGTCGCCGTCCATGTGCCGGATTGCCTCCCGACCGCCCAGGGTAGGAGAACAGGCAACAACCCCCGAAAGTGAGGTGTCATGCCAATGCCGACCGCACGCGACATCATGACCAGTGACGTGACCTGTGTCCGCGAGCAGGACGACCTGCGGGCCGCCGCCCGGCGGATGGCCGAGCTCGGCGTCGGTTCGCTGCCGATCTGCGGCGACGACAACCGGCTCAAGGGAATGCTGACCGACCGGGACATCGTGGTGAAGGTCCTCGCCGAGGGCCGCGACCCGGCCAACGTGACCGCCGGTGAGTTGGCCCAGGGCAAGGCCGTCACCATCGGCGCCGACGACGACGCCGCGGAGATCCTGCGCACCATGGGCCAGCACAAGGTACGCCGGCTGCCGGTGATCGACGGGCACGAGCTCGTCGGCATCGTGGCCGTGGCCGACGTGGCCCGGTCGCTGCCCGAGCGCCCGGTCGGTGACCTGATCGAGGCCATCTCCGAGCGTTCCTGACCCGCCCGACCCCCGATCGCCGCCGCCGGTTCCGCCCGGGAGGCGGCGATCGGCGTACGCCCGCAGGGCGCCGTCCGTGATCTCGGTGCGCCGCCCACGCCCGGAACGCCCCCGGGCAGCCGCGCAACGGAGCCCGTCAGTGGCCCGGCGGCGGGGGGATGCGCTCGAGCAGGCGGGTGAGCGCGCCATTGGCGAAGGTCGCGCCGAGCGCGGAACCGGCCGCGATGCCCCAGCCGACCGGCCCGAGCGGGGTGCAGCCGAAGAACTGGCTCACCCCGGGGGTCTGCACCACCGCGCCCAGGACGCCGAGCGACACGGCGGTGGAGGCGAGCACCATCGGGCTGGTGCCGCCGGCCAGCACGGTCTGGCCCAGCTGGGTGCCGACCAGCGACACCAGTGCCACCGTGCCGGCCCGGCGCCGCCGACCGGTGTAGCGGGCCAACGTCCAGCCGGCGGTCGCGCCCAGCGTGGTGGCGGCGGCGCGCAGGCCGATCTCCCGGGTCATCGTCCCGCCGAGCGAGGTGTCCGGCCCCTCCCGCAGCAGCCCGTCGGCGTGGTCGGCGGCGGGCGGCCGGACCGCGATGGCCAGCGCCGGTGCCAGGTCGGTGAGCAGGTTGACCAGGAGCAACTGCCGGCCGGTCAGCGCCGAACGACCGGTCGAGGCGGCGGTGAGCACACTGAACGCGATCTCGCCCAGGTTGCCGCCGACCAGGATGCTCAGCGCGTGGCGTACCGAGGACCACATCGCCCGCCCCTCCACCAGGGTGGCGATGATGGTCTCCAGCCGGTCGTCGGTGACCACCAGGTCGGCGGCGGCCCGCGCCGCCGGGGTGCCCCGCTGGCCGAGGGCGATGCCCACGTCGGCCAGCCGGATCGCCGGCGCGTCGTTGGCGCCGTCGCCGGTCATCGCCACCGTACGACCGCACTTCTGCAATGCCTGGATGATCCGGACCTTGTGCGCCGGGGTGCACCGGGCCACCACGTCGGTACGGGCCAGCCGCTCGCCGAGCGCGTCATCGTCGAGCTGGTCCAGCTCGCTGCCGGTGGCCACCCGCTGGCCCTCGTGGTCCGGGCTGATGATCGAGGCGATCGCCGCCGCGGTGGCCGGGTGGTCCCCGGTGATCATGATGGTATGCACGCCGGCCTGTCGGATCCGGCGGACCGCGGGGGCGGCGCTCTGGCGTACCCCGTCGGCGAGGGCGACGAAGCCGACGAAGACCAGGTCGCGCACCTCGTCGTCGGTCACCGTCGGCGCGTCGACCCGGCACTCGGCGACGGCGAGGATGCGGTGCCCGGCGCCGGCCCGGTCGGCGAGCATCGCGTGCAGCCCGTTTCGACCCTCGTCGTCCAGCGGCTCGTTCCGCCCACCCGGCGTACGCCACGCCGAGCAGCGGGGCAGCACCGTCTCCGGCGCCCCCTTCACGCTGAGCAGCAGTCGGCCTTCGGTCCGGCCGACCGTGGCGTGGTAGCCCCGGGACGGCTCAAAGGGCAGGCCGCCGACCGCCGCCCACCCCTCCGCGCCGGTCCGCTCGGTCACGCCGGCGTCCCGGGAGCCGTACCGGACCGCCCGGTCGGTGTGCTGCGGCAGCTGCTCCGGGTCCTCCGCGTCGGGGGTGGCCCGCAGCGCTGCCGCGAGGGTCGACCGCAGGCCGTCGTCGAGCCGGTCGACCGGGGCGTACCGGCCGTCGTCGCCGACCCCGGCGAGCATCAGCTTCCCCTCGGTGAGGGTGCCGGTCTTGTCGAAGCAGAGCACGTCGACCCGGCCCAGCGCCTCGATGGTGCGCGGGTTGCGGACCAGGGCGCCGTGCTCGGCCAGCCGCCGGGCCGCCGCCAGCTGGGCGGCGCTGACCAGGAACGGCAGCCCCTCCGGCACCGACGCCACGGCCAGGTTCGCGGCGGTCGCCGCGGTCTCCGCCAGCGGTACGCCCCGGAGCAGCCCCGCCCCGGCCACCGCGATCGCCGACCCCGCCGCGAGCGGGAGCGCCGCACTGGTCAGCTTGCCGAGCCGGACCTCCACCCCGCTGGCCGGAGGCGCCTGCCGGGCCATCGCGATGCTGCGCCCGGCCTCGGTCTCGGCGCCGGTGGCCACCACCACGGCGGTGCCGTGACCGGCGGCGACGGTGGTGCCCTCGTAGAGCATCGAGTGACGGTCGGCGACCGCGGCGGCCACCACCGGCTCGACGGTCTTGCCCACCGGCAGCGACTCACCGGTCAGCGACGACTCGTCGGCCTCCAGCCCGTCCGCGGTCAGCACCCGGCAGTCGGCCGGCACCGCGTCCCCCGGACCGAGGGCGACCACGTCCCCGGGCACCAGGTCCTCGGCGGCGACCACCCGCTCGGCGCCGTCCCGGCGTACCCGGGCGGTCACCGCCGAGCGGGACAGCAATTCGGCCAGGGACCGTTCGGTGTTGCGCTGGTGCACCGCCCCGATCAGCGCCGACCCGCCGACCACGCCGCCGACCAGGCCGGCGTCGATCAGCGACCCGAACGTGGCGGAGAGCACCGCCCCGCCGGCCAGCACCGGGGTGAGCGGGTTGGCCAGCTCGTCGACGAAGGCGCGCAGCAGCCCGCCGGTGCCGGGCCCGCCGGCCGGACCGCCGCCGTGCCGCCGCCGGTGCGCCTCCGCGTCGGCGAGCCCGTCCGGCGTGCTGCCCAGCTGTCGGAGCACCGTGTCGACCGGCATCAGGTGCCAGGCGGTGGTCGCCGGGGCCGGCCCGTCGGTCGGGTCGGGTAGCCGGTGGGCGCGCCACACCCCGTGCACGAAGGCCAGCGCGGCGGCGCCGTTGACCGCGCCCAGGGTCCGCCCCGGCAGCCGCTGGGGGTCGGCGGTGAACGCACCGATGGCGCCCAGGCCGGTGCCGGCCAGGTCCAGCCGGATGTTCTGCCCGGTCATCCGCCGGGCCACCCCGGCCGCCTCGATGAGCAGCGCCGGGATCCGCAGGTCGGTGCCGACCAGCAGGTGGGCGCCCCAGGGCGGCAGCTCCTCCGGGGCGGCCACGCCGAGGCCGCAGTCGGAGGCGGCGAGCGCCCTGCGGTCCCCGGAGACCAGCATCACCACCGCGCCGTCGCGTTGCAGGGTACGGACCGAGTCGGCCAGCTCCGCGCCGCCGGGCAGGACGGCGTCGGCGAAGGCGTACCGCTGTGGGTCGTCGGCGGCCACCACCAGCCGCAGCCCGGCGGCCCGGGCGGCGGCGGGAAGCGCGTCCACGCCGGGGGCGGGTTCCGGCTCGACCCGGATGACGGCGGCCAGGGTGCCGTGGTGGGCGAGGCCGAGCAGCGGGCCGCCGCCGTCGCGCAGCCGGCGGCTGTCCGGGGTGTCCCCGGGATCGTCGGCGGCCAGGTCCTCGGGCGGTCCGAGCCGCCAGCCGTCGGACTCCCGGGTGCCGTCCGGGTCGGCCGGGTCGAAGAGCGCGAACGCCCGCCCGGCCACCTCGCCGGTGTCCGCCCCGCCCAGCGGCGCCAGATCGGCCAGCACGGCACGTTCCGAGCCGAGCACGGCGGCGTCCAGCACCACCGTGTCGATCCGGTCGAGTTCCCGCAGCACGCCGCGGTCCATCGCGATCACCCCGCGCCGGGCGAGCATCCGGCCGAGCTGGGCGGCGTACCCCTCGCGGCCGCTGCCCGGGGCCTTGGGCAGCGACGCCAGGGCCAGCGCCGCGGCCCGCTTGCGGCCGGCGACCGGCAGCGCCGCCGCCCCGGCCGCCGCCCCGGTGGCCAGCATCGAGGAGATGTACCTCTCGGCCGGGCCGTCGGGTCGGGGGCGGGGACGCTCGTCGGTGTACGCCCGGGCGACGGCCCGGTCCGGGTCGCCGGTCAGCCGGGGTTCGGCCTTCGCCCACGCGGAGAGCTGCGCCCGCGCCTCGCCCCACTGCACGATTCGCTGGGCGCCGTCGAGCACTATCCCGGTCCATCCGCCGGTGAGGCCCTGCACGACCGCCTCGGCGAGCGGGAACAGCACGTCGGCGCGGGGGTCGGCGCGCAGGCCCCGGGCGGCCAGGGCGTGCAGCTTCGGGTGCAGGTCGACCGCGCTGAGCAGGCCGGCCACCTCTCCCGGCACCGGGGTGAACGGCAGGATCCGGATGGCCGCCGAGATGGTCAGGCCGAGCGCGTCCGAGGCGAGCCCGCCGAGCGTCCGGGGAGTTCGGGGCCCCTCCTCGGGCGGGTGCGGTGGTGGGATCTCCGGGTCCGGCTCGTGGGGGCAGACCCGCTCGGTGCGGGCCACCGTGGCGATCAGGTCGCGCAGCGCCGGCTTCGGCTCCTCGACGGCCACCACGACCCGGCCGGAGGGGGCGTTCACCCGGGCCCAGGCCACCCCGGGCATCCGCTCCAGCGCCCTCTCCACCTGCCGGGCCAGCCGGTCGCCGCCGTCCTGGCAGACGCCGTGCACCTCGATGTGGTGCCGGCCGTCCCGGGTCCACACCCGGCGCCGGGTCAGGCCGGCCGCGCGGGCCAGTCGCGTCGCGGCCGAGCCGACGGTACGGGAAGCGTCGGCAACCAGCGGCGGCACCGGCACCGGCGGAAGCACGCGACCGGCGAGCCGGCCCAGCGTCGTCATCGAGCGGTACGGCCGCGCCGCCGGCCCCGCTCCCCGCCGTCCACGCCGCTCCTGCCGTCCGCCATCTCGCCTCCCCGGTCGTGAGACGCCCTGGCTTCCCGGTGAACCGGTCGTTATGCCGCACCGGAGTGGGGAAGTTCGCGCAGCTGGTGGGGCATGGACCCGGGCGCCGGTGGAATCCTGGCCGGGTCGAGGAAGCGGAACTGGGAGGCCGGATGAGCACGCTCACGCGACGCCTCAGCGGGGGCCAGGAGATGGTCCGCGCGTACACCCACCGGGTGGAGATCCCGATGCTGGGCGAGGTGGCGGTGCCGCCACCCGACAAGGTCGCCTACTACGCGGGGCTGGGCGTGCTGGCCGCCCTCCAGGTCATCGAGTGGCCGCTCGCGCTGGTCATCACCGCCGGCCACCTGCTCGCCGACCAGCACATGTCCGGGCTGGCCAAGGGGCTCGGGGAGGCGTTGGAGTCGGCCTGACGAGACCGAGCTCACCGTTGACCTGAACCCGGGTTGAGGTCGCAGGCTGGGCGCGTGCGAAACCACCTCCCCCGGGCGCGCCGATGACGGCCACCGTGGCGGCGGCCCACCCGGCCGCCCGCCTGTACGACCCCCGGCTCCGGGCGATGACGGTGGGCAGCGTCGCGCTGGTCTCCCTGCTGGCGTTCGAGGCGCTGGCGGTGGGCACCGCGATGCCCACCGTCGCCCGCGCCCTGGACGGTCTGGCCCTCTACGCGCTCGCCTTCGGCGGTCCGTTCGCGGCCGGGGTGCTCGCCATGGTGCTCTCCGGCATCTGGTGCGACGCCCGGGGACCGCGCGCCCCGATGTGGGGCGGGGTGGCGCTCTTCGTGGCCGGGTTGCTGCTGGCCGGCAGCGCCGGCGCGATGGGGGTGCTGGTCGTCGGGCGGGCGGTGCAGGGGTTCGGCTCCGGCCTGCTCTCCGTCGCGCTGTACGTGGTGGTCGGGCACGCGTACCCGGAGGAACTGCGCCGGAAGGTCTTCGCCGCGTTCGCGGCGGCCTGGGTCGTACCGTCGCTGGTCGGTCCGGCGGTGGCCGGGCTGATCGTCGAGCATGTCGGCTGGCGGTGGGTCTTCCTCGCGGTGCCGGTGGTGGCGGTGCCGGCGGTGCTGCTGGTCGAGTCCGGCCTGCGGACCCTCGAGGCGCCGGCCGCCAGCCGTGCGCCGGCCGGGGCGGTCGCCCGGGTCGGCTGGGCCGCCGGGGCGGGGGTGAGCGCCGCACTGCTGCACCACGGGGGGCAGCAGCGCGGCCCGCTCGCCGTCCTGCTGGTGGTGGCCGCGCTGGCCGGTCTCGGCTGGTGCGCGCCCCGGCTGCTGCCGCCCGGTTTCCTGCGCGCCGGGCGGGGCCTGCCGACCGTGGTCGTCCTGCGCGGGCTGGCCGCGGCGGCGTTCGCCGGGGCCGAGGTGGTCATCCCGCTGATGCTCTCCCGGGAGCGCGGCTTCTCCCCGACCGCCGCCGGGCTGGTCCTCACCGTCGGCGCGCTCGCCTGGTCGGTCGGCTCGTGGTTGCAGGGGCGGCTGCCCACGCCCCGCTCGTCGGCGACGTTGCCCCGGATCGGGCTGGTCTGCATCACCGCCGGCACCGCCACGGTCGCGCTCGCGGTCGCGCCGGCCGTGCCGGTGGCGGTGGGGGTCGTCGGATGGGCGCTCGCCGGGACCGGGATGGGAATGCTCTACCCGTCGCTGTCAGTGCTGACCCTGGAGCTGTCAGCCCCCGGCGAGCAGGGGCGGAACAGCTCATCGCTGCAGCTGGGCGACTCGCTCTTCGCCGCCACCGTGCTGGCGCTGACCGGCGCCGTGCTCGCCGCCGGGGCGGCACCGGGCCCGGCGAGCTACGCGGGGACGCTGGCGGTGGCGGTCGGCTGCGCCCTGCTCGGCGCGCTGCTCGCCGGCCGGGTGGTGCCGGCTCCCGGACCCCGCTGACCGGCCGGTCGCCCCGCAGCCGGCGGGCACCTGCCGGCGGGGCGGTCGGGGATGCGGGAACCGATCCGGGTCGGCCGGGTGAGCCGGGAGGATGGGGAGGCGATGAGCCTCCCGACGATCCTGCCCATGGCCGTGGTCATGGTGGCCGGTTCGCAGCTGGTGGCGGCGGTCTTCCTCGCCTCCGGCGATCGGCCACGCCGGGCGTCGCTGGGCTTCCTGACCGGCGCGGCGATCGTGGTCGCCGCCGGTACGACGATCGCCTGGCTGGTCACCCGGGGCGTGAAGGGCGGCGCGGGCGGTGGCGGCGGGGATGGCCGCAGCCCGATCGAGACGAAGATCGACTGGGCGGTCCTGGCGCTGCTGGTCGTCCTTGCGGTGGTGGTGTTCCTGCGCCGGCACTCGACCGACGAGCCGAGGTGGATGGGCCGGCTCCAGCACGCCGGGTTCGGCTACGCCCTGAAGCTCGGGCTGGTGCTCTTCGTGGCGATGCCGGCCGACGACATCACCATGGCCGCCGTGGGGGCGAGCGCCGCCCGGCACGACCTGCCCTGGTGGCACCTGCTGCCATTCATCCTGCTCACCCTGCTGCTGCTGGCCTTCCCCTGCTCGCCCTGCTGCTGCTCGGGCGGCGGGCCGCGCGGGTGCTGCCGCGGATCCGGGACTGGGCCGACCACCACTCCTGGATCGTCAGCGAGATCGTGGTCGTCTTCGTCATCCTGGTGACCGCGGCCGACCTGCTGAAGTGAGCGGTCACGATCGGCCCGGCTGACCCGTCGTCACACGTGGACAGGGAGGAGTCGCGATGAAGGTACTGGTCACCGGTGCGGGCGGCACGCTCGGCCGGGCGGTGCTGCCCCGGCTGCGCGCGGACGGCTTCGCCGTCCGGGCGATGAGCCGACGGCCCCGGCACGACCCGGGGGCGGACTGGGTGGTGGCCGACCTGGACACCGGGGCCGGGCTGGCCGGGGCGGTGGCCGGGGCGGACGCGGTGCTGCACCTGGCCTCGCTGCCCGGCGGCGGTGCGCGTACCCACCGGGTGGACGTGCTCGGCACCCGGCGGCTCGCCGTCGCCGCCACGTCCGCCGGCGTCGGCCACCTGCTGTACGTCTCGATCGTCGGCGTGGACCGGGTGCCGTACCCGTACTACCGGCACAAGCTCGCGGCGGAGCAGGTGGTGGCCGCCGGTCCGGTGCCGTGGACGGTGCTGCGGGCCACCCAGTTCCCGCCCTTCCTCGACCGGCTGCTGCGCACCATGAGCCGGCTCGGCCCGGTGATCGGCGACCCGGGGGTGCTCGCCCAGCCGGTCGACCAGCACGAGGTCGCCGGCCGGCTCGCCGAACGGCTCACCGCCGGACCGGTCAACGGCATCGAGGAGTACGGCGGGCCGCAGGTGCTCCGCTTCGACGACGCGGTCCGGGCCTGGCGGGCGGCCCGTGGCGGGTACCGTCCGCTGCTGCCGGTGCGGTTTCCCGGCCGGCTCGGGCGGGAGTTGCGGGCCGGTGGACTGACCACCACCGCCACCCCGACCGGGAAGCGGACCTGGGCCGACCACCTGGCCGACACGTACGGGGGAACCGGCCAGAGATGAGAACTCTCCCCGTTCACGTTCGTCCTACCGTGACGCCATGTTCACCATCATCGCCACTGTGATCCTTTACGTGTTCGGGTTCGTCTTCCTCTACGGGGTGATCCGGCTCGCCTTCCGGCACGCGATGGAGGACCTGGAGGCGCACCGGAGCCAGACGCTCCACGCCGAGCAGATGGCGGCGGTCCGGGACCGGACCTTCGCCGCCGAGAACGCGTTCCTCACCGGGAGTTGATTCCCGCCCGGGCGGTCGCCTCTCGGCTGACGCGGCGGTTCCCGCCGGGCGGATCGGGGCGACGGGTGCGAGGATCGCATCCGTGATGGGGACGCTGAAGACCGAACCCGCCCGTACCCGGCTCGACCTGCTGGCGCCACCGGTCGCCGCGGCGCTGGACCAGTGGGCCCTCGAGGCGCCGGTGGACGCCGACGACGTCCTGGTCGCCCCGATCGACGCCGACCTCGCCGACACGGCCGCCTTCTGCGCGGCGTACGAGGTGGGGCTCGACGTGTCGGCGAACTGCGTGGTGGTGGCCGGCAAGCGGGAGGGCGAGACGCGGTACGCCGCCTGCGTGCTGCTCGCCACCACCCGGGCCGACGTCAACGGGGTGGTCCGGCGGGCGCTCGACGTGCGCAAGGCGAGCTTCGCCCCGATGGCCGAGGCGGTCGAGCTGACCGGCATGGAGTACGGCGGGATCACCCCGATCGGGCTGCCCGAGTCCTGGCCGATCCTGGTCGACTCACGGGTGATCGCCGCGCCGCACGTGATCATCGGATCCGGCGTACGGCACAGCAAGATCGCCATCCCCGGGCCGGCGCTCGGCGCGCTGCCCGGGGCGCGGGTGGTCGAAGGGCTGGCCAGACCGGCCTAGCTCGTCACCCGCGTCGATACCGTTGCACGTGAAACATCACCGAGGTCGATGCCCGGTCAGGCGCCCGACTCGCGGCGCTCCACCTCGGCCAGCGCGGCCAGCAGCGTCTCCGGCTCCTGCGCGCCGGTGACGCCGTACTTGCCGGCCAGCACGAAGGTCGGCACGCTGGTCACCCCGAGCTGATGGGCGGCGGCCAGGTCGGCAGCCAGCTCGCGACGGCCGGCGTTGGACTCCAGGTGGTCGCGCACCTCGGCCTCGTCCAGGCCGATCCCGGCGGCGAGCCCGATCAGCGCCTCCCGCGAGCCGACGTCGACCCCGTCGGTGAAGTGCGCCCGGTAGAGCGCCTCGACCATCTCACCGGCCCGGCCGCGCTCCTCGGCGAACCGGACCAGCCGGTGCGCCTCGAAGGTGTTGGCGCTCACCGCCCGGTCGAAGTCCAGCTTCAGGCCCACCCCAGCGGCGACCTGGGTCACCTGGGCGAACATCGCCTCGGCCCGCTCCCGGCCACCGAACTTCTCGGCCAGCGCGTCGACCAGCGGCCGCGGCTCGCTCACCGGGGACGGGTCGAGCTGGAACGGCCGGTACCGGATCGTCACGTCGCCGTCGTGCGACTCCAGGGCCTGTTCCAGCCGGCGCTTGCCGATGTAGCACCACGGGCAGACCACGTCGGCGTAGATCTCGATCTCCATGACCGGGAACAACTCGCAGGTCAGCCGGCTTGTTCCCGGACCTGCCGCTTGAGCCGGGCCAGGATCGCCGTGCCGCCGCGTACCCGCAGCGGGCTGATCGCCTGGGCCAGCCCCATCCGCTGGTAGAGGTCGTCCGGCACGGCCAGCACCTGCTCGGCGCTCGCCCCGGCCAGCCCCTCGGCGAGGATGCCCGCGAAGGCGCGGGTGGTCGGCGCCTCCGGCGGGCAGTCGAAGACGGTGCGCACCGACCGGTCCGGGTCCACCTCAGCGCGGAGGAAGAAGGAGGTCTGGCACTCCGGCACCTGCTCCATGCCCTCCCGGTCGACGTCCGCCGCCAGTGGCGGGATGACGTCGGCGTACTCGAGCAGCATCTCCAGCACCACGTCGCGCGGGGCGGCGGCGAACTCCTCGACGATCTCGGCCAGCTTCGTCGGCATCTCGGGCATCCCGTCAGGCTACCGCCGTCGACCCGGTGCCCCCGGAGGTCACCGGAGGGCACCGGGTCGCCCGGTCAGTTGTTCGGCGAGGCCTCGCTGATGTCGGCGAGCGCCGAGCTGGGGTCGAGCTGCATCGCCAGGTCGCCGAGCGAGACGATGCCGACCAGCTTCCGCTCGTTGTCGCAGACCAGCACCCGCCGGATGTTGCGCTCCCGCATCAGGGCGACCGCCTCCCCGGCCGTGGAGTGCTGCTCGATCATCACCACCTCACGGGTGATGATCGAGCCGATGGTGGTGGCCGAGGGATCACTCCGCTCGGCCACCGCCCGGACCACGATGTCGCGGTCGGTCAGCAGGCCGGCCAGGCTGGCGCCGTCGGTGACCACCACGTCGCCGATGTCCGCCTCCTTCATCACCCTGGCCGCCTCGTCCAGGGTGGTTTCCGCCGACAGGTAGACGACCTGCTTGGTCATCACGTCGCTGACCCGGTAACCGGTCATGAGAGCCTCCGAATGCACATAAGCCGATCGGAGAGCGGTACCCCGTGACGCGATCGCTACACCACGTCCCCCTTCGCCCGCCGCACCTCGTCGACCAGTCGCTCGACCAGCCCGTCCAGCGGCAGCTCGACCCGCTCGCCGGCGGCCCGGTCACGTAGCTCGACGTACCCGTCGGCGAGCCGGCGGCCGACCACGACGGCGCGCGGGATGCCGATGAGCTCGGCGTCGGTGAACTTCACCCCGGCGGAGACGGTGGTCCGGTCGTCGACCAGCACCCGCAGGCCGGCGGCGGAGAGGCGTCCGCCGAGGTCGAGCGCCGCGTCCAGCTGCGGCCCCTTCCCGGCGGCGATCAGATGTACGTCGCACGGCGCGACCGCCGCCGGCCAGACCAGTCCCCGCTCGTCGTGGTGCTGTTCGGCGATCGCGGCCACCGCCCGGGACACCCCGATGCCGTAGCAGCCCATGGTCGGCCGGACCGGCTTGCCCGCCGGGCCCAGCACGTCGAGCGCGAAGGCGTCGGTGAACCGGCGGCCGAGCTGGAAGATGTGCCCGATCTCGATGCCCCGCCGTATGGTCAGCTCACCCGTGTCGCAGGCCGGGCAGGGGTCGCCGGGACGCACCTCGGCCGCCTCGATGGTGCCCTCCGGGGTGAAGTCCCGCCCGCAGACCACGCCGGTGGCGTGCCGGCCCGGCTCGTTGGCGCCGGTCAGCCAGGCGGTGCCGGTGACCACCCGCGGGTCGACCAGGTAGCGGAGGCCGAGCTTGGCGAGGACCTGCGGCCCGATGTAGCCGCGGACCAGCTCCGGGTGGGCGTCCCAGTCGTCGAAGACCGCCACGGTGGCCGGGTGCAGCGCCGCCTCGACCCGCTTCAGGTCCACCTCCCGGTCGCCGGGCACCCCGATCACCAGCGGCTCGGCCGCCTCGGCGCCCGGCCGGCGGACGGTCAGCACCACGTTCTTCAGGGTGTCCGCGGCGGTCCAGTCATCCCGGCCGGCCAGCCGGCGGGCGTTGGCCAGCTCCACGAGCGCGGCGATGGTCGGCGTCTCCGGGGTGTCGTGCACCTCCAGCGCCGGCTGCGCGACCGGGTCGGCGGCGGCCGGGGCGCGGGTCAGCACCGCCTCGGTGTTCGCCGCGTAGTCGCAGGCCGTGCAGCCGACGAAGGTGTCCTCGCCGACCGGCGTCGCGGCCAGGAACTCCTCCGACGCCGAGCCGCCCATCGCCCCGGACATCGCGTGCACCACCGTGTAGTCCAGCCCGAGCTGGTCGAAGACCCGCCGGTACGCCGCCCGGTGCCGGTCGTACGACTCCTGGAGACCGGCGGAGTCCAGGTCGAACGAGTAGGCGTCCTTCATCAGGAACTCGCGGCCGCGGAGCAGCCCGGCCCGGGGGCGGGCCTCGTCGCGGAACTTGGTCTGGATCTGGAAGAGCGTCACCGGGAAGTCCCGGTACGAGGTGAAGAGGTCCTTGACCAGCAGCGTGGCAAGCTCCTCGTGGGTCGGGGCGAGCAGGTGCTCGGCGCCCTTCCGGTCGGCCAGGGTGAAGATGAGGTCGCCGTACTCCGTCCACCGCCCGCTGGTCCGGTACGGCTCGGCCGGCAGCAGCGCCGGGAAGTGCACCTCCTGGTCGCCGATGGCGGTCATCTCCCGCCGGACGATCTCGGTCACCCGGTCCAGCACCAGCTTGCCCAGCGGCAGCCAGGCGTACCCGCCCGGGGCGGCGCGGCGGATGTAGCCGGCGCGGAGCAGGAGCCGGTGGCTCGGCACCTCCGCGTCCGCCGGGTCCTCACGCAGGGTCCGCAGCAGCAGGGTCGACGTACGTAGCAGCATCCGCGCAGCGTACGGCGGGTGCGGGTGGATCGGCGATCCAATTCGGTCGGCCGGTCAGGAGATGGGCGGCCGCCACCGGCCGATGATCAACTCGCCCATGTGGTCCCTCCGGTCCAGCTCGACAGCGGCGGCGTCCAGCAGGTCGGCGACCTCCGCCCACAGCTGCGTCAGGGACTCCCACCGCGGTGTGCCGGCGTGGTCCTCCCGGGTGAACTCCACCAGGCACCCGTGCAGCGGACCCTCACGCAGGTCCATGAACAGGCCACCGCCCATGCCATCACCGGCCACGGGCAGCCATCGAGGCAGCCAGTACAACCCGCCTTTCATGGTGCCCGCCGGCTGGCTGTTCTGGGACGCCACGAACCGCTCCATCTCCGCCCGCGTGTCCGGCGGGTTCAACTGCGCGTGGAATCGAGGGGCGTACCGGGACAGCCAGTCCTCGATCCGGTGCCAGGCCCGTTCCACCTCGCTGTCGGTATCCACGGGCGTGATCACACCACGCCGACCCGCTCCTATGCTGACCGGATGGACCTGGCGTTCAGCGGTGAGATGTGGTTCTGGAAGGGCCCGGCGCCGTGGCATTTCGTCACCGTTCCGGAAGAGGAGTGCGCTGAGTTGGAGGCGGCCTCCAGGCTCGTGACCTACGGCTGGGGCATGGTTCCGGTGACGGCGCGGATCGGGGACACCGGATGGAAGACCTCGCTGTGGCCGAAGGACGGGCGGTATGTCGTGCCGGTGAAGGCGTGGGTGCGGAAGGCCGAGGGGCTTGAGGTGGGCGACTTGGTGACGGTCCGCCTGGCCGTCGACGTCTGACCAGCCGCAGACTCAGCGCGCTTCGAGCAGCGCGAGGTCGCGCACCGCGTAGCGGCGGTGTTCGCAGTGTTCTTCCAGCACCACGCGGAGGCAGTCGCCGACCGAGTGCGACTCCACGCCCCACGCGGGAGCGGGCGCGGCGGTGCGGATCTGTTCGAGCTCGGTGTCGGTGAGCGTCTCGACCACGCCGCGCATCCGTGCCGCGCGGTCGGCGTGCAGCGCCAGCATCTCGGCGTACGACGGCCGGGCGGCGAGGTCGAGGCCCAGCTCCGCCGCGCTCGCGGCGGGATAGTCCGTGGGCGGCAGGCCGAGCCGGTGGTACGGCATCGAATCGTCGAGGACCATCCGACCCACCCACGTGTCGACGGCGAAGACGAGATGGCGCAGCGTCTCGACGAAGGACCACTCGTCGTCGACCCGTTCATGGCGCGCGGCCTCGGGTAGCCGCTCGGCGCGGGCGACGGTGTCCGACCAGAGGCGTTCGACCGTGTCCCACATCCCGCGGTGGTCGTCGGCTGTCCGAACTGCCCGCAGCTGCACGCGCTCCGGGTGTCGCCGGTCGAGCTCGGCCGCGACGTACGCGGTGACGTCCACATCGTCGACGACGACCGTGCCGAGGCGTCCGGCGAACCCGGAGACCCGGAGGTCGGCGACCTCCGACCCGACGATCCTCACCCGGGTCAGGTCGCAGTCGCGGAACGTCGCGCCGGTGAGGTCGGCGTCCCGGAAGGTCGCACTGCGGAACGCGTCGGTGTGGGTGTACTCCGCTGCCATCGCGCCATTGTCCCCTGATCGATCGCGTTCGCCAGCCAGCCGATTGCCTGGCACCACGATGGCCCCGACTGCTCGCGCGGGGCGTTCGCGTCGTGCCCCTCGGTCAGCGACGCTTCGCGAAGTCGACGAAGGCTCGCCAGTTCTTCGGCGCGAAGGTGAGCACCGGGCCGGCCGGGTCCTTGCTGTCGCGGACGCCGACGACGCCGGGCAGGTTGTCGGCGACCTCCACGCAGGACCCTCCGTTCGAGCCCGAGCGTGTCGACTTGTGCCACCGGCCACCCGTCATGTCCATGTCTGCGCCACTTCCTTGATCAGCTCGAGTGACTGCCGGCGGGACAGAGCTTCCCCGCGGACGGCCTCCCACTGGCGTTGGAGGGTAGCAACGTCATCGGGCTGGTTCACTACCTGCGCGCGCACCTGGTGGTCCAGGTGCGCCAGCACCGATCCGTCGCCCAAGGTGGCCAGGATGAAGCCTCCTTGCAGCGCAGGGTAGAGCCCGGCGTCCTCGGTCACCACGAGTATCTGGACGTGCGGCAGCTCGGCCGTCTTCACCAGGTGGGCGAGCTGCTCGCCCATCACCCCGGGCTGTCCGTTGATCGGTCGCCGCAGCACCATCACGTCGAGGACGGTGACGATCTGGCACGGATGCTCCCGCGTGAGGATCGCCTGCCGCTCCAGCCTGGATGCGACCCGTTGCTCGATCTCCTCGGCCGTGAGGAGTCCGTTGGCCAGTGTCATCCGCGCGTACGCCTCGGTCTGGAGGAGGCCGGGCACGTACGCCGGCTCGTACCAGCGCAGCAGGGTTGCCTCGCGCTCGTTCTCAATCCACGCGCGCAGCCAGGGCGGCGTTCCCTCCACGAGCGAGGCGCGGCGCAGCATCCGGCCGAACATTCCACCCGTCTTCAGCGCGTCGTCCATCGCGGCGAGGTAGTCGGCCTTGGGTGGGCGCTGTCCCGTCTCCACTCCGGACACGTGGGAGGCCGAGTAGTTGATGCGCTTGGCAAGGTCCTCCTGGCTGAGCCCGGCTCGGATGCGGGCCTGGCGCAGCTCGCTGGCGATGAAGTCCCACCACGATTCGCCCATGCTCTGCCCTGTCTCTCCCATGGTCTTCCCGGGGCCTCCCATGCCCTGCCGCTGACCCACACAACCGCTGCTCAGGGCATCGACATCTCTTCTGACAGTAGTTTCGTCCTCACCAGACTGTCACGGAGCGAACCCCATGTGGGTCCGGTCCGGGGCCGCCCGGGAGTCCCCCAGTGCAGAGGCGGCCTCCCAGTTCCACGTCTAGAGGAGGTCGAAATGCACAACCCGGGCTGCTGGGTTCCGGTGCTGGCCCGCCGTCCCGCCGCCACCCCTGCCCGGCCGGGTGAGGGGGACCAACCTGCCCGAATGGATGCGCGAGCCGACCGCGTGTTCCCGACCATGCGGCCGGGAAGCCCCGGCCGGCTGACGCGGGCGCAGGAGTGGCGGGCCAACGGGAGACGCTGGTGATTTTCGGTCAGCTCCCGGTGCCGCGCCTCGGCCCGTACGCCGACCGGCCCCGGGCGTACCCGTCGGGCCGCCGCCCCCACCTGCCGATCCGCCCGCTGTGGGTGTGCCGGGCCTGCGGGCTGCCGTGGCCGTGCGCCGAGGCCCGGCTGCTCCTCAAGATCGAATACGCCGACCGCCACGTCGACCTGGCCATCTACCTGTCCGGGCTCTACCACGAGGCGAGCCACGACCTGTTCCGGCTCAACCCGCACGACGGCCCGACCCCGCGCGAGCTGTTCGAGCGGTTCGTGGCCTGGGGTCCGTATCGGAAGCCTGTGGTGGAGCCGCGCGAGCGGGATTGATGACCTCCGCCACGTTCATCCGGTGGGTGGCACCGGCCGCCGGCCACCCGGTGACAGACTGGTCGCCGCAGGCAACGAAGAGCGTGAGGGAGGCGGCGTGCGCTGGCGCAGCTTCGTGGCGGTGGGGGACAGCTTCACCGAGGGCATGGACGACGCGTACCCGGACGGCACCTACCGCGGCTGGGCCGACCTGGTGGCGACCCGACTGGCCGTGGAGGTCGGCCCGGACTTCGGGTACGCGAACCTGGCGATCCGGGGTCGGCTCTTCCCGAGCGTGGTGGCCGAGCAGGTGCCGGCCGCGCTGGGCATGAAGCCCGACCTGATCAGCTTCGCCGCCGGCGGCAACGACGTGCTGCGGCGGACGTTCGACCCGGACTCGTTCGTCGCCCGCTTCGACGACGTGGTCGGCGAGCTGCGCTCCGGCGGTGCGGACGTGATCCTCTTCCGGTTCGCCGACGTGATGGCCCGGCTGCCGGGCCAGCGTCTCGTGGCGCCCCGGGTGACGTTGCTCAACCGGGTGGTCGGGGAGGTCGCCGAGCGGCACGGTGCCATCCTGGTCGACCTGTACGCCGATGACACCTACCTCAACCCGATGCTGTGGAGCACCGACCGGCTGCACCTGTCGGCCGCCGGCCACCGGCGGGTCGCCGCGCAGGTGTTGACCGCGCTCGGGGTGGGCTGCGACGAGGAGTGGCTGCTGGTGCCGGAGCGCCCGGCGCCGACCCCCTGGCTGGCCGCCCGCGCCGCCGACCTGCGCTGGGCCGGCCAGCACCTGGGCCCGTGGATCAAGCGCCGGCTGACCGGGCGCTCCTCCGGCGACACGATCACCGCCAAGCGCCCGCTGCTCGGCCCGGTCACGGACTGACCATGCGGACCGTCCACGCCGCCCCGCTGCTGCGGTACACCCTCGACGAGGAGCCGGCCGCCGGGATGGCGGTGCTGGTGACCGGGAACCGGATCGAGGCGGTCGCACCGCTGGACGAGCTGACGGAGGCGTACCCCGGGGTGCGGGTGCGGCGGTGGGCCGGCACTCTCGGGCCGGCGCTGGTGCACGACGGGCCGCTGCCGGCAGCCCCGACCCCGCGGGAGCGGGTGCACGCCCTGTTCCGGCTCGGCGCCGGCGCGGTGCTCAGTGCGCACGTCACCGATCCCGAGGTGCGGGCCGCGGTCGTCCGCAACGACGTCGCGGTGTTCGACACGCCGCGGCCACCGGCGCTGATCGCCACCGGCCGCGCCGACCTGGCCGTCTTGGCCGACGACGGGAGCTGCCTGGCCACCGTCGTCGCCGGCCGGCTGGTGCACCGCCGGGCGTGATCTCCGGCACCAGCCGCCGCGCGCCGTTCCAGCGTCGCGGACCGGCTCGCCGAGGAGCTGGCGCTACGGCGACCGTCCCGCTGGGAGGAGCGCTCCCCGACGGACCCGACCGACGAGGACGGGTCCGTCGGGAGAGCTCTCAGGAGAACCGGGTCCAGGTGCGGTCGACTCCCGAGCCGACGCCGACGATCCGCCAGGCGCCGTCGCCCTGGAGCACGATCGTGCCGTCGCGCAACGAGCCGACTCCCACCACGCTGCTGCCGCTAGACGCCAGCGCGGTGCGCAGCTCGGGCTGGTCGACGTACCGGCCGTCGACCCAGAAGCCGACCCGCCCGTGGCTGTTGACGAAGATCGCCCCTTCCCCGGCCGCCGCGAAACCGCCGTCGATGGGCACGTTCGGCAGTGCCGGTCGCTGCTGCCAGCGGTCGCCGGCCAGCCGCCACACGCCACCCTGCCCGCTGTCGACGAGCCAGACCTCCTTACCGTCCGGCGACACGGCCAGCATCGCCGGAGCGTTGACGACCGGTAGCCGCTGCCAGGTGATTCCCCGGTTGTCGCTGACCACGACAATCGAACGGCCGTCCTTCATCGTGGCCAGCCAGAGCCGGCCGTCGCCGCCCTCGATGAGCTGGGGCGCGGCGTCCGTGTCGAGGGAGAGGGGCGGCTGGCGCCGCAGCGGACCCGGCCCGACCTTGGCTAGCTGGAAGCGCTTGCAGTCCTCACCGCGCTCCTTCTGCTCCGCCGGGCAGGCCAACCTGAACCCGCTGGGAGATGCCGAGGCGAACCGGGCGGAAAGCGGTGGGGTGCCTGCCGCATATCTGGCGAAGGTTTCCCCGCCGTCCGTGGTTTCCAGGTACTCCCGGTTGGTGGCGACGGTGAGCCTCTCCGCGTCGTACGGAATCAGTTGGGCTCCCCCGTCGGACACGGGGAGCTGCTGACTCTGCCAGGTCACCCCACCGTCGGTGGTCCGTCCGACCGTCCGCCGGCAGTCGGTCGGCGCCTGCCGGGTGCAGGTGTCAAAGAGGGCCCAACCGTGGCGCGCGTCGACGAAGCGGAGGTCGGTCAGGGTGCCGGCCGCCCCGGGCATGGTCACCTTCCGCTCGGACAGCGGGGCCGACACCACGGTCGGTGGCGTGGGGCGGGGGGCGTCGTCGCGGCCGGCGACGGCGTACGCGCCCGCCGGGGCGCCCACGAGCAGGGCGGCGATCCCGGCGAGAAGGCCGCGCCGGAGATGTCGGCGCTCGCGTACCCGGCGCTGCGCCGCCGTCGCGCCCGGGGGGCGGAAGGTCCGTACGGCGTCCGCCTCGAGTTCGGCGAACAGTTCGGTCACCGCGGTCTCACGCATCGTGCACCTCCGGTCGCTCGGTGAAGTAGTTGGCGAGCGTGGCGCGGCCCCGGGAGAGCCAGGAGCGGACGGTGCCCTCCGCCACACCGGCCTGCTCGGCGATCTCCCGGGTGCTCAGTTGGGCCAGGTGGTGCAGCACGATCGCCCGCCGCTGCGACGCCGGCAGGGCGGCCAGCGCCCGGACCAGCGCCACCCGGTCGGGCCCCGGCCCGGGTGCGTGCTCCTCGCGCTGCCGGGCCAGATGGCGTACGGCGGTGCGGACCCGGCGCAGCCGGCTGGTGGCGAGGTTCCAGGCCACCCGTCGGACCCAGGCGGACGGGTCGTCGTATCCGCTGACCCGCTCCCAGCGCTCCAGCAGCCGGCAGAACGCCTCCTGGGTGAGGTCCTGCGCCTCGGCGTGGTCCCCGAGGTACGCGTAGAGCTGCACGGCGAGCCGGTGGAAGTGCGCCTGGTAGAAGTCGGTGAAGTCCACCGCTGGCGGGACGACCCGGGGTGGCCCGGTCTCTTGCCGTACGGTCATGTCGATCCTCAGTGGTCGGGGGTACCGGCACTGTCACGTGTCACGTGTCGCATCCGCTGCACCCGATTCTCGATGACCGGTCGACAGGTCGGGATCCGGCGTACCTTGGGGATCATGCCTGTCCCGAGCGATCCGAATCCCCGCCTCCAGTCGTACGCCGATCCGCAGCGCCTGGTCACCACGGAGTGGCTGGCCGAGCACCTGGGCGACGAGGGCCTCGTCGTGGTCGAGTCCGACGAGGACGTGCTGCTCTACGACACCGGCCACATCCCGGGCGCCGTCAAGGTCGACTGGCACACCGAGCTGAACGACGAGGTGACCCGGGACTACCTGGACGCGAAGAGCTTCGCCGAGCTCTGCGCCGCCAAGGGCATCGGTCGGGGCGACACGGTGGTCTTCTACGGCGACAACTTCAACTGGTGGGCCGCGTACGCCCTCTGGGTCTTCTCGCTCTTCGGCCACGCCGACCTGCGGCTGCTCGACGGCGGCCGGCAGAAGTGGATCGCGGAGAGGCGGGAGCTGACCCGGGAGAAGGTGACCCGGCCCCGCGCGGACTATCCGGTGCCGGAACGCAACGACGCGCCGCTGCGGGCGTTCCGGGAGCAGGTGATGGCGCACATCGCCGCCGGTCGTCCGCTGGTCGACGTGCGCTCGCCCGGCGAGTACACCGGCGAGATGCTGCACATGCCGGACTACCCGCAGGAGGGCGCGCTGCGTGGCGGGCACATCCCGGGCGCGGTCAGCAAGCCGTGGAAGTCGGCCGCCAACGACGACGGCACGTTCAAGTCCGCCGACGAGCTGCGCGCCATCTACGCCGACCAGCTCGGGCTCAGCCCATCCGACGACGTGGTCGCGTACTGCCGGATCGGCGAGCGGTCCAGCCACACCTGGTTCGTGCTGCACCACCTGCTGGGCTACCCGCAGGTGCGCAACTACGACGGCTCGTGGACCGAGTGGGGCAACCTGGTCCGGGCCCCCGTCGCGAAGGGCGACCAGCCGGGCGGCCTCGCCGGTTGACCCGGTTCGTCGGCCCCGCGCGGCGGCACGCCCCGCGCGGGGCCGACGGCTCAGCCGGCCAGCGCCACCATCCCGGCCAGGGCCCGGACCACCCCTGTCACCTCGCCGGTCTCCGGTCGCCACCGCACCAGCTGCCCGTCGAGCCGCAGCAACACGTCGTCGCCGTCCCAGCCCAGCACCTCGCAGCAGCCCTTGGACCGGTTGTCCCGGCCGAGGTCGAGCAGCTGGGTGACCGCGCCGGTACGGGCGTCGAGCACGGCGACTCCCTCGGCACCGTCGATCACCCCGTTGGTGATCCAGGCGGCCTGTGCGATCCGGCCACCCCGCTGCCAGCCGCGCCCGTAGAACTCGTTGACCTGGAATGGCCGGGGCAGCGCGGCGCTGCTGATCCGGCGCTGGTCCTGGAGCGTGCCGGCCGGCATCGCGCGGCTGCGCAGGGTCAGGCCGTCCCGCATGCCGCTCGTCTCGGCCACTCTCGTCGGGCGGGTGGCCGGGTCCGGCGCAACTGTCTCCCAGATGGAGCCGCTGACCCTGCCGGCTTCCCGGGAGACGGGGTCAACCAGGTACGTCCGGTCGTCGCCGCCCACCAGCACCCGGTCGCCGATCCAGACGACCAGCTCCAGATAGCCGTCGAGCGGAACCCGCCGCACCGTCGCCGTGGTCAGGTCGACCAGGATCAGTTCGTTGGTCTGCGGGAACACAGCCGTCCGTCCGTCCGGGGAGAGCTGACCCGGCTTCAGGGCGGGTGCCTCGTTGCCGTGCCGGTCCCGGGTCGCCGAGGGGGTGACCACGTCGAGGGACCGAACGATCCCATCGTCGCCGAGCACCCGGATGACTCCGCCCGTGTAGGTCTCATGGTCGACGGGCTGGTAGAGCGCCAGCGCCTGGCGTACCGGGCGGGCGGAGAGCGTCGCGCCGACCGGGTCGCCGAGCCGGCTCAGTGGGTCACCGGGATAGCTGAGCTCGGCCGGTGGCCGCTGCACCGGGGAGGCGCTCGGCACCGGGCCCGGGGTCGGCGAGGCGGGCCTGGTCGGGGCCGGTGCATCGGCGAGGCCCAGGGCCAACGTCGCACCGCTGGCGAGCAGGACGACGGCGAGCGCGGCGGCCCCGGCGGCGCGGCGGGCGCGCCGGGTCCGGCGGGCCCGCTCCCAACCCCGCAGCGCCGGGTGGGACGGCCGGACGTCCTCGGCGGCGGCCGTCAGCAGCCGGTGCAGTTTCTCTTCGATCACGGGTTCACCTCCAGCCGTGTGGTCAGGCCGTCGTCGCACCGTCCCTTGTCCGGGCCCAGCTCGGGTGCGACCTCGCGGAGCCGGCGCAGCGCGGCGTGGCACTGGCTCTTCACGGTGCCGACGGTGACGCCGAGCGCTTCGGCGGTGGCCACCTCGGTCAGGTCCTCGAAGTACCGCAGCACCAGCACGGCCCGCTGGCGCGGCGGCAGCCGGTCGAGCGCGGCGTGCACGGTGAGCCGCAACGCGCCGTCGCCGTCGCGGTCCGGCTGCTCCGGTGGGTACGCGCTCAGCCATTCCCGTCGCCGCCGTCGCCACCAGGAGACCGCGTCCCGGTACAGGATGGCTCGCACGTACGCGGCCGGGTCGCCGTGCCGCACGTGGGGCCAGCGGAGCGCCAGCTTGAGCAGCGCGTCCTGGAGCAGGTCCTCGGCCTGGTGCCGGTTGCCGCAGACCAGGTACGCCGCCCGCAGCAGCCGTCGCTGGTGGCACTCGACGAAGCTGACGTAACCGTCCCGCCCGTCGTCGGCCGTCGCCGGTCCCATCCGCCCTCCCCTCCGGGGGTCGTCGCGCGCCCCTGTCAGCAGACAGACGCACGGGAACCCGGAAATGGTTGGGCGGTCAGTGCCTGGGTGTTCCGGTCAGGTAGCGCTGAAGGGTGGGGGCGATCCAGGCGACCAGTTCGGCCGGCTCCGCGTCCACCATCGGCGGCAGGCAGACGATGTAGCGGGTGAAGGCCAGGCCGAGGATCTGGCTGGCCACCAGGCCGGCGCGGCGGGCGGTGGTCGCCGGGTCGGTGCCGAACCGGGCCACGGTCGCGCCGAGCTGGTCGGCGAAGATGCCGCGCATCCGTTCCGCCGCGCCTGGGTTGGTGCTGGCCGCCCGGAGCAGGGCGGCGAGCGTCTCGTCGCCCTCCCAGCGGTCCAGGAAGTGCCGGACCAGCACCTCCCCGAGCCGTTCGGTGGGTACGTCGGCCAGCTCGGGCAGGCGCAGGTCGAACTCGGCCGCCGCCGCGAAGAGCCCCTCCTTGCTGCCGTAGTAGCGCATCACCATCGACGGGTCGATCCGCGCCTGGGCGGCGATGGCCCGGATGGTGGCCCGCTCGTACCCGTCGGCGGCGAACCGCTCGCGGGCGGCGCGCAGGATCGCGGCACGGGTGGCGTCCGAGCGTCTGGTGGGAGATGCGGTCATGCCCACGACTGTAGGCCAACGCCCGTTGACATCGATGCCGATGCCGGCCTAACGTTGCCAACAAGTGTTGGCACACAGTTGTTGGCAACCGGAGGTGGGAGATGCTGCCCGAGCGCACCGACGTCCTGGTGGTGGGGGCCGGTCCGACCGGCCTGACCGTGGCGGCCGCCCTGGCCGGGCGCGGCGTCGACGTGACCGTGGTCGACCGGCAGGCACGCCCGCCGGTCACCTCCCGAGCCGCCGTCGTGCACGCGCACACCCTGGAGGTGCTGGACCGGATCGGGGTCGCCGCGCCGCTGGCCGAGCGAGGGCTGCACTCGGCGCGGTTCACCGTCCGGGACCGGGACCGGGTGCTGCTCCGGGTGCCCTTCGGCGGGCTGCCGTCCCGCTTCCCGTACGCGCTGCTGGTGTCCCAGGCGGTGACCGAGGCGGTGCTCGCCGACCGGCTGGCCGCGTTCGGCGGCCGGGTGCTCCGGCCGTACGCGATGACCGGCCTGGACCGCGATGGCGCCGGCGCGGTGGTCCGCTTCGCCGACGGCGCGGCGGTCCGCGCCCGCTTCGTGGTCGGGGCCGACGGCATGCGCAGCACGGTCCGTGAGCTGGCCGGCATCGGCTTCATCGGACCGGCGGGCGCCGGGGAGTCGTTCCTGCTCGCCGACGTCCGGGTACGCAGCGCGCTGCCGCGCGACGAGGTCTCGCTCTTCCTGGCCCGACCCGGGCCGCTGATCTGGGCGCCGCTGCCGGACGGCGTCGTCCGGCTGGTCGCCGCGGTGGCCGAGGCGCCGCGTGACCCGGGCGCCGCGCTGTTCCAGGCGCTGCTGGACGAGCGCGGACCCGCCCGCCGGCCGGACCGGGTGACGGAGGTGCTGTGGGGCTCGCGGTTCCGGATCCACCACCGGGTCGCCGACACCTTCCGCGCCGGGCCGGTGCTGCTCGCCGGCGACGCTGCGCACGTGCACAGCCCGGCCGGCGGGCAGGGGATGAACCTCGGCATCTGCGACGCGGTCGCGCTCGGAGACGCGCTCGCCGGCGTGCTCGCCGGCGGCCCCGACACGCTCCTCGACTCGTACGCCGCCGCGCGTCGCCCGCTCGCCGAGGAGGTGGCCGGCTTCTCCGACCGGTTGACCCGACTCGCCACCATGCCGCCGGCCGGCCAGCCCCTGCGCGACCTGCTGCTCCGGGCGGTCTCGGCCGTGCCGCCGATGCGGCGGCGGCTCGCGCTGAACCTCTCCGGACTCACCCACCGGGAGGCGATGCCCGGCTAGGCTGCGCCGATGGGTCAGGTCTGGCGGGACTGGGGTGGCGTCCTGCTCGCCACGGTGGCCGCGGTGCCGGTGACGGCGCTGGTCGTGGCCGTGCTGGCCCGGTGCCGGCGGGACGCGGCGACGCCCGCCGAGGCGTGGCGGCGCAGCGTCGCCGAGGTGGGTGCGGTGGCCGGCACCGTGCCCTGGGTCTGGATGATCCTCACCCCGCGCGCCGCGCCCGGCGAGGTCAAGCTGGTACCGCTGCGCGACCTCGCCGACCTGATCGCCGCCGGCCCCGCGTCGACCGTGCTGGTCCAGGTGGGCGGCAACCTGCTGGTCTTCGCCGCCCTCGGCCTGTTCGCCCCGGTACGCTTCGCCGCCCTGGCCGGCGTCGGCCGGCTCTTCCTGCTCGGCGCCGCCGCCTCGGCGCTGGTCGAGACCCTGCAGTACGCGCTGGACCTGGGCCGGGTCGCCTCGGTCGACGACGTGCTGCTCAACGCGACCGGTGCGGCCCTGGCCGGGCTGCTGTCCCGACCGTGGTGGGCCGGTCGGCGGTCGGTACCGGTGCCACCGGTCGCAGTACCCGCCACGCCGCCGCGGTGACCAGCCCGAAGACCACGGCCACCGCCCCCGCCACCGGGGCCACCCCGTACGCCGCGCCGGCCAGCCCGGCCAGCGCCGCGCCGACCGGCGCGGTGAGCAGGCCGACCATCCGCTGCGCCGCGCCCACCCGGCCGAGCAGCCCGGCCGGCACGTGCCGCTGCCCGTACGCCGCCCAGAGGCTGTTCCACACCGTGGTGCCGGCGGCGAAGACGGCCAGCGCCAGGCCGGCGGGGACCGGGTGGCGGACCAGCGCGAACCCGACCAGCGCGACGGTCTGCGCGGTCAGCACGGTGCGCAGCGCGGGCACGGTGCCGAGTCGACCGGCCAGCCGTCCGGCCCCCAGCGCCCCGCCGAGGCCACCCAGGACCGCAGCCGACATGAACAGGCCGTACCCGCCCGACGGCAGCCGCAGCACGTCGAGGGCGTAGAGCACCAGCACCGCCATCAGCCCGCTGATCGCCAGGTTCGTCCCCGCCGTCAGCACCGTGATCCGCCACAGGATCGTGTCGCCCCTGATCCATCGCACCCCCTCCCCGGCCTCCCGCCACACCGACCCCCGCCCCGTCCTCTCCGCGATCTTGCACTTGTGGCCCCCGACACGGGTTTTTCGTCCCGATTCGCCGGGGCGACAACTGCATGATCGCGGAGTCGGGACGGGGCGGAGGGTGAGGACGAGGAGAGCGGCGAGGGCGAAGGTGAGGGCGTCGATGGCGAACGGGAGGGGTGCCGAGAGCGTGAAGAGGAGGCCGGCCAGGGGCGCGCCGAGGAAGCCGCCGGCCACCGCCGCGCCTGCCTGGAGGCGGCCGTTGGCGGCGGGCAGGGCGGCCGGCGGGACCACGGCGGGGAGCAGGGCGAAGGAGGCGGCGTCGAAGAGGGCGCCGAACGCGGCGAGTAGGAACGCGGCCCCGACCAGCACCGCGACCCCGGCCCGGCCGGTCGCCACCACCACGGCCAGCGCGGCCACCACCACCGCCCGCAGGCCGTCCACCGCCGCCATCGTCCGGCGGCGGTCCCAGCGGTCCGCGTACACCCCGCCGAGCAGCCCGAACAGCAGCGGTGGCAACAGCCCGGCCACGGTCACCGCGGCGACCGCCCGGGGATCGCGGGTGAGCGTGGCGGCCAGCAGGGCCAGGGCCGGCGTACGGAGGGCGTCGCCGAACCGGGAGGAGACGGCGGCGGACCAGAGCAGCCGGTAGTCGCGGCCGAGTACGGGAGCGGTCATGCGACGGACCCTGCGGCCTGAACCGGGTGGAGGGTCAAACGGACGCCCGGTGAGGATCGCGGCCCCGCGCGGCGTGCGGCGACCGACCGGTAACCGAACCTCCACGGCGTGACCCCGCGGTCTAGGCTTGCCCGGTGGCGGTGGAACAGCAGGCGCGGGGCGGGGCGAGCGGGGCGGCAGGCGCGGGTCGGCGTCGGTCCCGGCGCGACGAGATCCTCGAGATCGCGGTCGGCCTCTTCGCCGCCCGGGGCTACCACGGCGTGTCGATGGACGACATCGGTGCCGCCGCCGGGGTGACCGGGCCGGCCCTCTACCACCACTTCGCCGGCAAGGAGGCGATGCTGGTCGCCGCGCTGATCCCGGTCAGCGAGGGGCTGCTCGACGGCGGCCGGGACCGGGCCGCCGGCCACCCGGACGACCCGCGCGGCGCGCTGGAGTCGCTGATCGACTTCCACGTCGACTTCGCGCTGGCCAATCCGGCGGTGATCGCGCTGCACCTGCACGAGCTGGACCGCCTCCCGGACGAGCCGCGCCGCCGGATCCGCAAGCTCCAGCGCCTCTACGTGGAGGAGTGGGTGACCGTGCTGACCGCGCTGCACCCCGGCCTGCCGGACGGGGAGGCCCGGGTGCTGGCCCACGCCGCGTTCGGCCTGATGAACTCGACCCCGTTCCTCGGCGGCGAGGTGGACCGGCGGCGCCGGGCCGCGCTGCTGCGCGGGGCGACTCTCGCCGCGCTGCTCGCTCCCACGGACCCGGCCTGACGCCGCCGCCCGACCGGGCGACTCGTGAGTAACCTGCGGCTCGTGGTTCCCTAGCACCCGTCCCCACCCCTGGACGCTGGGAGGAAACATGATCGAGTCGCTGCTGGTCGCCAACCGGGGCGAGATCGCCCGCCGGATCATCCGTACCGCCAAGCGGCTCGGCATCCGCGCGATCGCGGTGCACTCGGAGGCCGACGCCGGCCTGCCGTTCGTGACCGAGGCCGACGAGGCGGTCTGCGTCGGCCCGGCCAACCCGGCGCAGAGCTACCGGAACGTCGAGGCGATCCTCGCCGCGGCCAAGTCCACCGGGGCGCAGGCCATCCACCCCGGGTACGGCTTCCTGTCGGAGAATGCCGACTTCGCCCGTACCGTCGAGGCCAGCGGCCTGATCTGGGTGGGGCCCGGCGCGGACGCGATCACCGCGATGGGCGACAAGATCAATGCCCGGAACCTGATGGCGGCGGCCGGCGTCCCGGTCGCCCCCGGGACCACCGACCCGGCGGCCGACCTGGACGCGGCGGTCGTGGCCGCCGCGGAGATCGGCTACCCGGTGATGGTCAAGGCCGCGGCCGGTGGCGGCGGCATGGGCATGGGCGTGGCCACCGACGAGGCCGCGCTGCGCACCGAGTACGACAAGGTGCGCGCCTTCGCCGAGCGGATGTTCGGCGACGGATCGGTGCTGATCGAGCGGTACTTCCCCCGGGTACGCCACGTCGAGGTGCAGATCCTCGGCCTGGCCGACGGCCGGGTGGTGGCGCTGGGCGAGCGGGAGTGCTCGGTGCAGCGGCGCAACCAGAAGCTGGTCGAGGAGTCCCCGTCCCCGGCGGTCTCCCCGGAGCTGCGTGAGCGCTTCCTGGCGGCGGCGGTGCGCGCCGGCGAGGCGGTCGGCTACCGCAACGCGGGCACGGTGGAGTGCCTGCTCGACCCGGCGACGAACGAGTTCTTCTTCCTGGAGATGAACACCCGCCTCCAGGTTGAGCACCCGGTGACCGAGCTGGTCTACGGGGTGGACCTGGTCGAGGAGCAGCTGCGGGTGGCGGCCGGCCTGGCGCCGACCTTCGACCCGGACGCGCTCGCCCCGCGCGGGCACGCCATCGAGCTGCGGATCAACGCCGAGGACCCGAAGCGCTTCCTGCCCGGCCCTGGCGCGATCAAGACCTGGGTCGAGCCGACCGGTGAGGGCGTCCGGGTCGACTCCGGCTACGTCGCCGGCAACACGGTCACCCCGTTCTACGACAGCCTGATGGCCAAGCTCATCGTCTTCGGCGCGGACCGGTCGGAGGCGCTTGAGCGGGCGAAGGCGGCGGTCGCCTCCTTCGAGCTGACCGGCCCGAAGTGCAACCTCCCCTTCTTCGCCGAGCTGCTGGAGAACCAGGAGTTCCTCAGCGGCGACTACGACACCGGCATCGTCTCCCGCATGCGCTGACGATTACCCACCCGGGCCCGGCCTCGTCTGTTGATCCTGAGGGTGGCGGCGCGTTCTGCCGCATTTGTCGCCGCTAACCTCATGATCGACCGCACCGGAGCCGGCGGGTGGGATGCTGGGGGGACCCCAGCAACAGCATCACGTCACAGTGAGGTGACCCCTTATGACGGAACTGCCGGACTTCGTCTCCATTCGGGAGGTCGGGCCGCGGGACGGGCTGCAGAACGAGGAGCCGATCCCTACCGACGCCAAGGTGCGGCTGCTCGACGCGCTCTCCGGCACCGGCGTCAAGCGGATCGAGGCGGTCTCCTTCGTGCACCCGAAGGCGATCCCGCAGATGGCCGACGCCGACGAGGTGTGGCAGCGGGCGACGAAGGCCGAGGGCGTGCGCTACTCGGCGCTGGTGCCGAACACCCGGGGCGCGCAGCGGGCCCTGGCCGCCGGCTTCACCGAGATCGAGGTGGTGGTCTCGGCCAGCGACACGCACAACCGGCGCAACGTCAACCGCTCGACCGAGGAGTCCCTCGACGACATCGCCGAGCTGATCGACCTGCTGCACGGCGCGGGCGCCCGGGCCGAGGTGATCGTGGCGACCAGCTTCGGCTGCCCGTACGAGGGGGACGTCGACCCGCAGCGGGTGGCCGGCATCGTCGACCGGGTGGTCCGCGACGGCGCCGACCGGGTCGCCTTCGGCGACACCACCGGCATGGGTACGCCCCGCCGGGTCCGCGAGCTGGTCACCGCGGTCCGGGACCGCAACGCCCACGTGCCGGTGCTGCTGCACTTCCACAACACCCGGGGCACGGCGCTGGCGAACCTGCTGACCGCGCTGGAGCTGGGTGTCACCGAGTTCGACGCCAGCGTCGGCGGCCTCGGCGGCTGCCCGTACGCGCCGGGGGCGAGTGGCAACCTGGCCACCGAGGAGGCGGTGCACATGCTGCACGACATGGGCATCGACACCGGGATCGACCTGGACGCCCTGGTCGAGGCCGCCGAGCTGGCCGAGGAGCTGCTCGGCAAGAAGCTCCCCTCCGGCGTGCTCCGCGCCGGCCCCCGTACCCGCCTCACCCCGCTGCCCGCCTGACCCACCCCCACCGGCCCCGGCCGATCGACAGGGCGGGACGGGGTCGGTGGGTGAGGGTGCCTGGGCGTACGTACCCCGCCGCCCTCGCGGTGCTGGCGTGCTCGACGGTCTCACCGCTCCGGGAGAGGCGCCGCGGCCACGGGAAACGGCGGGTCGCCGAAGAGGAGGCCGATGCGCTACCCTAACGATCGTTCAGGTCAGTCGGTCCGCTCACGAGGCGGCCGGCTCAGGTGGCGAGGGAGTCGGCGTGACGCTCGAAGGTGAGGCACTGGAGCAGCTGCGCAAGCGCGCCCGGGCCGGCGGTGCGGACAAGTACCACGCGGCGAACGCCGCCAAGGGCAAGCTCTTCGCCCGGGAACGGGTCGCGCTCCTGGTCGACGAGGGCTCCTTCGTCGAGGACGGCCTCTACGCCAACACGATGGCCGACGGGCTCCCGGCCGACGGCGTGGTCACCGGCACCGCCACCATCGACGGCCGGCAGGTCTGCCTGATGGCCAACGACTCCACGGTCAAGGCCGGCAGCTGGGGTGCGCGCACCGTCGAGAAGATCATCCGGATCATCGAGCGGGCCTACTCGACCGGCGTGCCGATGGTCTACCTGGTCGACTCGGCCGGCGCCCGGATCACCGACCAGGTCGAGCTCTTCCCCGGCCGCCGCGGCGCCGGCAAGATCTTCTGGAACCAGGTCCGGGCCTCCGGCTCGATCCCGCAGGTCTGCGCGCTCTTCGGGCCGAGCGCGGCGGGCGGGGCCTACATCCCGGCGTTCTGCGACGTGGTCGCGATGGTCGACGGCAACGCCAGCATGTACCTCGGCTCGGACCGGATGGTCGAGATGGTCACCGGCGAGAAGACCACCCTCGAGGCGATGGGCGGGGCCAAGGTGCACTGCGCCGAGTCCGGCGTCGGGCACTTCCTCTGCAAGACCGAGGCCGACGCGCTCGACGTGGTGAAGCGCCACCTGTCGTACCTCCCGGCGAACTGGACCCAGGCGCCGCCGGCCGCCGAGGCCGTCGCCGCGCCGGAGAAGGCCGACCTCGCCGCGCTGGTTCCGGCCAGTGAGCGGCAGGCCTTCGACATGCGCCGGTACGTCAAGGGCCTGCTCGACGATGGCTCCTTCTTCGAGATCCAGGCGCTCTGGGCCAAGGAGCTGACCATCGGTTTCGGCCGGCTGAACGGCGAGGTCGTCGGCGTGGTCGGCAACAACTCGATGTTCAAGGGCGGGGTGCTGTTCGTCGACTCGGCCGACAAGGCGACCCGGTTCGTGCAGCTCTGCGACGCGTTCAACGTGCCGCTGCTCTTCCTCTCCGACGTGCCCGGCTTCATGGTCGGCAGCGCGGTGGAGAAGCAGGGCATCATCCGGCACGGCGCCAAGATGATCACCGCCATCTCCGAGGCGACGGTCCCGAAGATCTGCGTGGTGGTCCGCAAGGCGTACGGCGCCGGCCTGTACGCGATGGCCGGCCCCGGCTTCGAGCCGGACGCGACCATCGCGCTGCCCACCGCGAAGATCGCGGTGATGGGTGCCGAGGCCGCCGTCAACGCGGTCTACGCCAACAAGATCGCGGCGATCGCGGACGAGACCGAGCGGGCCGCCTTCGTCGCCGCGAAGCGCGAGGAGTACGAGCGCGACATCGACATCGTCCGGCTCGCCAGCGAGCTGGTGGTCGACGCGATCGTCGAGCCGCACGAGCTGCGCGACGAGCTGGTCCGCCGGTTCACCGCCGCCCGCGGCAAGGAACGGCACTTCTCCCGGCGCCGGCACGGCGTCACCCCGGTCTGACCCGTCGGCGGCGGCCCCGGTCGGGTGTCGCCGCACGAGGCCCCACCCGAGCTGATCCGCCCCGAGCACACCGTCCGGCGTCACGAGCGACCGGCGGCGCCGTCCATACCAGGAGGAACCCATGGACTTCCGGCTCACCGAGGAACAAGAGGCGCTGCGGTCCAGCGTCCGGGACTTCGCGCGCGAGGTGGTCGCCCCGGTCATCGCCGAGCACTACGAGAAGCACACCTTCCCGTACGAGGTCGTCCGGCAGATGGGCAAGATGGGCCTGTTCGGCCTGCCCTTCGGTGAGGAGCACGGCGGCATGGGCGGCGACTACTTCGCCCTCTGCCTGGCCTTGGAGGAGTTGGCCCGGGTCGACTCCAGCGTGGCGATCACCCTGGAGGCGGCGGTCTCCCTGGGTGCGATGCCGATCTACAGATTCGGTACTCCGGAGCAGCAGGCGCAGTGGCTGCCGAAGCTGCTCAGCGGCGAGGCCCTCGCCGGCTTCGGGCTGACCGAGCCCGGCTTCGGCTCCGACGCCGGCGGCGCCCAGACCCGGGCCGTACTGGACGAGACGACGAACGAGTGGGTGATCAACGGCTCGAAGGCGTTCATCACCAACTCCGGCACCGACATCACCGCGCTGGTGACGGTGACCGCGGTCACCGGAGTACGCGAGGACGGCTCCAAGGAACTGTCCACCATCATCGTCCCCTCCGGCACTCCCGGCTTCACGGTGGCGCCGGCGTACTCCAAGGTGGGCTGGAACGCCTCGGACACCCGCGAGCTGACCTTCGACGACTGCCGGGTGCCGGCGGCCAACCTGCTCGGCGAGCGCGGCCGGGGCTTCGCCCAGTTCCTGCGCATCCTCGACGAGGGCCGGATCGCCATCGCCGCGCTCGCCGTGGGCCTCGCCCAGGGCTGCGTCGACGAGTCCATCAAGTACGCGAAGGAGCGGCACGCCTTCGGCCAGCCGATCGGCAACTACCAGGCGATCCAGTTCAAGATCGCCGACATGGAGATGAAGGCGCACACCGCGCGGCTGGCCTACTACGACGCGGCCGCCCGGATGCTCGCCGGGGAGCCGTTCAAGCGGCAGGCGGCGATCGCGAAGCTGCACGCCAGCACCATCGCGGTGGACAACGCCCGCGAGGCGACCCAGATCCACGGCGGCTACGGCTTCATGAACGAGTACCCGGTGGCCCGCTTCTGGCGGGACTCCAAGATCCTGGAGATCGGCGAGGGCACCTCCGAGGTGCAGCGCATGATCATCGCCCGCGATCTGGGCATGTGACGTTGGGCGGGGTCCCGCCGTGCCGCCCGGCACGGCGGGACCCCGTCGGATATCCGCAGCCCTGCGTCGGCTGGGCGCCGTACCGCTGCCGAGCGTCGGATCCGGTCCGTGGCCTTCCTGCCCATGACTCCGGATCATGATCATCCGTCCCGCCCGGGTGGTCGTAAGCATTGGCGGGGTTGTCCCGGCGGGTGCGGCAGTTCTGCCGGTGGCCCGGCGGCGACCGGGTCAGGCCCTCGTCGCGGTGGCCTCCTCGACCCGCGCGGGGTCGGTGCTGCCGGCGGTCGCCCCCGGGTGGACGGCGTCCCGCACCCGGCGCAGCCCGTCCAGCATCGCGTCGCGGGCGGCCGGTTCGAGCTGACCGGTGAACCACTGCTCGATGATCCGCAGGTGCCCGGGCAGGGTCTCGTCCAGCCGCTGGAGCCCGGACGGGGTCACCACCGCGTACGAGCTGCGCCGGTCGGACGGGCAGGCCCGGCGGCGCAGCAACCCGTCGCGCTCCATCCGGTCCACCACCCGGGTCACTCCGCTGGTGGAGAGGGAGGTCTGCGCGGCCAGGTCGGTCATCCGCAGCTGGTTGCCCGGGGAGCGGGCGAGCCGCATCAGCACTTCGAACTCGACTCCGGATAAGCCGTGCTCCTCGAACTGGGCGGCGAACCGGGCCAAGAGCCCGGCGTGCACCTCGAAGAGCAGGCCGATGGCGGTGATCCGAGGGTCGTCGAACACGTTCTGGTCCACCGGGCCATCCTATCAGTTCTTGACACAGGGAATATTGCTGTGGCTATAGTTGCTCAGTCAGTCGTTGGGTTCCTAAACAATCTCCCTGGAGGGCAGTTCCATGACCAGCAGCACCGAGTCGGTTACCCGCGACTGGGAGGGCCTTACCATCCCGACCGCAGGCACCTACCTGCTGGACGCGGCGCACAAGCGGGTCGGCTTCGTCGCCCGGCACATGATGGTCAGCAAGGTGCGGGGTGAGTTCGCCGACGCGACCGCCACCATCACCGTCGCCGAGGACCCGATGCAGTCCTCGGTCACCGCCACCATCCAGGCGGCCAGCATCAACACCGCGCAGGCCGACCGTGACACCCACCTGCGCAGCCCCGAGTTCCTCGACGCGGAGACCTTCCCGACGCTGGAGTACCGCAGCACCGGGGTGAAGTCCCGCGAGGGCAACGAGCTCGTCCTGCTGGGCGAGCTGACCATCAAGGGCGTCACCCGCCCGGTCGAGCTGAAGGTCGAGTTCGAGGGCGTCGGCCGCAGCCCGTTCGGCCAGGACATCTTCGGTTTCTCCGCCAGCACCGAGATCGACCGGGAGGACTTCGGTCTGACCTGGAACGTGGCGCTGGAGACCGGCGGCGTGCTGGTCGGCAAGAAGATCAAGATCGAGATCGAGGGCGAGGCCGTCCGGCAGGCCTGATCCGCCGATCATCACTCCGTCGCGGCCCCTGCCTCCCTGAGCAGGGGCCGCGACGGCTTTCGGTGTGAATCGTCACTGATTGTTCCCCGGTCACCCGGGTGCGGGCCGCTGCCGTTGGGTAGAGATGCCCGGAGCGCCCACCGGTCGCGGCTCTGGCCCTGGCGAGGTGGGCGCTCTTAAGTTGGTGGTTCACCACGCGCGGCGGGACGGCACGGTCCCGCAGCGCCTCGCGCCGGGAGGGCACATGGGCAGGGACGTCGAGCAGGGCGCCTTCTCCCGGGAGGACCGGGTCCGCTACCGGCAGAAGGTCCGGCGATGCCTGGACGTCTTCGCGCTGATGCTGGACGACTTCGGCTTCGACGCCGACCGGCCGATGACCGGGCTGGAGATCGAACTCAACCTGATGGACCCGGCCGCCGAGCCGGCGATGCGCAACGACCAGATCCTCGCCGACATCGCCGACCCGCTCTTCCAGACCGAGCTGGGTCAGTTCAACCTCGAGCTGAACGCCGAGCCCCGGCTCATCGAAGGCACCGGCTTCGCCGACTACGAGCGTGACCTGCGCAGCAGCCTGACCCGCGCAGACGAGCGGGCGGCCAAGTCCGACGCCCGGATCGTCCTGATCGGCATCCTGCCCACGCTCACCGAGCGCCACCTGGTGGCGGACAACCTCTCCACCAACGAGCGCTACCGGGTGCTCAACGACCAGATCGTCGGCGCCCGGGGCGAGGACATCGAACTCGACATCCGGGGCGTCGAGCGGCTCCAGACGCACACCGACTCGATCGCCCCCGAGGCCGCCTGCACCAGCCTCCAGTTCCACCTCCAGGTGGCGCCGGACAGCTTCGCCGACTACTGGAACGCCTCCCAGGCCATCGCCGGGGTCCAGGTGGCGATCGGCGCCAACTCCCCGTTCCTGTACGGCCGCCAGCTCTGGGCGGAGACCCGGATCGCGCTGTTCGAGCAGGCCACCGACACCCGCCCCGATGAGCTCAAGGCCCAGGGGGTACGCCCCCGGGTGTGGTTCGGCGAACGCTGGATCACCTCGATCTTCGACCTGTTCGAGGAGAACGTCCGCTACTTCCCGCCGCTGCTGCCGATCTGCGAGGACGAGGACCCGGTCGAGGTGCTGCACTCCGGCGGCGTGCCGGAGCTGAGCGAACTGCGGCTGCACAACGGGACGGTCTACCGTTGGAACCGGCCGATCTACGACATCATGAACGGCCGCCCGCACCTGCGGGTGGAGAACCGGGTGCTGCCGGCCGGCCCGACCGTGGTCGACATGCTCGCCAACGCCGCCTTCTACTTCGGGCTCGCGCGCGGGCTGGCCGAATCGGACCGGCCGATCTGGAGCCAGCTGACCTTCAGCTCGGCGGAGGAGAACTTCCACGCCGCCGCCCGGCGCGGCATGGACGCCGTCCTGCACTGGCCCCGGCTCGGCGACGTGCCGGTGACCAAGCTGGTCCTCGACACGCTGCTGCCGAAGGCGGCCGCCGGGTTGGACCGGTTCGGCGTGGCGCCGGCCGAGCGGGACCGGCTGCTCGGCATCATCGAGCAGCGCTGCCGTACCGGGCGCAACGGCGCGGTCTGGCAGACCGAGGCCGTCTGGGCGGCCGAGCGGCACCGGGGCATGGACCGGGACGCGGCCCTGCACCACATGGCCAGCCGCTACGCCGAGCTGCAGCGCAGCAACGAGCCCGTGCACACCTGGCCGGTCGACTGACCGCCGGGCCCACGGCCCCGCCGACTCGGTGCGGGGGTACGCCCGACGGCGGCGGTCGATCCCGGACCGGCGGGCCGGCCAGCCGGAAACGGTCAGCGGCCGCGGCGTCCCGGGCGGGCCTTCGGACCGGTGGTGGGAGCGGTCAGCTCCCCGGTCGTCGGCGACCCGGCGTCGTCCGCCGGGGCCCCGGACGCCGCCGGGTCGAGCGACGGGTCCCCGGCCGGGTCGAGGGAGAGGCTCCCGGTCGTCGCCGGATCGGAGGTCGCCGGGGCGGCCGAGGTCGTCCGGCCACGCCGGGCCGGTCGCGCCCGACCGGTGGCCCCCGATCCCGGAGCGGTCGCCCCAGGTGAGCCCGCCCCCGGCTCGGCGACGGCCACCGCTGGAGTGGCACCGGCGGTCGGGTCGACCCTCGCTCCCCGGCTCGTCGCCGCCGCGGTGTCCGTCCGTCCGGCGGCCGCCCCGCCGCTGCCCGTGTCGGGACGCCGCGTCCTGCGCTCCGGAGCGGGAACCGAGGGATCGTCGAACGTCGCCCGGTCGTCCAGCTCGCCGGTCCTGGGCCGGGGCACCACCACCGCGTCGGGGGTGGCCCGGCGCCGTTCGGCGCGCTGGGCGAGCGCGGCCACCAGCACCGAGCCGGCCGCGCCGACGATCACCGCGTACGGCGCGACGAGGTGGGCGGAGACCTGCTCCGGGGCGATCGTCGCCAGCCGGGGTACGGCGAGGAAGTAGGCGATCGCGACCAGCAGCGGGCCGGCCGCCCCGGACACCGCCGCGCCCAACCGCAGCTGCGGCGACCCGGCGGTACGCCGCGCGGCCAGCGCGCCGATCACCAGCGCGGAACCGGTCGCGAGGAGCGCCCCAGGCCAGTAGAGGTAGTCGCGGATCCAGTACCGGGCGCTGTCGTCGCTGATCTGCCAGATGCCGAGCTGGGCGCTGGTCAGCCCGCGGCCGGCGAGCACTCCGTCCACCACCGAGACGACGGCGAGCAGCCAGAGCAAGCCGATGGTGGCGATCACGTTGTTCGCGGCGGCCCGCGAGTGCAGCGCCCAGACCGCCGTCACCAGGCCGACCAGGACGCCGATGCCGGCGTAACCGGCGGCGAGGTTCTGCGGGGAGAAGCTGCCCGGCACAGTGGCCGACCGGGCCGGGACGGCGACCAGCAGTACGGTGATCAGCGCGCCGGCCGCCGCCGCCACGGCGAGTGTCACCCGGTGCAGGGCGCCACCTGGTTCGGCGTCCGCGCCGCGCTCGTGCAGCCGTTGCGCGCAGACCGCGCCGGCGACGGTGGAGACGGCGGCGATCCAGGTCGCCCAGGCGAGGCTCGCGAACCAGGTGGCCTCGGTGGTGCCGGCGCCCGCCGGCGCCCAGTTGATGATGCCCAGGCCGTAGCCGATGCCCAGTTGTGCCGCGCCCATGCCGGCAGCGACGCCGATCGCGGTGGCGACCGATCCTCCCCAGCTCCGTCCAGCCATGCCGGGGAGCGTAGCGTTCCCCGGTCGGTGCGGCGAGCCGTGCGACGGCGGTACCACGGTCGGTGACGGGTGCGCGGCGACCGGTGTCCGGCGGTGTCCGGTACGGGCGGCGGCGGTGGGAGGTGGCGGGCTCGCGGTCGCTGGCGGGCGGTGTGGGCGGTGGGCGGTACCGTCGCCGGTGACGAGGCGGGGAGCGCGATGACGGACGGGTACAACGAGCAGGACGGCCCGTGGCGTGGGCGGCCGGGTCGGGCGACCCTGCTGCTCGGCGGCGGGCTGGCGGTCGTCCTCCTGGCCGCCGCCGGGGCGACGGCCGGCTGGGTGCTGGCCGACCCGGGCGAGCGGTCGACCGGTACGCCGGCCGCCACGCCGTCGGAGGTGACCAGCCCGGTCGAGGAGCCCTCCACCGACCGGCCGACGTCCGGCGGGACGACCACTCCGCCCGCGCCGCGTACCGAGGACGGTGGATTGACCGTGCCGGCCCTTGTGAGCACGGACTTCGAGGCGGCGCGCGAGGAGCTGCACGACCGCAAGCTCGGTTGGCGGCTGGTCTTCGGCACCGGGACGGGCCGGGACGTGGCTCGGACGGAACCCGCCGCGGGCACCCCGGTACGCCGGGGAACGACCGTCCAGGTGTACGTCACCGGTCGGGCGCCCGAGGTCACCGTGCCCGACCTGGTCGGTGAGGAGTGCGACGAGGTCGCCGAGGAGCTCGGCGAGAAGGGCCTGTACCCGCGCTACCGGACGGGGCGGCGCGGCACGGTCACCGCCCAGGAGCCGGCGGCCGACGCGACGGCGCACTGGAACGACCAGGTGGCGCTGATCTGCGGTGCCGGGGAGCCCGTCCCCACCGACGCGTCCGCGACGCCGTGACGGGCGGGTCGCCGCGCTGATCCCGGCGCCCGGTGCGCCCGACCGCTACCTTGGACGATCGAGGGCCGTGCCGGCCGCGCCCGTGCGGAGAGGACGTGCGATGAGCGACGACCGCCAGGAGCCGCCCGCCGACGACGCGACCCGGCCGCTGCCGCCGCCGGAGGACGCGGCGACCCGTCAGGGGCCGGCCGGCCCGCCGGTGTGGTCCGGGCGAGCCGGGGTGCCGCCGCCCCGGCCGGCCGACTACCGCGAACCGGCTGAGTGGTACGGCGAGGACCAGCGTGGTCGCCGCTGGTGGATGCCGATCCTGCTGGGCATCCTCGCGCTGCTCCTGCTCGCCGTGCTGGGGACGGGCATCTGGCTGGTAGTCCGGGCGGCCGAGGACACCGGGCCCGAGCCGACGTCGCCGACGCCGCTGCCCACCAGCGCGCCGGTCACCACCGCCGCGCCGACGACCACCGCCCCGACCACCGAGCCGCCGAGCACGCCGCCGACCACCGCGGGAGCCCGGATCCCGATGCCGCCCCTGGTCGGGCTGTCGAGGACGAGGGCGCAGGCGGTGCTGGACCGGTTCGGGCTGTCGTACCGGGTGGTGACCCGGTCGTCGGACCAGGCGCCGGGGACCGTGATCGGGACCGAGCCGGACGCCGGTGAGCTGGTCCGGCCCGACGAGGAGGTGACGCTGGTGGTCGCCGCCGCGGCGTCGCCGTCCCCGTCGACGACCAGCGAGGCCGCGCCATCGACGCCCGAGCCCACCGTCACCCGGTGACGGGCCGGGTCACCACATCCGGCGTCTGGTGCCGACCAGTCCCAGGCCGGCCAGCGAGATGGCCAGGCCGAGCAGGCCGGAGTAGAAGAGCGACTGGCTGAGGCTCTGCTGGTCCGAGGTGGTCCGCGCGGGCCCGGCCTCCACCGCTGCGGCGTCGCCGCCACCGCTACCCGGATCCCGGCCGGTCGCGCCGGCATCCTCCTGATCCGCCCCCACGGCCCGGTCACCGCCGACTCCGGCGTCGTGCCGGAGACCGCCGCGGTCCGGCGCGTTCCAGTCGGGGATCCCGGCGTCGCTCACGGGGTCGTCGGGAGGCGCGGTGTCCTCCTCGACCACGGTGATCTCGGGCGCCGGGACCGGTTCGGCGAGCCGGGTCGCCGACTCGGCCGGGTACCGCACCACCACCACGAGCATGGTGGCGGCGCCGACCAGCGCGAGCAGCCCGAAGGCGTAACCGATACGGGACCTGTGGTGCCGCCGCGCGGCGGGCATATTGACCATGGCCATCCCAGGTTCAGGGTCCGGGACGCGCGGGGTGGTGACGTTCGCCGGGGTGGGCGTACCCATTCTATGGCGACGGCACGCCCCCGACTGGCAATCGCGGGCTCAGCCCACCGGGACCGGGCTCCGGTCGATCGGCCGCCGCGCCCGTACGGTGTGCTGGTGCGGCGCGGGCGCGGTCCGCAGCTGCCGGAGTCCGGCCTGCTGTACGAAGATCGACCGCCGGTTGACCGCGTCCCCCGCCGCGTTCAACTCGTAGCCGTCGAGCCAGAGCCAGCCGTCGTAGGTCGGCCAGTCGAGCACCCGGATCACCCGGAAGGTGACCGGTCTGAGGAACTGGACACTCGCCGCGCGAGTCACGTGCAGTACGTCACCGGAGCGGGGAAGCACATGGGCTCCTGGGTGGGAATGGCCGGCGGACGCGCCGACCGGGGTTGATCGGGGAAGCTTCTGCCGGTCCGGTGAGGGGGTCGTGCCTCGTGGACCGGTGGTTCGTTGGCGGTGGTCGGGCCGTACCCGCTGGTGGCGGACCGCCACCCGACCATCACCCGGCGCTCCCGGGTACCGCTCCCGCCGCCGCAGCCGTCGGGCGTGCAGCGGCGGGGTCATCAACCCGGGGCAGGTCTCGTCGTCGCAGTTCGGCGCGGGTGCCTCACCGGTCGTCCGATCCGGGTGGGGTCGCCACGCCGGGGAAGCGTTCGGAGACGGTGGGTAACCCGAGCCATACGGACAGAGTGCATCAGCGTCGTGCTTGATGCAAGTTGCACGTCGACTTTTGCCGATACGCGAGCGCGACACGGAATCGAGAAGCTTGATGCCGCCGACCCCGGGGCGGCACACTGGACGCCGGTTTCGCCCGACGCGGCCGGTCGACGACCGGCACCACCCCTGCCGCGAACGATCGCCCGCCGTTCGTCGGTCGCGCCCTCGGCGGGTGTCGACGCAGGCGCGAGCGACCGGAGGTAACCGGGTGAGCGCGAGGAACGGGCCTTCGCTGGCAGTGGCCCGCGGGGTGGGGCCGTGAGCGAACGACGCAGCCCCACCATCCGGCGCCGTCGGCTGGGCGCGGAACTCCGTCGGCAGCGGGAAACGGCGGGGATCACCATCGAGGCGGTCGCCGAGCAGTTGGAGTGCTCCGCCTCCAAGATCTCCCGCATCGAGACCGGCCACACCTCGGCCACCCCGCGCGACGTCCGGGACATGCTGCGGATCTACGGCGTGGTGGGGGTCGAGAGCGACGAGCTGGTGCAGATCGCCCGCGAGGCCCGGCAGAAGGGGTGGTGGCACCCCTACAGCACCGTGCTGGTCGGGGCGTACGTCGGGCTGGAGGCGGCCGCCAGTTCGATCCGCGCGTACGAGCAGCAGGTGGTCCCCGGCCTGCTGGAGACCGAGGAGTACGCCGGAGCCATGATCCGGGCGGCCCGCCCGGACTTCACCGTCGACCAGGTGCAGCAGCGGGTGCGTGTCCGTCTGGGCCGTCAGTCGTTGTTGACCCAGGATGATCCGGTCGATCTGTGGGTGGTGCTCGATGAGGCGGTGCTGAGCCGGCCGGTGGGCGGCGACGCGGTGATGCGTGGCCAGCTCAAGCGGCTGGTGGAGGTGGCGGAGCTGCCGAACGTGACGCTCCAGGTCCTGCCTTTCGAGGTGGGGGCGCACGCCGGCATGGACGGCACGTTCACCATCCTCAGCTTCCCCGAACCGAGTGATCCCGATGTCGTGTACGCGGAGAACGCCACGGGTGGGCTCTTCCTCGAGAAGAGTGACGAACTGCAGAAGTACAGCTTCATCTTCGATCACATTCGAGCCGCGGCTATACGCCCGGAGGAGTCCATCGCTCACATCGCAAAACTGGCAGAGGAGCCGTTGTGGAAATGGCGACCAAGAGGTTCCCCGTGGACCTGAGGCATGCGACCTGGTTCAAGAGCTCGAAGAGCGGGCCGAACTGCGACAACTGCGTCGAGGTGGCGTACGTGACCGGGGCGGTCGGGGTCCGGGACTCGAAGGACAGGACAGGTCCCGCCCTGGTCTTCGCCCCGGGGGGTTGGCACGCCTTCGTCGCCAGCGCCCGGAACGGCGCCTTCGTCCAGCACTGACCGACGCAGCGTGGCGTTGATCGCGGGCCGGCCGGGGACGATCCCGGCCGGCCCCGTCGCCACATCCGTCCCGTCTCGTTGTACCCCTCGGTACGGCGCTGGACGACACCCGCCGCACGGATCGACGACCGAGCGAGGCAGGCGAGACGGATGACGACGATCGGTTCAGACAACCTCCCCAACGGCCCGGGAAAGAGCGAGCGGTTCGGCGGCAAGTACCGCGGTGCGCGCCGGGACACCGTGCTGACGGAGGTCTCGTCCACCGACACCGAGATCGGCGGCCGGGACACCGGGTCGCCCGCGCCGGAGCCGGCCGGGCCATCGCTGTCGCTGCCCTCCCTCGACCCGAACCCGCTCACCGAGCCCTCGTTCCCGCCGGCCGGCTGGCCGATGGAGCCGACCGAGTCGCTGGTCGACCACCCGCTGCTGCGCGGCCTGCTGATGGAGCTGCCGCCCAGGGGTAGCGTCCCGCCACCCGGCTGGCTGGACCGGTGGTTCGATGCGACCCGGGCGATCCTGGAGCTGCTATACGTGCAGGGCGCGGGGCGCGGCCGCTGAGGCCGGCGCCTGCACCGGCGCCTCGGGCATCGTCCGCTCGGTGAGCCGGCTGTGGCGCAGCGCGTGGCGTACCCCGATGGCGATGGCGGCGAGACCGCCGACGGTGATCGCCGGCCCGGTCATGCTGGGATCGGCGGAGAGGTCGAGGCCGCCGGCCGCCAGCAGGGGCGGCAGCGTGGCCAGGGCGGTGACCTGCAACGGCAGGCCGATCAGCGGGTGCGCCGCGGCGGCCCGCAGGCCGTGCGGGGCGGGTGCCGCCGGCGCGGTGGCGAACGCGCCGGCGCCGGCCCGTAGCCGGCGCGTCCGGCGCAGCGTGCAGGCCGCGACCACGAGCGCCGGGCCGGCCGCCAGGGCGAGGCCGCCGGCGGCCCGGTCCACCGGTGTGGCACCGGCGCTGGTCAGGCCGGCCGCCAGCACCGCCGCGGTCAGGCCGAGGCCGGTCACCGTCAGGGCGAGCAACCATCCGGTATGCCGGCGGAGTGCGCGGGCGCGGTCCAGCCGGGGCAGCCCGTCCGCCAGGACGCCGGCCGCCAACCAGGCCACGGCGATCGGGATCAGGACGGCGAGATGACTCTCCATGTCGGACAGCCTTGTCCTTTTCCGGATCCGGGGAATCCGGGGCTGCCCCTGTTCGCCCCCGACTGCGCCCCGTAAGGGCACCATCTCTCCGGTGTTATGGGGGAGTTGACATGTTCATTTCCCGTAGGCGCCGCTCTACCCTCGGCTCGATTGGCGTCCATCGGTTCACCCGGCGTGGGCGGGTGAACGGTCGGATGCCGGTCGGAGGGAGGTATGGAGATGGCTCTTCCACACAGATCCGTACTCGTCGGGGTGGCGGTCCTGGCCATGGTCGGGACCGCCGCGCCCGCGATGGCCGCCGAGCCCGTTGGTTCGATCCGCGCCGCGGGCGGGGCCACCGCCGTGGCGGACAGCTACATCGTCGTCCTCAAGGACAGCGCGGTCAGCCGCAGCCGGGTCGGCGACACCGCGCACCGACTGGTCGCTCGGCACAGCGGCGCGGTGGCGCGCACCTACAGCGCCGCGCTGCGCGGCTTTGAGGTCCGGGCGAACGCGCAGGCCGCCGCCCGCATCGCCGCGGACCCCGCCGTGGCGTACGTCGAACAGAACCACACCGTCTCGATCTCCGGCACCCAGACCAACCCGCCTTCCTGGGGCCTGGACCGGGTCGACCAGCGCAACCTGCCCCTGGACAGCTCCTACACGTACCCGAACACGGCGGGCAACGTGCACGCCTACATCATCGACACCGGCATCCGGACCACGCACAGTGACTTCGGCGGTCGGGCCACCTGGGGTACCAACACCGTCGACACCAACAACACCGACTGCCACGGGCACGGCACGCACGTCGCCGGTACCGTCGGTGGCTCGTCGTACGGCCTGGCGAAGGGCGTCCAGCTCGTCGCGGTCAAGGTGCTCAACTGCCAGGGCAGCGGGACCAACGCCGGCGTCATCTCCGGCGTCGACTGGGTGACGCAGAACGCGGTCAAGCCGGCGGTGGCCAACATGAGCCTCGGTGGCGGGGCGGCCAGCACCGTGGACACCGCGGTCCGTAACTCGATCAACTCCGGCGTCACCTACGGGCTGGCCGCCGGCAACGACTCCGGCGCCAACGCCTGCAACACCTCGCCCGCCCGGACCGCCGAGGGCATCACCGTCGGCTCGACCACCAACACCGATGCCCGTTCGTCGTTCTCCAACATCGGCACCTGCCTGGACATCTTCGCGCCGGGCTCGTCGATCACCTCGGCTTGGCGCAGCAGCGACACCGCCACCAACACCATCAGCGGCACCTCGATGGCCACCCCGCACGTGGTCGGCGCGGCGGCGCTGGTGGCCAGCGCCAACCCCTCCTGGACCGCCCAGCAGGTCCGGGACTACCTGGTCACGAACGCGACCAGCAACGTGGTGACCAACCCGGGTACCGGCTCGCCCAACAAGCTGCTCTACGTGGTCAACGACAGCACCCCACCGCCGACCAACGACTTCTCCGTGTCGGTTTCGCCGACCTCCGGCTCGACCGCGCCGGGCGGCTCGGTGACCGCCACCGTGGCCACCGCCACCACCAACGGTTCCGCCCAGTCGGTGAGCCTCTCCGCCAGCGGGCTGCCGTCCGGGGCGACCGCCTCGTTCAACCCGGCGACGGTCACCTCCGGTGGTTCGTCGACCCTCACCATCAGCACCTCGGCGAGCACGCCGGCCGGCACGTACACCGTGACCGTCACGGGCACCGCGGCCTCCGGCACGAAGACCGCCACGTACTCGCTGACCGTCACCGGCACCAGCACCGGCTGCTCGGGCACCAACGGCACGGACGTCGCGATCCCCGACACCGGCGCCACGGTGAGCAGCTCGATCTCGATCTCGGGATGCAACCGGAACGCCTCGTCGAGCTCGACCGTCGCGGTGAACATCGTGCACACCTACCGCGGTGACCTGGTGGTCGACCTGGTCGCGCCGGACGGCTCGTCCTACCGGCTGAAGAACAGCAGCTTCTGGGACGGCACCGACAACATCAACACCACCTACCCGGTGAACCTCTCCAGCGAGGCGGCGAACGGCACCTGGCGGCTTCAGGTGCGGGACGTCTACTTCGGTGACACCGGCTACATCAACACCTGGACCCTGACCCTCTAGCGGGTCGGAGAACGCGCGCGGGCCCCTCCCGGTCGTCCCGGGAGGGGCCCGTCGTCGCTGACGTCTCCGGCACCGGAGGTCGGGTCAGACCGCGAAGGTGGGCGGACGTTCGGTGGCCGGGGCTGGCGGCTGCGCCTTCCACACGCCGGTCTTCTGACCGGCGAGCCGGGCGAGATACGCCGGGTTGAGGATGACGTAGCGGCGCCAGAGCCGCTTCGGCTCCAGGCCGAGCCGCCAGAACCACTCCAGGCCGGCCCGCTGCATCCACGCCGGCGGCTGCTTGAGCAGGCCGGCGTGGTAGTCGAAGGCGGCTCCGACCGCCATCAGCGGCATGTCCAGCAGCGGCCGCATGGCGTACGCGAAGACCTCCTGGCGCGGGCAGCCCAGCCCGACCAGGACGAGCCGGGCCCCGCTGGCCTTGATCCGGTCGGCGATCTCGACGTCCTCGCCCGGCTGGACCGCACGGAACTTCGACGGCTCCACCCCGGCGATCTTGAGCGCCGGGAACATCCGCTCCAGCGCCGGGATCAGCTTCGCCAGGGTCTCCTCGGTCGAGCCGTAGAGGTAGACCGGCAGCCCCTCCTCGGCAAAGCGGCGCAGCACGTGCAGGGTCAGCGTCGGGCCGTAGACCCGGTCCGAGAGGCCGGCGTGGTGCAGCAGGTTGAGCGCCCAGCGGACCGGCTGGCCGTCCGGGGTGACCACGTCGAAGGAGTTGAGCCGGGCGTTGTGCGCCGGGTCGAGCACGCCGGTCATCACACCGTGCACGGCCAGCGCGGTCAGCGCCAGCGGGCGTCGCTCGCGCGCCGCCGCCACCACCTGCTCGGTCGCCGCGGCGTAGTCGGTGGCGTCGACCAGGACGCCGAGGACGTTCCGCTTGCCCTGCGCGGTCATGCCTGCGGCACCCACTTGTCGACGTTGGCCTCGTAGATCTCCCGCATGATCATCGGGACGTCGTAGACCTGCTTCCAGTCCGGGTAGTCGGCCTGGAACGCCTCGTTCGAGCCGATCCACCACTTGTGGTCACCGATCCGGTTCGCCTCGACGTACTCGGTGATCATCTCCTGGCCGGTGATCCGCTCGGCCAGCGCGAACGCCTCTCGGTTGGAGGTGTTGGAGTGCCGGCCGCCGCCCAGGTTGTAGACCGCCGCCGAGCGCGGGTTGCGGAAGAACGCCTCGAACGCGGAGACCACGTCCGAGCTGTGGATCGCGTCCCGGACCTGCTTGCCCTGGTAGCCGAAGATCTTGTAAGTCCGGCGCTCCATGTTGGCCCGCATCACGTAGCCGAGGAAGCCGTGCAGCTCCGTGGCGGAGTGCGCCGGTCCGGTCAGCGTGCCGCCCCGGAAGCAGGCGGTCCGCATGCCGAAGTAGCGGCCGTACTCCTGCACCATCACGTCGGCGGCGACCTTGGACGCGCCGAAGACCGAGTGCAGGCAGGCGTCGATCGACATGTCCTCGCGGATGCCCTGCTCGTACGGGTGCCCCGGCTCGATCTCCCAGCGGGTCTCCTGCTCCACCAGCGGCAGGCTGTTGGGCCGGTCGCCGTAGACCTTGTTGGTCGAGCAGTGGATCACCGGCGCCTCGATGCAGTGCTCGCGGACGTTCTGCAGCACGTTGAGGGTGCCGCCGGCGTTGACGTCGAAGTCGGTGAACGGGTCGCGCACCGCCCAGTCGTGCGAGGGCTGCGCGGCCGTGTGGATCACCACGGCGATGTCGCGGCCGTACCGCTGGAAGAGCTTCGCCAGCGTGTCCCGGTCCCGGATGTCGATGCTGTGGTGCGAGTACGCCGACCCCAGCTCGTCGGTCAGCCGCAGGACGTTCCACGCGGTCGACGCCTCGGGGCCGAAGAACTCCTGCCGCATGTCGTTGTCGATGCCGACCACATCCAGGCCGAGACCGGCGAAGTGCCGGACCGCCTCGGACCCGATCAGACCGCCCGACCCGGTCACCAACGCGACACTCACACGAGACTCCTGGTCAATAGGAGGCAGAAACCATCGGAGCATAGCGTGACGTCCGGCACGCCCCGATACGACGCGAGGGCCCCGCCAGCAGCGGAGCCCTCGTCGATCTGGTGGGGAAGGGGGGAGTTGAACCCCCACGTCCTTTCGGACACACGGACCTGAACCGTGCGCGTCTGCCATTCCGCCACTCCCCCGTGGCACGACCTCGAACACTGTAGTCCGCGTCGGTCCCACCGTCTCCAGCGGGTCCCGGACATTCTACGGAGTCCTCCGTCTCGCCCCCGACCGGATACCGTCTTTGACAGGCGGTCACCGTTCGTAGCGGACGAAAGACTAGCACGCCCCGAGGGGTCGTTCCGAACGGGCCGCCGCGCGGTGGCCGAGCGGCGCGCGAGCCGCATGCGCGCCGTCCAGATACCATCATGTCCTCGGGACCCGAGGAGGAGCCGGTGAGCGTGCTGCAACGCTTCGAGAAGCGTCTGGAAGGCCTGGTCGAGGGGGCCTTCGCCAAGGTCTTCAAAGGGGTGGTCCACCCCGTGGAGATCCTCAACGCCATGCAGCGGGAGGCCGAGGCGCACAAGGCCATCCTGGCTGGTGGCCGCACGTTGGTGCCCAACCGCTACGTGATCGATCTCTCGCCGTACGACCACAGTCGTCTGGCGCCGTACGCCGCCGCGCTGGCCCAGGAGCTGGCCCAGTCGCAGGCGGAGTTCATCGGCGAGCAGGCGTGGACGGTCTACGGCGACGTGATCGTGGAGATCGAACGCGGCGAGGGGCTGGACACCGGGATGTTCCGGGTCACCGCCGAGGTCTACACCGGTGGCGAGGTCGCCCCGGTGTCGTCGCCGGGCGGCTACGACGCCGGCCCGCCGGCGTACCCGTCGTACGACCAGGGTGGCGGCTACGGCCCGCCGCCGGGACACGGCGGCGGCGCCCGTAACGTCCGACTGGTCTCCGGTGACGGCCGTACCTACCCGCTGCAGATGGGCTCCACGGTGATCGGCCGCGGGGACCAGGCCAACCTGCGCCTGCCGGACGTCGGGATCTCCCGGCGACACGCCCGGCTTGACTTCGACGGCGGCCAGGTCGTGCTGACCGACCTCGGGTCGACCAACGGCACGATGGTCAACGGCCAGCGGGTCTCGGCGGTCGCCCTCAACCCGGGCGACATGGTCCAGCTCGGCACGACGACCCTGACGTTCCGCGTGGACGGCTGATCCGCCTTGCCGGAGCTCGTCATCACCGTCGCCCGGTTCGGGTTCCTCATCCTGCTGTGGATCTTCGTGTTCACGGTGGTCGGCGTCATCCGCCGCGACCTTTTCGCAGGAGCCCGATCCGGCCGGCTGGTGGCCGCGCCACGTGCGGTCGGCGCCTCCACCGGGCAGGCGGCGAAACCGGCGAAGGTGAAGCGGGGCAGGGCCGCGCACCAGTTGGTGGTCACCGCCGGCCAGCTCGCCGGCACCCGGATCACCCTCGGTGAAGCGCAGATCACCATCGGCCGGGCCGAGGACTCCACCCTCGTCATCACCGACGACTACGCCTCCGCGCGGCACGCCCGGCTCGTGCCGCGCGACGGGCAGTGGTTCGTCGAGGATCTCGGCTCGACTAACGGCACATACCTTGATCGCGCTAAGGTCACCGGACCAACCCCCGTCCCCCTCGGCGTGCCGATCCGGATCGGCCGCACCTCTCTCGAATTACGGCCATGACTCTGACCCTGCGCTATGCGGCCCACAGCGACCGCGGTCTGATCCGAGACGGAAACCAGGATTCCGTCTACGCCGGGCCGCGGCTTCTCGCCGTCGCCGACGGCATGGGCGGCATGGCCGCCGGTGACGTCGCCAGCAACATCGTCATCGGTGCCATGGCGCCGCTCGACGAGGACGTCCCCGGGGACGCGCTCGTCGATGCCCTGCGTTCGGCCGTCGGCACCGCCAATCAGCAGCTCCGCGACACCGTGGACGCCAACCCGCAGCTGGAGGGGATGGGCACCACGCTCACCGCGACCCTCTTCTCGGGCAGCAAGCTCGGCATGGTCCACATCGGTGACTCGCGGGCCTACCTTCTGCGCAACGGTGAGTTCGCGCAGATCACCAAGGACGACACCTACGTCCAGATGCTCGTCGACGAGGGCCGGATCAGCGCGGAGGAGGCGAGCAGCCACCCCCAGCGCTCGCTGCTCACCCGCGCCCTAGACGGCCGGGACATCGACCCGGAATACAGCGTCCGCCAGGTGCTGCCCGGCGACCGCTACCTGATCTGCAGCGACGGCCTCTCCGGCGTGGTCAGCGCGGACACCATCGGCGACACGCTGCGGGAGTACACCGACCCGCAGCAGTGTGTGGAGCGCCTGGTACAGCTCGCGCTGCGCGGCGGCGGGCCGGACAACATCACCGTGATCATCGCGGACGCCACCGACCAGGACATCGTCGAGGCGAGCCCGATCGTCGGCGGCGCCGCGTCCCGGGACCGGGGCATGGCCACCTCGGCCGATGTCTCCACCCCGGCGGCCCGCGCCTCGGCGCTCTCCGCCCCGCGGCCCGCCGCGCCGGAGGACCCGGCCGCGGCCCGGGACGACGAGCCGGACGGCCCGCGGCCGCTGCGTACCGTGGCGATGCTGGTGGCGCTGCTGGTCATCCTGGGCGGCGGCCTCTTCGCCGGGTGGAGCTACACCCAGCGGCAGTACTACGTCGGGGCGACCGAGCAGGGGGAGCTCGCGGTCTTCCGCGGGGTGCCCGGCCAGGTCGCCGGCCTCGACCTGTCCAACGTGCACTCGACCAGCCCGGCCAAGCTGGACGACCTCACCCTGGCCGCGCAGGAGCAGGTCAAGCAGGGCATCCAGGCCAAGAGCCGGCCGGACGCGCTGCGCCGGCTGGCCGAGCTGACCAGCGACGACCCGGCCAACCCCAACCTGAAGCCGATCTGCCCGCCGAGCCCCACCCCGGTGGCCAGCACGGCGCCGGTCACGCCGACGGCCACCCCGGCGGCACCCACCCCGACCGCCAGCGGCCGCCCGGTAGCCCCCTCCGTCACCCCCGCGCCGACCACCACGCCCGACGCCTCGGCCTCCGACGCGGTTCCGCCGGTCCTCGACCCGGCGGGCTGTCGGTCGTCCGAGTGACCGTCGGCTGAGACCCGAGGGACCGATCCGTGACCGCAGCGGCCACACCGGCAGCCTCGCCCGCCACGACGGGCGAGCAGCCTGGCGTACGCCTGGCCCGGTCCCGGCGCAACGCCGAGCTCTCGCTGCTGCTGGTGGCCATGGTGCTGGTGGCGGCGTACGGGGCGATCGTCGAGGCGAACCTGCTCGACACGGTCACCCCGGACTTCTGGATGCCGGCCGCCGTGCTGGGCGTGCTCTTCGTCGGCATGCACCTGGTCATCCGCTGGCTGGCACCGTTCGCCGACCCGGCGCTGCTGCCGGCGGTCGCGCTGCTCAACGGCATCGGGGTCGGCTTCCTGCGCCGGCTCGACCTGGCCAGAGCGACCTCGGCCGAACGGGAGACGTTGGCCATCTTCGCCGGCAACGGCGGTCGCCAGCTCGCCTGGACGCTCGCCTCGGTGATCCTCGCCGCCGTCCTGCTCTTCGTGGTGAAGGACCACCGGGCGGTCTCCCGGTACGCGTACACCCTGGGTCTGGCCGGCATCGTGCTGGTGATGATCCCGGCGGTGCTGCCCGCCCGGTACTCGGAGATCTACGGCGCGAAGCTGTGGATCCGGATCGGCGGCTTCAGCATCCAGCCGGGTGAGTTCGCCAAGCTGGCCCTGCTGGTCTTCTTCGCCTACTACCTGGTTCGCAAGCGCGAGGTGCTCTCGCTGGCCAGCCGGCGAATCCTCGGCATCGACTTCCCGCGCGGCCGGGACCTCGGCCCGGTGGTCGCGGTGTGGGTGCTGAGCCTGCTGGTCCTGGTCTTCGAGAAGGACCTCGGCACCTCGCTGCTCTACTTCGGCATGTTCGTGGTAACGCTCTACATCGCCACGGAACGGGTGAGTTGGCTGCTCATCGGTCTGCTGCTCTTCTTCGGCGGCGCCTACCTGGCGTACGTGCTGGGCGGCACGGTCGGCGGGCCGTTCGCCAACTTCCACGTGCGGGCCGAGATCTGGCTGGACCCGTTCTCCGACCCGTACGAGAAGGGCTACCAGCTGGTCCAGGGCCTGCTGGCGCTGGGCAGCGGCGGGCTCTTCGGCGCCGGGCCGGGCGCCGGCGAGCCGCTGGAGATCCCCGAGGTGCAGAACGACTTCATCTTCGCCGGCATCGGCGAGGAGATCGGACTCTTCGGCCTCACCGCTCTGCTGGTGACCTACCTGCTGATCGTCGAGCGGGGCCTGCGGGCCGGGCTGGCCGTCCGGGACTCGTTCGGCAAGCTGCTCGCCGGCGGTCTCGCCTTCACCCTCGGCCTCCAGGTCTTCGTGATCGTCGGCGGGATCAGCAGGCTCATCCCGCTGACCGGTCAGACCACCCCGTTCCTCTCCGCCGGTGGTTCGTCCCTGATGGCCAACTGGCTGCTCATCGCGGTGCTGCTCCGGGTTTCCGACGCCGCCCGCCGCCCGGTGACCACCGGTGGTGGCCCGGCGGCCCGGCCCGGTGGCGGCCCGCCCGAGCAGCTGCACGGTGCACCCACGGAGGTGATCCGCCCGTGAACGCACCCCTGCGCCGCGTCGGCGTCGTCGTCATGATCCTGTTCGGTCTGCTCTTCGCCAACCTGAACTGGATCCAGGCCTACAAGGCCGACGAATACCGCAACAGCGACTACAACGGCCGGGTCCAGGTGGCCGAGTACGAGCGTCGGCGGGGCAACATCGAGGCCGGCGGCACCGCCATCGCCACCAGCAAGGAGACCAGCGGCAAGCTGCGCTACGTGCGCACCTACCCGGGCGGGTCGAAGTACGCGCACGTGCTCGGCTACAAGCCGGTCAACCTGGGCGACGTCGGCATCGAGCGGACCGAGAACGAGTTCCTGGCCGGCACCAGTGACGCGCTGATCGCCAACCGGATCAAGGACATGTTCACCGGCGACGAGACCGGCGGCGGCAACGTCCTGCTGACCATCTCGAAGCGCGCCCAGGACACCGCGTACGAGCAGCTGCGCAACAACGAGAAGGGGGTCTCCAAGGGCGCGGCGATCGCCATCGACCCGCGGACCGGTGCGGTGCAGGCGATGGTCTCGATGCCCAGCTTCGACCCGAAGCCGCTGGCCAGCCACGACACCAACGAGGCGGCGGTGGCCTACAACAGGTACGACAAGGATCCGGACCGCCCGCTGACGAACCGCGCGCTGGCGGAGACCCTGCCGCCCGGCTCCACCTTCAAGATCGTGGTGGCCGCCGCGGCCCTGGAGAACGGGATCGGCAAGAGCACCCAGATCCCGGCCGGCTCCAGCTACACCCCGCCCACCTCCGGCTCGCCGATCCGCAACGCGCACCCGTCCATCTGCCCCGAGGCGCAGGTCAGCCTGATGGAGGCGGTCACCGAGTCCTGCAACACCGGCTTCGCCCAGCTCGGCCTGAAGCTCGGCGCCGACACCATCAAGGAGAAGGCCCGGCAGTTCGGCTTCGAGCAGGACGACCTGACCGTTGGCCGGCTCGGCGAGGACGGGCTGGGCGTGGCGGCCAGCCGGACCGGCAGCATGGAGGCTCCCGGCGGTGCGACCGACCCGGGCGCGCTGGCCCAGTCCTCGATCGGGCAGCGCGACGTGCGGATGACGCCCCTGGAGGGCGCGATGATCGCCGGGTCGGTCGCCAACGGCGGCAGCCAGATGCGGCCGTACCTGGTCAAGCAGCTGCTTGCCCCGGACCGCACCACCAGCTACTACACCGCCAAGCCGCGGGAGCTGCGCCAGCCGGTCAACGGCCAGGTGGCCAGCGACCTGCGGGAGATGATGGTCAGCGTCGTGGAGAACGGCACCGGCGGGAAGGCGCAGATCAGCGGGTACACGGTCGGCGGCAAGACCGGCACCGCCCAGTCCGCGCCGAACCGGCCCGACCACGGCTGGTTCATCGGGTTCGCCCTGGACAAGAACGGCACCCCGGTCTCCGCAGTCTGCGTGATGCTGGAGGAGGCGGGCAGCGGCGGCAGCTCCGAGGCCGCCCGGATCGGCGGCAGGATCATGCAGGCGGCCATCGCCGACTCCGGGGGCCGCTGACATGCTCAGCCCCGGCGTCCAGCTCGGCAACCGCTACCGCCTCGACGAGCGGATCGCCAGCGGTGGCATGGGCGACGTCTGGCGCGGCACCGACCAGGTGCTGGGCCGTACGGTGGCGGTGAAGAGCCTGCTTCCGGCGCTGCTCGACGAGCCGGGCTTCGCCGAGCGGTTCCGCGGCGAGGCGCGGACCATGGCCACCATCAACCACCCCGGCGTGGTCGACGTCTACGACTTCGGCAGCGACCAGCACATCGCCTTCCTGGTGATGGAGTACGTGGAGGGCGACGCGCTCTCGGCCACGCTGAGCCGGGTCGGCCGGCTCACCCCGGCCCGGACGATGGCGCTGGTCGCGCAGGCCGCCGACGCGCTGCACGCCGCCCACGAGAAGGGCATCGTGCACCGGGACGTGAAGCCGGGCAACCTGCTGGTCCGGCCGAACGGCACGCTGGTGCTGACCGACTTCGGTATCGCCCGCTCCGACCTGGTCGGCCAGCTCACCGCCGCCGGGTCGGTGCTCGGCACCGCCTCGTACATCTCCCCGGAGCAGGCCACCGGGGCGGTCGCCACGTCCGCCTCCGACGTGTACGCGCTGGGTGTCGTCGCGTACCAGTGCCTGGCCGGCCGGCGTCCGTTCGAGGGGGACAATCCGCTCGAGATCGCCATGAAGCACGTGCAGGAGACGCCCCGGCCGCTGCCCGGCGACATCCCGCCCGCGGTGAAGGCGATCGTGGAGCGGGCCCTGGCCAAGGACCCGGCCGCCCGCTGGTCGAGCGCCGCCGCGCTGGCGTCGGTGGCCCGGCAGGCGAAGCTGGCGCTCTCCCAGCAGGCCCGGACCGGTGGTCAGGCCCGTCCCATCTCCGCCGCACCGGCCTCGCCGGCCCCGTCGGTGGCCCGGGCGCAGGTGCCCGCCGCGCCGCGCCAGCAGCCCCGCCCGCCGGTGCAGCAGCCCCGTCCGCCGGTGACCGGGCAGGCCCGGCCGCCGGTCGCGGCGCGGCAACCACATCCGCCGGTGCAGACCCGCGGCGCCGCGGGCGTGCCACCGGCCCCGGTCCGGTCCGACCGGCCCGTCGGGTACGCGCGGCAGCCGGTCCCGGCCACCGCTCCGGCGCGTCGTTCCAGGTCAGGGATGGTGACCATCGCCATCCTGCTGGCCGTACTGGTCCTGGTCTGCTCCGGCGTGATTTCCTACAGTGCGCGGCAGGGTGCGGGCGCCGGTGATCCCGGCGCGCCCGGCCGGCTGAGCGTGACGTCCGGCGCGCTGAGCGCCGACGGACGCGACGATCCGGCCCGGACGTCGTACCGTCGGGTGGTATGGCTCCGAACGGATGGCGGCGAGACGACGACGAGCGAAGGACGACGAACCCGATGACAGCGCAGGCCCGCCTGCTCGGTGGCCGGTACCAGGTCGGCGAGCTGCTCGGCTACGGCGGCATGGCGGAGGTGCACCGCGGTCGTGACCTCCGGCTCGGGCGGGACGTCGCGATCAAGATGCTCCGCACCGACCTGGCCCGTGACGCCACCTTCCAGATGCGGTTCCGCCGCGAGGCGCAGAACGCCGCGTCGCTGAACCACCCGGCGATCGTCGCCGTCTACGACACCGGGGAGGAGACCGCCCCGACCGGCGAGACGCTCCCGTTTATCGTGATGGAGTTCGTCAACGGACGGACCCTCAAGGAGGTCCTCGGCGTCGAGGGCCGGCTGCAGCCGCGCCGGGCGCTGGAGATCTGCGCCGACATGTGCGCCGCGCTGGAGTTCAGCCACCGGCACGGGATCATCCACCGGGACATCAAGCCCGGCAACGTGATGCTCACCCAGACCGGCCAGGTCAAGGTGATGGACTTCGGCATCGCCCGCGCGCTGGCCAGCGGCGCCACCACGATGACCCAGACCAGCGCGGTGATCGGCACGGCGCAGTACCTCTCCCCGGAGCAGGCGCGCGGCGAGGCCGTCGACGCCCGCTCCGACGTGTACGCCGGCGGCTGCGTGCTCTTCGAGCTGCTCTGCGGGCACCCGCCGTTCGTCGGCGACAGCCCGGTCAGTGTGGCCTACCAGCACGTACGGGAGGCCCCGCCGACGCCGAGCGACATCAACCCGGACGTCAACCCGGCCGTCGACGCGATCGTGCTCAAGGCGCTGTCGAAGAACCCGCTGAACCGCTACCAGAGCGCCGGCGAGATGCGGGCCGACATGCTCCGGGCCGCCGCCGGCCGCCCGGTGATGGCCACCCCGGTCATGCCACAGGACGAGACCGCGCACCTGGCGCCGGCGGCCGCCGGCGCCGGATACCCGACCCAGGTGGCCGGCGCCCAGACCCGGCAGATCCCGGCCCGGGTCGGTGACCCGGGGCGGCGCAAGAGCTCGGGCTGGGTGATCGCGGCCTTCGCGGCGCTCGGCGTGCTCGCGGTGATCGCCCTGGTGGCGGCGCTGCTGATGCAGTCGGGCGACAAGGAGAAGGTCACCGTCCCCAACCTGGCCGGCAAGACCCAGACCGTAGCGTTCGCGGAGATCGAGAAGGCCGGCCTGGTGCCCGCCGTGGGTGACCCGGTCAACAACCCCACCTGCAAGAAGGGCACGGTCGTCGGCCAGAATCCGCCCGCCGGCGGAACCCTGGAGAAGAGCGGTCAGGTGCGGATCAACCTCTGTGGCGGGCCCGCGACCAAGCCCATCCCGGACAATCTGAGAGGCTCGACCTACGAGAACGCCAAGGCCCGGCTGGAGCAGGCAGGGTTCGTGGTGAAGCTCAAGGAGGTCGACGACGAGGAGAAGGACGGCATCGTCATCGGTGTGAGCCCGGAGGAGGGCCGTTCGGTGGACGAGGGTGCCGAGGTCACACTGACGGTCTCCCGGGGCAACATCCGCGAGGTGCCGGACGTCGTAAAGCTGAGCAAGGAAGAGGCGACCAGAACACTGGAGAACGCCGGCTTCAAGGTCAACGTGGATCTGGGCCGCGAGGTGCCGGCAGACGAGGCCGGCAAGGTCACCAGCCAGAACCCGAAGGGCGGCACCAAGAAGGCCCGTAACACCACGGTGACGATCACGGTGAGCGTCCCCGAGCCCACCCAGGAGCCGACGCCGCCGACTCCCACGCCGACCGAGCCCACCCCCACCCCGACCGGTGGCCCCGGCACCGGCGGCGGCTTCCCGCTACCCAGCTCCCCGCCGGCGCGCCTCTCCGGCGAGTGAGCCGGGCACACCACTGAACATCGGCCCGGTCCGTACGCGGACCGGGCCGATGTCTTCCGCGGATCGGTCAGCTGGTGGCGAAGGCGGCGCGTCGCCGGGCGTCCACCTCGGCGGCCAGCTCCGGGGCCCGCTCCAGCGCCTCCGGGTGACCGCAGGCGGCGAGCCAGTTCGCCAGCATCAGGTGGCCACCCTCGGTCAGCACCGACTCCGGGTGGAACTGCACGCCCTCGATCGGCAGGGTCCGGTGCCGCATCGCCATCACCACACCGGAGCCGGTCCAGCCGGTGACCTCCAGCTCGTCCGGGAGCGTCTCGGGGAGCACCGCCAGCGAGTGGTAACGGGTCGCGGTGAACGGGTCGGGCAGCCCGGCCAGCACGCCGACCGAGTGGTGCCGGACCTCCGAGGTCTTTCCGTGCAACAGCTCGGGGGCGCGGGTCACGGTGGCGCCGAACGCCTCGCCGATCGCCTGGTGCCCGAGGCAGACGCCGAAGATCGGCAGCTTGCCGGCATACTCCCGGATGACGTCCAGGCAGATGCCGGCGCGGTCCGGGCTGCCCGGCCCCGGCGAGAGCAGGATCCCTTCGGCGCCGAACCGGCCGACCTCGGCCACGTCGATCTCGTCGTTGCGCCGGACCTCGCAGTTCACGCCGAGCTGGCCGAGGTACTGCACCAGGTTGAAGACGAACGAGTCGTAGTTGTCGATCACCAGGACGCGCATGGGGCTCACTCGTTCGGGGAGGGGGGCGGGGCGTTCTCGTCGGTGTCGTACGGCAGGTCGTGCTCGTCACCGGTCGGCGCGCTCTCGTCGACGCCGGAGTCGCCGCCGGAGTCGCCGCCGGGGGTGCCCGAGTCCTGGGTGACCTGCACGTCGTCGAAGGGCGTCACCAGGGGCTCGGCCCAGGGGAAGACCACGTACCAGAGCAGGGCGACCATCGCGGCGGCGAGCAGCAGCGACCCGCTGATCTTGCCGGCCAGGCCGAACGGCAGCTTGCGCCAGATCCAGGCGTACATCGTCGTCAGCCTCCCAGTGCCGCCGGACGGCCCTCGGACTTGGCCATGCTCTCCTTGAGCTCGGCGTGGATGATCAGGCGCTGGTAGTTGTCGAGCTTCGGGTTGCAGGTGGTCAGGGTGAGCAGCTTCTTCGGCTTCTCGCCCGGCTTCAGCCTGATCGGGGCCGGCGCGACGACCTCGACCTGGTCGGGCCGGACGATCCGGGTCTGGATCACCTCGTAGACGTACCAGCTGGTCTTGGTCTCGACCACGATCTCGTCCTCGTCGTTGAGCTCGTCAAGGCGCCAGAAGGTGGCCCGGTTGCGGTGCCCGGCGACGGAGAAGTTGCCGACCTGGCCGGGGAGCGCGCTCTTCGGGTAGTGGCCCGGGGCGTACCGGATGTCCTTCTGGGTGACGCCCTCGACCACCACCCAGTTCTTCCCCAGCTTCGGGATGTAGAGCCCGGCGATCGGCTTGCCCTCCACCCGCGGGGCCGGCTTCGTGGACGCCCCGGGGGTCGGGCTGACGGTCGGGTCGCCGGTCGGGCCCCACGCCTGGGCCAGTTGCTGGCTGAGGTCGTCCTGGTGGGCGTTGACGATCGCCGACTTGCCCCAGATCTCGTACCCGGCGAAGAGGAGCACCACCAGGCCGAAGGTGATCAGCGCCTCGCCGGTGACCCGTACGCCGGTGCGCAGCCGGGAGGCGAAGGACGGCCGGGTGAGCTCCGAGTAGACGCTCTTGTAGCCCTCGCCGGTCTGGTGCGGGCGGAGCTGGACCACCCGTTCGCCCCGACGGGGCTGCGGCGGCCCGGCGGGCCCGTCGGCCTCGGTGCCGTCGGGCTCCGGGGTGGGCGGGACCGCGCCCATCAGCGCGGTCGAGTCCAGCGGCGGGTGCTGGGGACGTGGTCGCCCGGAGACGGCCGGGATCACCGCGGTGGTCGCCGGGTCCGCGGGCCGGTCCGGGCCGCCGCTCCGGGTTCCCGCAGCAGGCTGGTCCCGGTCGGGCGCGGCCGAGCGGGGTACGCCGTCGTGGGAGGCCGGTCGGGGCGCCACCCCGTCCGGCGTGACGGACCCGGGTACGCCGTCGTAGGAGGTCGCGCGGGGCGCGCTCCGGTCCGGCGTGGCGGACCGGGGTACGCCGTCGTAGGGGGCCGAGCGGGATGTCCCGCTCTCCGTCCCGGTGGGACGTTCCGCCGGCCGGTCGGTGACCTTGGGGATGAACGCGGTGGGCGCCTCGGCCGGCGGCGCCGGTCGTACCCCGGCCGCTGGCTGCTGGTCGGCGGCGCGGGAGGCGGGTGCGCGACCTGGTTCGGCGGGTCGCCCGGTGCCGCTCGACGGCCAGTGGGGCGGCGAGACCGGCGCGGGCGGTGGGGCCGGTGGGGCCGGCGGGGCCGGCGGCTGGTGGGCGGCCGGTGAGGTCGGCGCGGCCGCGAGCTGGTCGATGGTCTGCGGCGTGGTCGGCGTCGGGGGGGCGGGCCGGTGCGCGGCGGTGCCCGGCCAGGCCGGGGGCGCGGACCGCGCCGGCCCGGCGTCGGGTGGGGCGGGGTGTCCGCCGGCGCGGGACGGCCCGGTCGGCCGGCCGTGGCCGGCGTTCGGCGGCGCCGGGTGGCGTACCGGCCCGGTGGGCGGCGCGTCAGCGGCCGGCGGCCGGCGCGGTGGCGGCATCGGGTCGGGCCAGGGACCGGTCGGGCCGGGGCTGGTCGGGCCGGGGCTGGTCGGCGCGGACCGACCGGAGGAGGCTGGCGCGGAGCGGTCGACCTTGGGGATGAAGGCGGTCTCGTCCTCGCTCTGGTCGCGGTGACGCGCGTCCCCGCCCTCCCGGGTCATCGCGGCACCGTCGCCGATCGCAACGCGGTCGAATCCTCGAAGGCCGGCACGGTCACCGTGGAGACGTTTTCGGAGTAGCCGAGCTGGTAGTGATCGACCGCCTGCTTGAACAACCCGACTCCCTCAGAGCCGGCGAGGGCCTGCTGGAGGGCAGCGGGATCGCCGATGGCTACGATCTTGAACGGTGGCGAGTACACCCGGCCGTGCAGCAGCAGGGTGTTACCGACGCAGCGTACCGCGCTGGTGGAGAGCACGCGGACGTTCATGATTGACATGGCCTCTGCGCCGCCGGTCCAGAGCGCGTTCACCACCGCCTGGACGTCTCCCTGGTGGACGACCAGGTCATCGTTGGTGGCACCTTTGGGCAGTGTCTGGTCGTTGCGCCGGGGGGCGTCGTTCAGCTCGACGGTCACGCCCCCGCCGGTGAGCGCGGTGAAGCCGGCCGCCTCCTGGCTGCGCTGGGACCGGTCCCGCTGCTCCCTGATCGGGCCGTCCGTGTCGGCCAGCGTGGCGGTCTGGCTCTCGACCTCGGCCCGCAGCCGCGCGGCGCGCAGCTCGCTGGCAGCCACCTGCTCGCGGCGGTCCTCGATGAGCTGGGTCAGCTCGGGTCGCCGGTCCTCCCGCAGGGCGGTGCCCCCGGCGGTGGTGGCGGTGGTGGTGAAGAGCAGCCCGGCCGCGGCGGCGATCAGCGGCACCCCGATCGACCAGCCCGGGCGGCGCTGCCGCGGACGCCGTGGCAGCAGCGCCGCGACGGCCCGCCGCATGGCCTTCTGCCAGGACGCGGCGCCGGATGTGTACTCCACCGAGCGTTCCTTCCCCGTCGTCTGGTTGGTGCCCGCCACGACGCGGACCGGTGTTTCCGTGCCCGCGCGGACCACCCGTTCCGGTCACTCCGCGCACCGGACTGACCCCATTCGTGGCTTGGCCGGCCCGTCGGGACTACGCTAGCTGTCGAACATTATTGGCCATGGACCGTCGCCCCCGCGCCCGGTTGTCAGGCCGGACGAGGTCGTCACCCCTCTGGAGAGCGTCGTGCCCAAGTCTCAGGTCCGCAAGAAGAAGGTGTACACCCCGCCGACGGACGTACGTCCGACGACGGCGGCGGCGACGCGCAAGCCTAGCCCGGTGTGGCTGCCGGCGACCGCCGTCGCGCTGATCGTCGGTGGCATCGGCTGGCTGGTGGTCTACTACCTTTCCGAGCAGGAGTACCCGGTCATGTCGTGGGGTTACTGGAACCTCGCGGTGGGCTTCGGCGCGATGGTCGGCTCCTTGATCCTGCTCTCCCGCTGGCGCTGACCCCGGCGACACGATCCAGGTCACCTCGCGCAACCCCTGCCCGGCGCTCCGGCGCCGGGCACCCTATGGTGTGCGCAGGGCGGCGTGGCCGGGTGCGAGATGACTCACGTTACTGCTGGGTAACCTTGCGCGTAGGCTGCACTGCATGACCGAGCGGAGCGAGGTCATCGACCGGTCCGGTCGAGGGTGCGGCAGCGGCGTCAGGCCGGCCACGCCCTGATCCGGCGTCCGGTCGCCGAGCCGCTCGACAGGCAGCAGACCGGGAGGCCAACTCGATGGGCAGCGTCCAGATCGTCACCACGATCCTCGCGGCCGCCATCACCGCCGTGGCGGTGTGGCTTGCGGTGCGCGCGGTCATGAAGATGGTGGCAGTCATCCGGCTGGGGCAACCCGCGCCGGAGCGGTTCACCGACAAGGCCACGCGGACGAAGACCATGCTGGCGGAGACGGCCGGCCACACCCGGATGCTGCGCTGGAGCGTGGTGGGTGCCGCGCACTGGTTCGTGATGGTCGGCTTCATCGTCCTGTCGCTGCTGGTGCTCGAGGCGTACTTCGAGGTCGTCTCGGCCAAGGGCGGCCTGCCGCTGATCGGCGGCCTGACGATCTACGGCCTGGTCACCGAGTTGATCGCGGTGCTCGGCGTGGTCGGCATCCTGGTGCTGATCGCGATCCGGGTCCGCAACCGGCCGACCCGGCCGGGTGGGCGGTCCCGGTTCACCGGCTCCACCATGTGGCAGGGCTACTTCGTCGAGGCCGTGGTCCTCGCGGTGCTGATCATGGGCTTCGTCATCCGGGGCTTCAAGGTCGCCACCGACCACTTCGAGTACCCGGCCTGGGCCACCCCGGTCAGCCACGCGGTCGGCGCGCTGCTGCCGAACTGGGAGGCCGGCGTCAGCATCGCCGCCTTCATCAAGATCGCCATCTCGATGACCTGGCTGATCGTCATCGCGCTGAACGTGACGATGGGCGTCGCCTGGCACCGCTTCCTGGCGTTCTTCAACATCTTCTTCAAGCGCGACCCGGGTGAGAAGGGCTCCGGCCTCGGCGCGCTGCGGCCGATGATGAGCGAGGGCAAGCCGCTCGACTTCGAGGAGGCCGACCCGGAGAAGGACCAGTTCGGCGTCGCCCAGGTCGAGCAGTTCACCTGGAAGGGCCTGCTGGACTTCAGCACCTGCACCGAGTGCGGCCGCTGCCAGTCGCAGTGCCCGGCCTGGAACACCGGCAAGCCGCTGTCGCCGAAGCTGCTGGTGCTGAGCCTGCGCGACCACGCGTACGCCAAGGCGCCGTACCTGCTGGCCGGCGGCGGCAAGGACCTGACCGGTGAGGAGAAGGCCACCGCCGCGCAGCTCGCGCACCTGGATGTGCTGGCGCTCGCCGAGGGCGACAAGCCGCTGATCGGCACCGCCGAGGAAGGCGGCATCATCGACCCGGACGTGCTCTGGTCCTGCACCACCTGCGGCGCCTGCGTCGAGCAGTGCCCGGTCGACATCGAGCATGTCGACCACATCGTCGACATGCGTCGCTACCAGGTGCTGATCGAGTCGAGCTTCCCGTCCGAGGCCGGCGTCATGCTCCGCAACCTGGAGAACAAGGGCAACCCGTGGGGCGCCCCGCCGAACACCCGCGAGGACTGGACCAAGGGCCTGGACTTCGAGGTGCCGCGGGTCGGCGAGGTCGACGACTTCGAGTACCTGTTCTGGGTCGGCTGCGCCGGCGCGTTCGAGGACCGGGCCAAGAAGACCACCCGCGCGGTCGCTACGCTGCTCAACGAGGCCGGCGTCTCCTTCGCCATCCTCGGTGAGGGCGAGACCTGCTCCGGTGACCCGGCCCGCCGGATCGGCAACGAGTTCGTCTTCCAGATGCTCGCCCAGCAGAACGTCGAGACGCTCAACGAGGCGTTCGAGGGCCGGGAGAAGGCCAAGCGCAAGATCGTGGCCACCTGCCCGCACTGCTTCAACACGCTGGGCAACGAGTACGGGCAGCTCGGCGGCGAGTTCGAGGTCGTCCACCACACCCAGCTGCTCGCCCACCTCGTCTCCACCGGCAAGCTCACCCCGGTGCAGCCGGTCGACGGCGGCGTGACCTACCACGACCCGTGCTACCTGGGCCGGCACAACCGGGTCTTCGCCGCCCCGCGTGAGGTGCTCGGCGACGCCATCCAGGGCGAGATCACCGAGATGCCGCGCAACAGCGAGCGCTCCTTCTGCTGCGGCGCCGGCGGCGCCCGGATGTGGATGGAGGAGAAGATCGGCAAGCGGATCAACGTGGACCGGGTCGAGGAGGCCATGTCCACCGGGGCGAAGACGGTCGCCGTCGGCTGCCCGTTCTGCTCGACGATGCTCAACGACGGGGTCAACGGCAAGGGCGCCGGCGAGCAGGTCGAGGTCGTCGACGTGGCCAGCGTGCTGCTCCGCTCGGTCAAGCCGGACACCACGCCGGGCGAGAAGGAGACCGAGCCGGTCGCCGGCTGAGGTCGTACGCCGGGAGGACCGGACACCCGACGGCGGCGGCACCCACGAGGTGCCGCCGCCGTCGTCGTGTCCAGGAGACGCTGGTGGTCACGATGGCGTCGTCCAGCACCGGGTGGCCCATCGGGGTCGGGTCGGTCACCACCAGCCGGCCGTCGGCCACCTCGACCCGGCCGCCGAGCGGCACCCCGCGTGCGAACTCGTGCGCCGGGCGGGCTCGTGGAACAATCGCGCTCATCGACGGCCTGTTGCTCGGCACGCTGTTGCCCCTGGTCGGCTTCGTCCTGCTGACCGCCGGCAACGCGTTCTTCGTCGCGGCCGAGTTCGCCCTGGTCACCGTCGACCGGGCGGAGATCGACCGGCGCGCCGACGCCGGGGACCCCGCGGCGGCGACGGTACGCCGGGCGCTGCGCGAGCTCTCCTTCCAGCTCTCCGGGGCGCAGCTCGGCATCACCCTCACCGCGCTGCTCACCGGCTACCTCGCCGAGCCGGCGCTGGCCCGGCTCTTCACCCCGCTGCTGCGCCCACTTGGCGGTGCCGAGCGGTTCAGCCCGCTGCTCGCGCTGGCCCTGGCCACGCTGATCTCGATGCTCTTCGGCGAGCTGGTGCCGAAGAACCTCGCGCTGGCCCGGCCGATGCCGACCGCGCTCGCCACGGCCGGGCCGATGCGTGGCTTCGCCCAGGCCTTTCGTTGGCTGATCGACGGGCTGAACTCGTCGGCGAACCGGTTGGTCCGCCTGCTCGGGGTGGAGCCCCAGGAGGAGCTGGCCAGCGCCCGCTCCCCGGAGGAGCTGGGCCTGCTGGCGGCCATCTCGGCCCGGGCCGGGGCGCTCCCGCCGGACACCGCGATGCTGCTGCGCCGCACCATCCGCTTCGGCGACAAGCGGGCCGCCGAGGCGATGACCCCGAGGGTGGACGTGGTCGCGCTGCGGGCCACCGCCACTGTCGCCGAGCTGCTGGACCTCTCCCGGGCGACCGGACGGACCCGCTTCCCGGTCTTCGAGGAGACCCTGGACCTGGTCACCGGGGTCGCCGGGGTGCCCGACGCGCTCGGCGTGCCGCTGGCCCGCCGGGCCTCGACGACCGTCGCGTCGGTCGCCCGGGAACCGGTGTACGTCCCGGAGAGCCTGGACCTCGACGGCGTGCTGGCCGCGCTGAAGGACGCCGGCGCCGACCTGGCCATCGTGGTCGACGAGTACGGCGGCACGGACGGCGTGGTGACCGTGGAGGACCTGGTCGAGGAGCTGGTCGGGGAGATCGCCGACGAGTTCGACCCGGGCGCGGTGGAGGACGCCGGGGTGGCGGTGCTGACCGTGCCAGGAGGGGAGCCCGTCCTGGTCGACGGGGTGCTGCGCGAGGACGAGCTGGTCGAGCAGACCGGCTTCCGGCTGCCCGAGGGCCCGTACGAGACGCTGGCCGGCTTCCTGATGGCCCGGCTCGGCCACATCCCGGTGGCCGGCGAGACGGTGGAGGAGTCCGGGTACGAGTTCACCGTCGTCGAGGTGGAGCGGCACCGGATCGAGCAGGTCCGGGTGGTCCGCCCCGAGGAGCCGGACGGCGATGACTGAACTGCTCGTCGCCGTGCTGCTGCTGCTCGGCAACGCGTTCTTCGTGGGTAGCGAGTTCGCGCTGATCGCGTCCCGCCGTACGGTGGTCGAACCGCTCGCCGCGACCTCGAAGCGGGCCCGCTGGGCGCTGTCCGCGATGAACCAGATCCCGTTGATGATCGCCGGCGCGCAGCTCGGCATCACGGTCTGCTCGCTGGGCCTGGGCGCGATCGCCGAGCCGGCGCTGGCCCACCTGCTGGAGCCGGCGTTCCACGCGGTGGGGCTGCCGGACGGGGCGGTCCACCTGGTCTCCTTCCTGGTCGCCCTCGGCGTGGTGGTCTTCCTGCACACCGTGGTGGGCGAGATGGTGCCGAAGAACATCACGCTGGCCGGGCCGGAGCCGTCCGCGCTCTGGCTGGGGCCGGCCATGCTGGCCTTCTGCGTGGCGACCAAGCCGCTGCTGCTGGCCATGAAGTGGGCGGCCCGGCAGGTGCTGCGGCTGTGGCGGGTGGAGGCGACGGAGGCGGTGAAGACGGTCTTCACCGCCGAGGAGTTGGCCGGGCTGGTGTCGCAGGCGCGCACCGAGGGGCTGCTCGACGCGGAGGAGCACGCCCGGATCACCGGCGCGCTGGCGCTGCACCGGCGGACGGCCGCGGACGCCCTGCAACCCTGGTCGACGGTGACCACGGTGGCCGAGGACGTCTCGCCGGCGTCGCTGGAGGTGCTGGCCACCCGGACCGGCCGCTCCCGGTTCCCGGTGGTGCAGCGGTCGACCCGCCGGGTGCTGGGCTTCGTGCACGTCAAGGACGTCCTCGGGTACGCCGGGGCGTCCCGCCGGGCGCCGGTGCCCGCCCAGGTCTACCGGCCGCTGGCGGTGGTGCCGCCGGACCGTACGCTGGCGGATCTGCTGCTGGCGATGCGGCGCGAGCGGCGGCACATGGTGCTGGTGAGCGACGGCCGTCGTCCCCTCGGTGTGGTGACGCTGGACGATGTATTGACGGCCATCGTAGGAAAATGAATGAACACCCTTTGTGTGCAACCGATTGCGCACACACGATAACGTGACGGCCCACCTTGATTCCGGTCCGTGCCTTCCCTAATGTTGCACCGGCCGCTGTAGGTCGTCTGCCTCCGTCTTCCCCTTTACGAGGCGCCCGGCGGTCGGTTGCAAAGGAGTCGGTGACCGGTGGCAACCTTGCCCCCCCATCGTCACGTCCAGGGCCAGCCGCCCACCCGCCCGGCGGGCCTGCGGCGGGTCGTCCACCGCCTGCTCACCCTGGTCGCGGCGGTCGCCGTCGGCGCCGGGATGCTCGCCGTGCCGGCGCACGCCGCGCCCTCGCCGGAGGAGATCGAGGCGGCGATCGACAAGCAGTGGGAGCAGCTTGAGCCGACCATCGAGCAGTACAACAAGGTTCGGGCCCAACTCAAGGTCAACCGCAAGAAGTCGGCGGAGCTGCAGAAGAAGATCGAGCCGCTGGCCCTGCAGAGCGAGCTGGCGATGAACCGGGTCGGCGATCTGGCCTCCCGGTACTACATGACCGGCCCCTCGCAGGACATCGCCGCGCTGCTGGTCAGCACCAAGCCGGGCACCCTCGCCGAGCAGCTGACCATGCTGGACCGTCTCGCCGCGCAGCAGCGCAAGGACGTCGAGGGTGTCCTCCAGGTGCGTCGTAGGTACGACGGCGAGAAGAAGAAGCTCGACGCGCTGATCGCCGCCCAGGCCAAGCAGGAGAAGGACCTGGCGGCGAAGAAGAAGCAGATCAACGCCGAGATCAAGCGGCTGCAGGCGTCGATGCCGAAGACCACGGTGAAGGTGGCCGGCTGCCCGACCATCAACGGGGTGGTGAGCACCGCCGCGCAGACCGCGATCCGGGTGGCCTGCCAGCAGGTCGGCGACCCGTACGTCTGGGGTGCCACCGGCCCGAACTCGTTCGACTGCTCCGGCCTCACCCAGTACGCGTACAAGGCGGCCGGGATCTACCTGACCCACCACACCGGCGACCAGTGGAACGAGGGCAGGGCCATCCCCCGTTCCGAGGCGCGCCCGGGCGATCTGGTCTTCTTCTACAGCGACCTGCACCACGTGGGCCTCTACCTGGGCAGCGACAGAATGGTGCACGCTCCCCGGACGGGTAAGCCGGTCCAGGTGACCAGCATCGACTACATGCCGGTTGCCGGCTTCCGGCGACCGTACTGACCTCGGTCCGAGCCGCCGCGAACCCCCGGTCACCGACCGGGGGTTCCGCGTATCCGGACACGGTCTGTCACGGCATGGCGGGTTGCGGATCGATAACGGTCGTCTCTACTCTGGTCAATCGTCGGCCGCCACCAGGTCCGTCCAACCCGGGCGGTAACGGCCGGCACCGCCGAGTCGCCTCCGGGCGAGCCGGGGACCCAGGTACGCCGGGGTGAATCCGCAGCCACTGCGGTAGGGCGCTCCCTTCCCGCCCGAACCCGTCAGCTAACCCGGTAGGCGGTCGCGGAAGAAGGAGTACGGAGCCCGGTGGCACACCATGCCCCGCGGTCACCGTCGGTCCGGTCGACCCAGGTCGTCCGGCGGGCGGCTGCGCCGCGAACACGCTGGTCCCGCTTCACCACCGCCCTCGCCGCCCTCACCGGCGTCGCCGTCGTCCTGACCGGTGGCGCTACGGCGGCGCACGCCGATCCGTCGGTCGCCGAGATCGAGCGGCAGATCGACCAGGACTGGAACAGGCTCGAACCGATCATCGAGCAGCACAACGCCACCCGCCAGGACCTGGCCGCCAAGCGCCGGCAGGTCGCCGCGCTGGCCAGGCGGATCGAACCCTTGCAACTCCGGGTCGAACTGGCGATGAACCAGGTCAGCGGCCTCGCCGTCGAGGCGTACAAGGGTGAGAACCTCTCGGTGGTCAACGCGCTGCTGGGCAGCCGGTCGCCGAGCGAGGTGGTCGGGCAGCTGGAGCTGCTCGACCGGTTCGCCCACCGGCAGCAGCGCGAGGTGCAGACGGTGGTCGTGCTGCGCGACGAGTTGGCCGCCAAGAAGGCACCGCTGGACGAGATGGTCGCCCAGCTGACGCGTACCGAGGCCCAGCTGGCCGCGAAGAAGAAGCAGATCAACGCCGAGATCGACCGGCTGCAGAAGCTGCGGCTCAAGGTGTACGGCAACGGCGGCGGCGGACCGCTGCGCCCGGCCCCGTGCCCGGCCGGCTATCCGGGTGGCGCCGCCGGGATCGCGGTGAAGTTCGCCTGCGCCCAGATCGGCAAGCCGTACGTCTGGGGCGCCGACGGCCCCGGCTCGTACGACTGCTCCGGTCTGATGCTCGCCGCCTGGGCGAAGGCCGGGGTGTCGCTGCCGCACAACGCCCGGCAGCAGCGCCAGGTGACCGCCCGGGTGAGCCGGGCCGACCTGCGCGCCGGCGACCTGGTCTTCTACTACTCCGACCTGCACCACGTCGGCATGTACGCCGGTGACGGCTGGGTGGTGCACGCCTCCCAGGCCGGGGTGCCGATCAAGATGAAGCGGGTCGACGACGGGCCGGTCAACAGCTACGGCCGGCCCGGCTGACGGGTGCACCGGGCTCCCGGGCCGTCCCGGGAGCCTGCGCGTCAGCGGGTGGGCGGGAGTGGTGAGGCGTGGGGGGCATCGGTGGCCGGTCGCGAACCTGTGACGGCCTGGAGACGGCCTGGCGGTCGCGGAAACCGAACGCCAGGCCTGCTCCGCTGACCTGAATCGAAGCGCACTGTCAGCTTGGGAATTGCCGATATCCGGCTGCCTACTGCGTCGGCGGCCTGGTTTCGGCGGTCTCTGGTGGCCTCGGCTGACGTGCGGAAGCGACTCAAGTTCCGCCTGGCGCTGGCGCGCCAAAGCCCGGCTGAAACCGCTCAGACGGTGGGCCGACTTCTGCCCACCACCGCCCACGCCGAACCTCAACACCGGGTACGCCCTCCAACACCCGGTCGGGATTGACCAAGCTCGCCAGCGATTGGGCCAAGTCGCCTCGCAACTCAGCGACAGCCTCCTCCACGGTGTCCCGCTCGCTCGACCAGTCGATGTCGGCCGTCCGCAACTGCTGCCCGGCAAGCTCCGACACAGCGTCCGGATCATCGACTGTGACCTCCAGGCGGCAGTACACCTGCACGATGATCGACTTCGCGTCCTCCACGCGCGAAAGCGTCCCACATGGCCGGCCCGCGCTGTAGCAGCGAGACTGGCCGCTTGCGGCCCGAGGATTAGAAGAAGATCGTGGTGGGCTGGCGAGAGACCCCTGGCCCTGCTCATGCCGTCCGTTACTGTCGGGCGGCGTCGGCTCTGGCTGGCGTACTTGGCTGTACGGATGGCTGTACGACTGCTTGATGAGAGGGCGGGGACTGGTGCGGGGCGCGTACGAAGGCGATCAGGTGACTCTCACTTTGAACCGCGGTGAGGTCGGCCGCTTGGCGGCAGTCTTGGCGGAGGCGACTTCTGGTTCATCCCGTGCCGAGTTCTTCATTCGCGTCGGCTGTTCACGGCCGAACGTTGAAGCACTCGTGCAAGAGCTTGAGTCACTGGCAGCAGGTCGACCGACCGCCTTTGAGGTCCAGCTAGCGGCTGGCGTGGAGCGAGAAGGGAACCCGCCTCGGCCGAGGCAATGAACGGCACACACTGACCGTGGCATCAAGCCCTGCGCGCACCGTCAGTTTGGAAGAGCGTGCTCAAGCGGTCGTGATGCCCGAAAAGCTCACCACCGGCGGCCAACCGACCGGCTCTCGTGCCCTCTCGCGACCGCCGCGCTGCGGCTGCTGGCCCGTGGCTGGCCCGAAAGACGGCCCGAGGCGGTGAAGGTCAGCCGGCCTAGGGGCGCTCGTAGCCACAGATGTCGTGGAGCGGGGGCGGTGGACGCGATCCTCGGCCGTGGCCTGATCGATGTTCACGCCTGGGGACGGCCTGACATGCGAGTGGATCTATTGCACAGCAGGTCAGCGCCTACTTGTCGGCCAGGTGCGCCAGTTCTGCCAGGAGCGACTCGGGGTCGGCCCGCGCTGGCCCTGGTACCGCGACCCGTAGACGGCCGAGCCGTACGGGTGCTCGGCCGGCGACGAGAGCCGGAAGATGCAGAGCTGGCCGATCTTCATGCCCGGCCAGAGGGTGATCGGCAGGTTCGCCACGTTCGACAGTTCCAGCGTCACGTGCCCGGAGAAGCCCGGGTCGATGAAGCCGGCGGTCGAGTGGGTGAGCAGGCCGAGCCGGCCCAGTGAACTCTTGCCCTCCAGTCGGCCGGCGAGCTGGTCGCCGAGGGAGATCACCTCCAGCGTGGAGGCGAGCACGAACTCGCCCGGGTGCAGCACGAACGGCTCGCCCTCGGGCACCTCGACCATCGAGGTCAGGTCGTCCTGCTGCATCGCCGGGTCGATGTGGGTGTAGAGGTGGTTGTTGAAGACCCGGAAGAGCCGGTCGAGGCGCACGTCGATGCTGGACGGTTGCACCAGCGTGGGCTCGAACGGCTCCAACGCGAGCGTTCCCGCCTTGATCTCGGTGACCAGGTCGCGGTCGGAGAGCAGCATCGACACACCTTATCGAGCGAACCGGGCGACCCGCGTGTCGGACTGCGCGTTCGTACACATGTTCGATAGACTGTCCGCATGGCTTCCTGGTCCGAATTCGCCGCCGACGAGCCCCGACTCGCCGACGGGATCCGCCTTCTCCTCCAGCAGTACGGGCCGGGCTTCGGCTACCTGGCCACCGTCCGCGCCGACGGCGGGCCCCGGGTGCACCCGGTCTGCCCACTGATCAGCGACGAGGGGCTCTTCTGCTTCGTCGTCGACTCGCCCAAGCGGCGCGACCTCGAACGCGACGGGCGTTACGCGCTCCACTCGTTCCCGCCGGAGGAGAGCGACGACGAGGCGTACGTCGCCGGCCGCGCCCGGCCGGTCGTCGATCCCGCCTGGGTGGCCCGGGTGGCCGAGATCGGTCGGGCGGCACCGCAGGTCGACTGGCGGCTCTTCGAGTTCAGCGTCGACGTCGCGATGCTCACCCGCCGCGGTCAGGGTGGCCCGATGAGTCCCGACGCCGGGCGCCCGGCCGTCCAGGTCTGGCTCGATCCGCGGGCCGTGCACCAGGGCGACGACGTCGCCGGCGTAGCCGACCAGCGGCCGGCCCGCCGCGGCCGGCACGGCTTCGACACCCGCCGCACGGCCGCCTGAGCCCCGGAAACGGCGGTGCCGGCCCCGTCGTGAGACGGAGCCGGCACCGGTGTCCTGCCGGTGTTACGCCGCGCGGTAGGCGTTCCACGCGGTCAGCATGCGGCTCGCCTGACCAGCGGTGAACTGGTACATGCACGAGTCGTAGGTGTAGTCCATGAAGTTGGTGATCGGGTCCAGGCCGGCCGTGGCGCAGGTGTCCCGCCCGGTCGGGCACTGGAACGCCGGCGAGGCCTCGGCCGGGGTGTCGCTGACGCTGTCACCCGAGCCGGAGCAACCACCCTGGAAGGTGTGGTAGAGGTTCAGCCAGTGGCCGACCTCGTGGGTGCCGGTGTCGCCCTGGTTGTAGTTGGTGGCGGTGCCGCCCGGCAGCGACTCGCTCAGCACGACCACGCCGTCCATGCTGTCGAGCTTGCGCTTCGGGAAGGTCGCCCAGCCGAGCAGGTTGTCGCTCAGCTCACCCAGGTACACGTTGAGGGTGTTCTTGCCGCCCTCGCGCAGGCTGGTCTTCATCTGCCGTTCGGCCGACGAGCCCTGCACGATCGGGTACCAGGACGGGTTGGTCACCCGGTTGATCTTCGTGAGCTGGAAGCCGAAGGCCGTGGCCGCGCCGCCGGTGGCGCCGCCGTAGGCCTGGTTGAGCACGCTGATCTGCGAGGTGATCAGCGAGTCCGGGATGTTGCCGCCGGCCCGGGTGCCGTCCCGCTGGATGACGTGCACCACGACCGGGATGCTGACGGTGGCCAGGGTGGTGGCACCGGTGCCGGCCCGGAAGTTGGCCCGCTCGCGCAGCGCGGCGACGAGGTCGGCCTCGCGCTCGCGGACCTGCGCTGCGGTCAGCTCGTTGGGGTCGTGCTTGGCGACCCCGCCCTTCTTGATCCGAGCGTCCGAGTGGACGTCGGCCGGCTCGGCGCAGACCTCTGCCGGAGCGGCGGAGAAGGCGGAAGCAGCGGGAACGACGCCGACGGCGGCGGTGCTGAGCAGCAGCGCGAGGGTCGTCGACGCGACACCGACGGTACGTCGGGTCAGCAGGTTGGGACGGAGTCCCATGGGCCCACCTCTTTCTCGCGGCGCGACAGGGGGGTATGTCGCACCGTGGCTGGGAACGTGCGGGTGACGTTACAACCGATCGACAGATTTGAGAACGGCCATATGTTGCCGCTGTGAAACTGTTGCCCTCCTGTGGACACGGTCCGTCCCGGACTGATCACGGTGGGGTGCGGTCGGGCTCGCCGGGGTACCTGGTGCACGGGGGCGGTGACCTCAGGTACAGTGGTGCCGCCTGCGGGTGTAGTTCAATGGCAGAACATCAGCTTCCCAAGCTGACAGTGCGGGTTCGATTCCCGTCACCCGCTCCACGATCGAGGCTCTGGCCAGGACGCGAGTCCCAGCCAGGGCCTTCGATATTCCAAGGTCAGCGATCATGCCGCGTGCCATTGACGTGCCTTAGCCTGCTCTTCACGGCTCCGGTCAGCCACCCTCGAAGCCCCGGAACGTGCCGGACTCGTCGACGCCGTCGGCGAAGTCGGCCAAGTCCATGTTCGCTTCTCCCAGCCCGTCGCCGCCGCCGAGATTCCGGCGCTTCTTGCCCCCGGTCTTCCGGTCGGCCGCGCACTTCCTCTTCGCCGGCTTGTCCGCCGCCGTCTTGGTCTTGCCCACCTTCTTGGCCCGTTTCCGGTCCGCGCGCACCGCCTCGTGCAGCGCCTGGGCGATGGCCCGATCCGCCTCCGCCGTCGCGTGCTGATAGATCAGCGCGGCCTGCGACGAGTCGTGCCCCATCCGAGCTCCGCGCTGTACACCGCCCCGGACGGGTTCGACGGCGAGACCAGGACCTTAAGTTGCAGCTGACCGCGCGACTTTGCCGACGACAGGACGTTCGTTGGATCGCGACCTTGCGGCAGCCCGATGTGCCTCTGAGCGATCGCTGATCTCTATCGACAGGCTGACCGGCTGCGTCGAACCGGGGCGCAGCCGCTGTGGCAGGCTGGCCGACGTCCCTCCGGCCGGCATCGGCCGGGCCGGCCGGCCACGCTGACGGACGACAAGAGCCTTTAAGCCTCAGGGCTCCGCCCCGAACCCCGGCCCTCCTCAGAGATCCGCCCAACCAGCCGCGCTACATCCTCCGCGACGCCCTACGCGCCCACTCTGAGCTTCCGGGTCGACTGATCAAACGGAGATGCATGCCAACTCGCCCGGCGATGGACGCCCAGGCGAAGGCGGGTTACTTGAGCAGATCGGACACGACGATTATCACGAAGATCAGGATGACTGCCTCGCTAACTAGCCACGAGTGTTCGTTGGCCCAGTCCCGGACCTTCGGCAGCACCGCCACCGCGCGCTGACCGAGCGCGAGCAGGACGAGTAGCGGCAACGCCAGCAGCAGCAGCGTCAGAACCAGGAACGGCAGCAGGTGCCACCAGGGCTTGTCGTGGCCGGCGAGGCTTCCAGCGACCGCCACCATGGTGGCCTCGTCGCTGGGCATGGCGATGAATAGCAGAAAGCCCAAGCCGAAGGCGAAGCGGGGGCTGGCCGCCTGCAACTTGCTCATCCACTTCGGCGGCTGGCTCCGCTTGCGGCGGGCGAAGACCATCACCGTCAGCGCCAACAGCACGGCCAACACCACCCAGTCGATCAGGTGACGAGTACCGTCATGCTTGCCCTGGCCGCCCCCCGTACCTCGTACGACGTGAAAGACGAAGTACCAGACGGTCAGCCCGATGAGCACGGCGAGCCCGGCCCCAACCAGGTAGGCGAGCGAGCTGCGCTTCGCCTCCCGGCTGGAGGCGAGGAAGACGGCACTGATGATCTGCGGACCGGCGATCATCACCACCGCGAGCAGCAGGACACTCAGCCAATTCACGGCTTCCCCCTTTCGGCCTCATCCTCTCCAAGCGGATCCCGTTCCGGACGTCGTCTGCCCGATCAGGTCCTGTGGCCAAGTTCGTGCCCTCGGGCGAGGGCTCGGCTGTACAGCCATCCGTACAGCCAAGCCAGCGGACGGATGCGGTCGGAGACCGACGGGAGGCGGCAAGACGAGCAGGCCAGCCGCAGTCGCCGACGCAGGCCTACACCAGTCTTGATCTTTGCAAGGCAGAGGGCGGTCATCCTGGCGCAGGGAAGCCGTCACAGAACCGCCGTAGTATTAGGGTGCTCGCCATGACTGTGGGTGCCGATCGTGGTGCGACCTGGCGGATCTGTCACGCCGGGGAGCTCGTCGGAGAGATCGAGGAGCAGGAGCACGACTTTCCCTGGATCCGTGGCCGGTTCCATCCTCGCCCCGGGTTCGAGCAACTGCGCCCGCTGTTTGATACGTGGAACCGAGCCGTCGGGTCCGAGGATCCGGAGCAGATCGACAGCGCGTACGACGCGATCCGAGCCGCGGTCACGATGACGTACCCGGACGGTCGGCAGGTTCCGGAGTTCATGCTCGGCATCGAGGGGGACCACGCCGGTTTCCGCTGGCATGACGAGCCGTTCACCGACGAGTGACGGTGCCATCGACGTGCCATAAGCGTGCCATTGACCCAGGGCAACCAGTGGCAAACGAGGCCTCTGAGGACCGGGGCGACCAGGGCACGAAGCCCGCGGACAGGCGTACATCGACAATTCCCAAGCTGACAGTGCGGGTTCGATTCCCGTCACCCGCTCCAACGGGAAGGCCCTGGTCAGGACGCAGGTCTCAGCCAGGGCCTTCGACATTCCTCCGGCCAGGAGCACCCGGCGGGCCATCCACGGGCCACTAGCCCGCCGCCGCGCTGCCCGGCCCAAGGTGCTGACGCGTGCAGCCCCAGATGAGTCGCGACTCCCCAACGCTCGGCGGAGTGTCACGCACGTCTTGATCCCGCCCAAATCCGTCTCGGGACGTGGGTGACACCTCCGGCTAGAGGATTAAGCGTTCATGCTTGCCCAGGCACTTGTTAGTGTGCCCCGCATGCCAAGCCTCGTGAAGATCACTCCAGACAACGTAGAGGCTGCGTGCCGGCTGAACGTACGGCCGGACCAGGAGCGGTTCGTTTCTCCGGTTGCATGGTCCCTGGCAGAGGCGTACGCGCAGCCCGAGATCGCCTGGCCACGTGTGATTGTCGAGGGTGACGACATCACGGGCTTCCTGATGGGCTTCTTCAACATCCTGTGGCACCCAGACCGACCCGACGACCTGCGCTCGGGACTCTGGCGGCTGAACATCGCCGCCGAATACCAGGGCCAGGGGTACGGCCGCTTCGCAGTGGAGGCCATCTGCGGTGAGGCTCGCCGACGTGGGCAAGACCGCGTGTTTACGACGTGGGAACCGGGCGCGGAAGGTCCGGAGAGGTTCTACCTGAAGCTCGGGTTCCGCCCGACCGGGGAGACGAGTGGCGGCCAGGTCGTAGGAGAGCGGCTCCTCTCCTGAAGCTCAGAACGTGGAGTTGCTCCGCTCGGCGCGCCGCAGGGGCTGTGTCGCCAACTGGCAAGACCTGATCGGACGGATCTGTCACGCAGGTCCTGATACCGATCTGTCATCCATCACGCAGGTCCCGCGACCGGACAGCGGACTGCCGGCGATGTCGGGTCTCAGGACGTCCGTGACAGATCAGTCTCGGGACGTGGGTGGCACGTCCGGCTAGACGATCTCTGCGATTCGTCGGGTGCGAAGATGTCCTCCGCTTGGCCGAGCTGTGGGCGGCGGGGTGGAAGGGGCACCGGAGTGAGATACGTCAGCGTGGAGCGAACCAGGGGCGGCATCGCCGTGGACCCCGAGGCATACCTCCGGCGACTGCCGTCATTGGCTGACTCGTTGCCCGAGGGCGCGCGCAGGTTCGCCACTGACCCCGACCACTACAACTTCTTTGGTAAGCGGTGCGTCAAGGACCTCAAGCCCATTCGACTCACGTCCGGTGATAACCGCGGGAGCCGCTGGCTCGAGTTGCACCTGCGGCACAACTGTTGGAAGCACGAGGAAGACCTGACGATCCGCTACAACGGCGTGCAGAGCCTGACGATTGAGCCCGCCGCTGATGGGCTGGACGTGGCCCACCTCCGGGACGTGATGCTGGACGAAGTACTGCCGCACGAACTCGGGTGCCGACACGAGATCGTCTGCCTCTCCGGATCGCTGATCGTGACAAGCCAGGATCTGTCCGCTACCTGGTTGCACGCCGACTGTCCAGAGCGCCAGCCGAGTCAGTAAGCCGTCCTCGGCCGACGGCCCCGCGGCGGTCATCGAAAGCCGGAGCCCCAGCTCCCACCGCTCGTGTTTGACCAGCACGCGCGGTCGGACGGTCTACGACTGCCCGACGAGGAGATCCGAGAGCCGTTAGAACGTCGCGTTCGCTAGCCGGGGACCGAGCCGTGTCAGCAGGCCACCGGAACGCCCTGTGTCCGTTCGAAACCCAGCAGATGGGGTAACCGCCGAACTCCCGAGCGCGTCGGGACACGGAAGGAAGGGCGACAATGACCAGAATCGGCATTATCATCGGCAGCACCCGTCCCGGCCGTAACGGGGAGACGGTGGCCCGCTGGGTGCACGACATCGCCACCAAGCGCCTCGACGCCGAGTACGAACTCGTCGACATCAAGGACTTCAACCTGCCGCACCTCGACGAGATGGCGCCCCCGTCGCTCGGGCAGTACACCCAGCCACACACCCTGCGGTGGGCCGAGAAGATCGCCTCGTTCGACGGGTACGTCTTCGTGACGCCGGAGTACAACCACTCCACGTCCGGGGCGCTGAAGAACGCGATCGACTTCCTCTACGCCGAGTGGAACAACAAGGCGGCCGGGTTCGTCAGCTATGGCAGCGTCGGCGGCACCCGCGCGGTGGAGCACCTGCGCCTGGTGGTGGCCGAGTTGCAGATGGCGGACGTACGGGCGCAGGTGGCACTCTCGCTCTTCACCGACTTCGAGAACTTCAGCGTCTTCAAGCCCGGCGCTCATCACGTGGATGCGGTGAACACGATGCTCGACCAGTTGGCGGCCTGGAGCGGCGCGTTGGCAACCCTGCGGGCTGGCACGACGATGGCGACGGCCCAGTCCGGTACGTAGCTGAGCGCTGCGCTGCCGACGGCGGGATCCTCGGTGCTGGTGGTGATCATCTGCATGAGCCGCCGCGCCATCCACGGACCACAAGGTGGTGGCACGAGAGGCCAAACGAGGCCGCCGCCGGCCAGGTCGACAACGGGAAACGCCGAATTCCAGCCCGATCTTGTCCAATTCCCAAGCTGACAGTGCGGGTTCGATTCCCGTCACCCGCCCCAGCGAGAGGCCCCAGCTCAGGATGTGTTTCCTGGCTGGGGCCTCGATCGTTTCTACCGCTTCTTGCGCTTGTCGTGCCCGCTACGTGCCCGATCCTTGGTCTGCTTGATCTGCGAGCTGAGGGCGTCGGCGATGTGCTCGTCGCGCTCCCGGGCGGTGTGCTGATAGATCATCGTATGGCTGGAGACCAACACCACCGAGCGGGTACGCGAGTTCGTCCGCGCCGCGGCCGACACCGCCATACTGTCCTGACCGGACGGTGGCAGGATGGCCGGATGCGGGTGGAGGGCGAGATCCGGGCACTGGTCGAGGCGATCGCCCCGCTGGACGACCTGGAGGCCGCACACCGGGCCGAATGCCTCGACTGGCTCGCCCGCACCGACGACATCTTTCGCCGGGCGAAGCCGCGTACCCCGTCGCCGCACCTGGTCGCGTACTTCCTGCTGCGTGACGCCACGGACGGCGGCGTCCTCCTGGTCGACCACCGCAAGGCCGGGCTGTGGTTGCCCACCGGCGGTCACGTCGAGCCCGGCGAGCACCCGGCGGAGACCGTACGCCGGGAGGTGGTGGAGGAGTTGGGGGTGCCGGCGGTGTACGCCGCCGGCCCCGGCGAGCGTCCGCTCTTCCTCACAGTCACCCCGACGGCCGGCCCGGCGGAGGACCGGCACGTCGACGTGAGCCTCTGGTTCGTGCTGGACGGCCGCCGCGACCAGCCCCTCACCCCGGACCCGGGCGAGTTCCGCGGCGTCCGCTGGTGGACGCCGGCCGCGGTGGCGGAGGCGGATCCCCGGACCCTCGACCCGCACCTGCCGCGGATGATGGCCAAGCTCGCCACATGAACCAGCCGCGTCGACCCGTCGGGCCGTACGCTGGCGATCATGCGGATTGGCATCGTGATCCTCCCCGACCAGCGCTGGTCGGAGTCGCAGCACCGCTGGCGGCAGGCGGACGAGTGGGGCTTCGACCACGCCTGGACGTACGACCACCTGGGCTGGCGGGACCTCGTCGACGGACCCTGGTTCGACTCCATGGCCACGCTGACCGCCGCCGCCACGGTGACCTCGCGGATCCGGCTCGGCACCCTGGTCGCCTCGCCGAACTTCCGGCACCCCGCGACCTTCGCCCGGCAGATCACCGCGCTCGACGACATCTCCGGCGGCCGGGTGCTGCTGGGTCTCGGCGCGGGCGGCATCGGCTTCGACTCCGCGGTGCTCGGCGGCGAGACGTTGCCGCCGCGGCAGCGGGTGGACCGGTTCGGCGAGTTCATCGAACTGCTCGACCTGGTGCTGCGGGAGGACGGCACCACCTGGCGGGGCGACTGGTTCACCGCGGTGGACGCCCGCAACAACCCGGGCTGCGTGCAGCAACCCCGGGTCCCGTTCGTGGTGGCCGCCAACGGTCCCCGCTCGATGCGGCTGGTGGCCCGGTTCGGGCAGGGCTGGGTGACCACCGGCAACACCGAGGGGGCCGACCTGGAGACGTGGTGGGGCGGGGTCGCCGAGCTCTGCGCCCGGATGGACGCCACTCTCGAGGCGGCCGGTCGGGACCCGGCCACCCTGGACCGCTACCTGTCGCTGGACGCGGCACCGGTCTTCTCGCTGAGCAGCGCCGACTTCTTCGCCGAGCAGGTCGCCCGGGCGGCCGCCCTCGGCTTCACCGACGTGATCACGCACTGGCCCCGGGCCAGCAGTTGGTACGCCGGCGACGAGGCCGTGCTGGTGGACGTCGCCACGCGCCTGCTGCCCGAGCTGCGCGCGGGGTGACCGCCCGTGGGGCGTACCTCAGGTGCCGAGGTCTCCGGTGGTGACGCCGCCGTCGCCGGCGGAGACCAGCCGGAAGCGGATGCAGACGATCTCGGTGTCGTCGGTGACCGGGGTGCCCACCCGCGCCCAGTAGGCGGCGTGTCCCTCCCGCCACTCCTCGATCGACCGGTCACCCTCCCCTTCGGAGCGGGCGAAATCCCAGGGGACGCTGGCGAAGCGGACCACCTCCAGGCCGGTGACCTCGACGACTGCGACCAGCCCGTCGTGGTCGTCCACCATGGCCAGCCGCTCGCCGACGTGCTCCAGCTCCTCGCCCTCCTCGGCGTACTCGGTGAGCAGCCCGGCGGTCGCGGTCTTCACCCCGGCCAGCACGAGCGTGTTGAGGTTGGCCCGCACCTCCCCGGGGGTGCCGAGGTCGAGCGTGCGGAGTCCACCGATCCGAGGCCACATGCCGCCGACGCTACCCCGCAGATGATCTCCCGTGGCCGGATTCGTCCGCCCCCATCGGTGGACCGCCCGCCGCTACGGTGAGAGGGCGACGACAGGAGGCGACCATGGCCGACCGGCGTGCCGTGCTCATCCCCGGCGGGGCTACGACACCCGCTACCCGCTCTTCTCGTACACCGGCGAGGCGCTGCGCCGGGCCGGCCTCGCCGTCCAGGAGATCTCCTGGCAGGTGCCGGAGCGGCTGGCGCCGGGCGCGCTGACGGACTGGGTGATCGGCCAGGTCATGCCGGCCGCTGACCGGGCCGACCGACCTGCTGGTCGGCAAGTCGCTCGGTTCGATGGCCGCCCCGCTCGCCGCCGACCACGGCCTGCGGGCGGTCTGGCTCACCCCGCTGCTGCGCCTGCCCGAGGTGGTCGACGCCCTCGGTCGGGCCACCGCGCCGTTCCTGCTGGTCGGCGGCACCGCCGACACGGCGTGGGACGGCGAGGTGGCGCGCCGGCTCACCCCGCACGTGCTGGAGATCCCCGACGCCGACCACGGAATGATGGTGCCCGGCCCGCTGGCCCGCTCCGCCGAAGTGCTGGGCCGGGTCTGCACCGCCGTGGAGGAGTTCGTTCAGCAGTGAATAAGGCGGGAACCCCGGCTGTTTACGGCCGGGAGGAACGCCGTCGCGGACCTGGATGCTTCTGGTTCTCGATGTACTCCTTGACCACGCCCAGTGGGGCACCGTCGCACGAGCCGGCGAAGTACGACGGGGACCACAGGTGACCGCCCGACAGATACCGACTGAGGTGGGACGAGAACTCCTGCCGCAGATGCCGGGCCGAGACACCCTTGAGCGAGTTGACCAACTTCGACAGAGCCACGGCTGGCGGGTAGTGCACGAGCAGGTGGACGTGGTCGTCTTCGCCGTTGAACTCGCGCAGCTGCGCGCCGAAGTCTTCGCACACCTTGGACATGACCTGCTGGCAGCGGGTGAGGATCGGATCGGTGAGGGCGCCGCGTCGGTACCTGGTGGTGAAGACCAAGTGCGCGTGAAGGTTGTAGACGACGCTGCGCCCCCTGCGTACGTCTGGGTCTGGAGTCCATCGAGGTCAGATAGAACGAATGTACGATAGGGCGGTGAGGCTGGTCGTGCAGGTGAAGCTGCTGCCTACGCCGGAGCAGGCGTCCGCGCTGACGGCGACCCTGCGCGCCTGCAACGAGGCGGCGTCCGATGTGGCGCAGATGGC